>JABCNW020000130.1 GCA_013333945.2 Propionibacterium sp.
CCTTCCCCTGTCCGAAGTGGTGGCGGAGCTGATCAGCCCAGGCGACCTGACCGGCCTCATCAAGGCCGCGCGGCGGTAGCCATGCACGTCGTGGTGGAGGGTGAGTCCGACAAAGCAGCCGCGAGGCGAGTGGTGGAGTTTGCTGGAAGGCAAGTGCGCCATGTGACTGTGACCCGGGGAAAGACCAAGCTTGACTCAAAGCTGGCCAACTATTCGAGGGCCGCCCGCGACCAGCCCTGGGTGGTGTTCCGGGATTCGGATAACCAATGCCCCGTGAGCCTGCGTCGAAGACTGCTGGCCGGCATCCCAGATAACCCGTTGTTCGCCTTGAGGATCGTGCACACTATGACCGAGGCATGGTTGATGGCAGACAGACTCGGATTCAGCCGCTATTTCGCTGTCTCGTTCGACACGGTTCCCGTTGATCCCGAGGCCAAACCACACGCTCCTTCGCCTCTGCCAGCGCAGCCGCAGCCGCGACATCCGGGAGGAGGTTGTGCACGGGCAGGCACACCCGGGTCCGCTGTTCGTGGAGCGCCTGACCGAGTTTGCATCCCGCCACTGGAACGTTTCCGTTGCAGCTCAGAGCTGCCCGTCCCTTCAACGAGCCATCACTGCTCTCCAAGCGCTACCAAAGGCTGGCCGACGATAAACGAATCCGAGCGGGAAGACGCCATGATGGAGGGCTCCGAGCGTGGCTGGTCACTCGGCACCGGATCGATCTTGAGCCAGGCTCGGGGCGTGGGATGCCGGAAGGGCTCTTGTCTAGCGCCGGTTCCTGGACAACCTCACCCCACACAGAGCCAACGCGCCGACCCGACCAACGGACCTGGTCATCACACTAGAACGTCGTTGTGTTCATGCTGCTCATGAATGCGCCGTGGCCGGTGGTCGTGTTCCAGCAGGTCATGCCCGCTAGTTCAGATGCACACGTGTAGTCGCCGTGGTAGACGACGGTGCCGTACGGCACCACCTGCGGGGGAGTTTCTGATCTCTGGAAAGCGGGGGCCCTGTTCTTGGACGTGATCGTGGGCTCCTCCAGGCCGGGAGAATCGCTCGTTGACATCTCCACCCACCACTTCGGTCCTGCCTGATCGCGACCATAGGGCATGTCTGTGACGTAATTGTCGATTCCGCAACCAACGTACGAGTGTTGCTCGGAGAAGTCGCAGCCGATGTTCTCCGCTGGGTTGATGATCGTCGCCACATCCTGATGGACGGCGGTGACTGGGGTTGCATTGTCGGGACGTGGCCCACCGGCCCCTGGATAGGCGCCGGGAATCTGAATCGGCTTTCGGGCAGGGCTGGGAGCCAAGGTTGGTGATGGGCTAGGACTTGGTGGTTCGGATGCCGTCATCGACGTGGGCGTCGTAACAGGTGGAGCCGGCGCGAGCGGCGGATTGCAGCCGACCAGTAAACCTCCGGTCAGCGCCGCGGCGACAAACAGGTTCGGATGACGGTGGAAGTGCTGAGACATGGTCTTCTCCTGGGCCTCATTGCTTCCACATACCCTGCCACGTGAAAGTGCGCGGGCAACGGCTCTCGCAGGTTGAACACACGTGTGAGGCATTCCGATTGTCGCCGCGCCCCGTTTGCGCCCGGGCGGAAACCTGGGGCGCAATAGTCACCCTGAAGCGGTCCTGAAAAGGAGGACAAGGCGGGTGAGTGCTGTGCGGCACGGGAAAGCTCCGGGAGATGTGCCCGGAGCTGCAATATCGGTATCGACGATGCAGCGCCTCGGATTCCCGAGGCGCTGCACGTGGATTTTCGGTGCGGTTCCTGCCTGCTTCTACCGGTTTGGGGAACCTTCCTGGGCCAGCGCATCCATGAGGTCAATCATGAATTCGGTGTCTTCCCGTTCCAAGCGCTCCCAACCCTGCGGGGCGCCCAGGGCGGTGAGCAGATCCTTGGTGGCGGGATCGGCGCTCAACTGCTCCAGGCCCTTCCAGATCGGCTCCACAAGATGCGCGATGCCGGGGCTGGCGAGAAGACTGCTGCGCACCACGTAGATTCGGCTGCGAATCAGTTCCCGGAGCTGCATCTTGACCATCGATGACAGCTCGTCGTAGGCGTTCTGTGGGAAGAAGCCGACCGGTACCTGCCCCTGCATGACCGCTTTCGCGACGAGCACGGGATTCGGCCTGAGGGAGACCTCGATATCCGGGTATGCGAGGTCCGCGGGTTCCAGGAGAATGCGACAGATCCTCTCGACGTCCGGGGCGTCGGTGGCCGCTGCGGTCAGCGGGGAGGTCAGATCCGTGACCTTCTGGATTTCGCTGTCGGCCGACACCACCACCGTGGCTTCCTTCGCCATCCCACTGGCCCAGGCAATGGGAAGGTATCCCTTGTCCCGGACCAGGTATGCCGTATCCGCTGCATTTGCATAGACGAGGTCAGCCCTGTTTTCTTCAAAGGCTGAGTGGAGGTCGGCGAAATCCGTGTAGGCGGTCGGGTGAAAGGCCTCTCCGGTGATTCGCTGCAGCTTGGTGTTGAAAATGAACCAGTCCGTGACATTCTGAATGTTCACATCGGGACTGATGGCGAACTGCAACGTCATTTCAGCGACCCTCTGCCTTCACCATTTCTGCGTACAGCTTTTCCATTTCGGACACCATGTCCCGCGATGGTTCGCGTCGCACCGAGGTATGGCCGACGATCTCGCCGCCTCGCACCTTCGGAATTACAGTGGCATAAACCCAGTAGTAGCCACCGGCGGCTCGGAGATTCTTCACGTATCCGCTCCAACGTTTTCCCTGCTGGACGGTGGACCACAGGTCCGCGTACGCGGCCTTGGGCATGTCCGGGTGACGCAGGATCGAGTGGGGTGCTCCGATGAGTTCTTCCTCGGTGAAACCCGACATGATCACGAACGCTTCGTTGCACGTCGTGATCACCCCGTCCCGGTCGGTTTGCGACACGATCAGTTCGCCCGTCGGGAAGCGGGTTTCCACATCGGTGACCACCACCTGACGGCTGCTGCCGTCGTAGTAGGTCCAGCGCATGGCCCGCCCCGGACAGGTCATGTCCCCCAGGGTTTTCATGCGAGTTCGCGAGCGAGGTCCTTGGCAGTCGCCTTCATTTCGAAGAGGATCATGCCGAGTTTCGCGTAGCCGTTCGAGATACCGATCAGGACTGCCTCGGGGCCGGCCGCGATGTGGACGATGTAGCCATCGCTGCCCTTTACGAGAACCTGTTCCAGCTCTCCTCGTTTCAGCTCGCTGACGGTGCGGGTGCCGGGGGCCAGTGCGGCCGCACCCATGGCGGCGACGCGGTCCTCGTCCGTGCCTCCTGCGAGGCCCGATGCGATGGGCAGGCCATCGAGGGTGACGAGAAGTGCTCCCTCGAGGTCAGGGGTGAGAGCGACGAGCCTTTGTAGGTGCTGCTGGATCTGTTCAATCCTCGACATGGTCTTCCTTTGGTTTTGCGGTCTGGTGCTGGTGTCCAGCGCCCTGAGCGGTACGGTCATATTAGAAGTTTGGCGATAGAAGTGGATGGTTGTCAAAAGTTTAAAGCTCCGCTTTAGTGGTGCCGTCGAAAGTCACTGTCCTTCTCGCGAGAAAGAGGCTTGGTTGGCCCGTGTGAGATGTGCCGAAAAATGTTACGAGGCGTTGAAAAGTCGGTGACTGGTGAACAAGAGATGTGCACGTTTTCATCTATGTGGAGTTTGTGGTGTTCTTCGTGGTCCATCGAGGATGGTGGACCGGCGGTGACCTCCTGCGGGTGCTGACGCGCCGCTCCCGGAGGCTTGACATTTGCGGCAGCGAAGCTTAAGTTCGCAGTTGCAAAGACATGGGAGGTGCGCCAATGAACCGATACCACCGCCTGGCGGCGGCCTGTGGGGCCCTGTTGCTGGTTGCCGTGTGTGGCTTCCTGATGTCTGCTGCGCGCGGGGATGATGTCGCGCCCAAGGTGTTGCTGATGCTGGACTCCTCGGGGTCGATGGAGGACGTGGACCCGTCTGGTGAAACCAAAATGGATGCCGCCAAGAATGCTCTCGTTCACGCTTTCGACACCGCGTCCTCGGATGTCGAGGTCGGGCTCAGGGTGTACGGGGCGGACGTCGACGTGAATAGCGCATCGGGTTCCTGCGCAGATTCCCGGCTGGCCCATCCTGTTGGGGCCCTGGACAAAGCGGTCCTGGCCAATGCGGTTAACCAGTTCCATCCCCGTGGTAGCAGCACGCCCATCGTGTATGCGCTGAAGGAGGGTGCCAAAGACCTGGGAGACAGCGGCAAGCGGCGCATCATCCTCGTCTCGGACGGGGAGGAGACCTGTTCGCCGGATCCCTGTGGGGAGGTGCGGGACCTCGTTGCGGACGGCGTGAGTCCTCAGATCGACATCGTCGGTTTCGGTGTGGGCGACAAGGTGAGTCAGCAGCTGTCCTGTATGGCTGAGGCGGGCGGTGGCAGCTATTACGACGCGAAGGACGCCGATTCGCTGGAGGCGAGTCTTCGGCAGCTCGGGTCCGAAACGGTGCATGGGCACACGGTTGCGGACACCGCGGTGCGGGGTGAGGGAACCCCGGCTGACGCCCCGGAGCTGGAGCCGGGGCGTCAGCAGGCCGGTGGGGTCGCGGCGGACCCAGGATGGGCCTGGTCGGATCAAGCCACGACATCCGACGTCAAGTCTTTGGCGTTGTTTGGGGGCGGCGGTGCGATTGTCGTGCTCAGTGGCGGAGCTGTGGCCTCCGTGCTGTTGCGGCGGAGAGGCTGAAGCCACCCGGACCCGAGATGCGGGGTGGTGGCGATCCCGACCGATTGCCGGGGAGAGTTGCTGCCCGTTCTTGGTTCTCGTTTGGGTGGCGCTGTCCTAGATCACGTACCAGAACACCAACAAGACGACGCCAGCGATGAAGGCCGCCACGGAGGCTGCGAACAGCACCCAGTCGGAGGTGTGGCGTTTTCCTCTGCCTTTCCGCCGCGGGGCGGGGCTTTCGGCCTGAGAAAGCATTGGCAGTGAATGTGGTGATTGAGCGTGGAGAGGGGTGGCGGAGGGCTGGGCCTGTAGGGCCGTCGAGGTGTGAGGACTGCGGAACTGGGTGTATCCGGGGTGCGCCTGCTGGAGCTGGCCGGTCGGAGGGGTCGGCTGTGGGATGCGGTCGGTGGTGGGCGTCCGCTGCGGAAATTGCGAGGAGGAAGGCGTCGGGAAGGATGCGACGTACGGGGACAGCAGCGTTCCCGAATGTTCGAAGCCCTGTGACGAGGTGTGTGGGCTTGTGGGGTCCAGGGGTTCGAGTTGATGGAACACCTCGACGTACTCGGCGGCGCCCTCCTGCCACGCCAGTTCGGGGGCCTCCAGGCGGTGCAGGGCCTCCGTCATGCACGGACGTCCTTCGGCGTCGGGGTTGATGAGGTCGCGGATCAGGGACCAGAGGCTCTCGGGTATTCCCTCGGGAGTAGGGGTGGTGGAGTCGATGCCGAGATCGCGAGGGCGAGCTCCCGTGAGCATTGCGGCGCCCACCATGCCGGCCGCAAACATGTCCACCGCGGGGGTCACATCCCCGAAATTCTGTAGCTCAGGGGCCAGGTAGCCGGGGGTGCCGTGAACCAGGCCGGTCTCGGTGAGGCGTGGCCCGGTGAGATCGACGGCGATCCCAAAGTCGGTGAGATAGGCGTGGGGGCGATCTGATCCGGTGGCATCGAGGAGGATGTTCGCCGGTTTGACGTCTCGATGCACCAGGTGGGCGGCGTGGACCGCTTGGAGGCCGGCCAGGAGCTGTCGCAGGATCTCGGCGGCGAAGCGGGGAGGCAGGGCGCCGTGGTCGCCGATCAGTGTCGCCAATGAGCCTCCGGCGACGATGCGCATGGTGAACAGCACCTGGTTGTCCTCGCCGATCCAGCCGAGTGGGGCGATCACGTTGGGGTGGTTCACCCGGAGTCCCTGCTCCCGGACGAAGCGCAGCAGAGCCGATGCGTCCGACTGGCGCAGTACCTTGGCGGCGACGATCCGGTTCAGCTTCAGGTCGCGGGCGCGCCACACCGCACCCATGCCGCCCTCGCCGAGCAGGTCGATCAGCTCATATCGTCCTCCGAAAACTTCACCCATGCCGGGCCGCAATCCTCAGCAGACGCGTCAGCTCGGGGGACGTGGTGAGCTCTGCGAGTCGCAGCAGTTCCTCCGGTGGTGCCGCGTTGTGCAGCTCTCGGACGGCGGGATTCAGGGATGTGGAGATCGTGGGCGTGGCTTCCTGGATTTCCTTGAGGCGTTCCGTGCGTTGCGTCGCCGTCAGGGTTGCAGCCTGCCGGGACAGTTCCACGAGGGCCTGCAGGCGCCCGAGAACAGCCGGGTTGCCGATCTTGGCGCGCTGGCCCGACAGCAGTTGGGACATCATGGGGGCGGACAGACCCAGGATCTGCGCCAGGCCCGCCTGCGTCAGGTTCAGGCTGTTCCGAACGCGTCCTGTGATGTCGGCGAGCGGTTCTCCGTAGAGTTGCCGCTGTTGTGCCAGGTTCTCCTCAGTCGCCATCTCGCCTCCTTGGCCGACATCCTAATGGGGTGAGTAGGCAATGGCATGCGTTAGTCAGTGAACGGTGTCGGGGTTTTGTGTCGGGGAGCTGGGTGTTCTCTTGGGGTCAGTGGCGGGTGTGGCGAAGGATCGATGCTGCGACGGGGAACAGCAGCAACCAGAAGCCCGAGGCCGGCATGAGAACCACCCCGGTTAGCGTCAACAGGCCGAAGAACACGATGAAGGACCAGGGGATGGCCACCCCCGAGCGTTCCAGGTGCGCGGCGAGCAGGCCGATGGCGATCAACGCGAATCCCGTCACCAGGAACCAGAAAATCAGGCCTCTGGAGGGTGGGGTGTCCCAGACCCCCATCAGACCTGCTTTCGTCGCATCGACCAGAAGCCGCCATCCGGCGATGACGCCGAAGAGATTGTGAATGATTCCGATGAGCACGAGACTCCAGCCCACCAGAGGAAATTTTTTTGATTTCATGCTCAAAAACTAGCAGAGGGTGGGTACGCTTGCTGCCGTGGGAAGGCCGCCGAAGTTCAGTGAAGACGCGCTGCTGGATGCTGCTCTCGTGGTTGTTGCGCGGGAGGGGAAGGCAGCCACCACGGCTGATATCGCGGCTGCTGTGGGGGGTGGGGTCGGGTCGCTCTACTACCGGTTCGCGAACCGGGAGGTGTTGCTGCTGGCGTTGTGGGTGCGCAGCATCAGGCGATTCCAGGTCGACTTCCTGGCTGCCGCTGGGTCGTCCCGGATCCCGGGGAGGCGCTCACCGCGGCTGCCGTCGCCATTCCCCGTTACTGCCGCGAGCATCCCGGTGAGGCCAGGGCCTTGACGCTTTTCCGACACGAGGACGTGATGGCGCGCCTGGAGGCCGGAGATGATGAGCTCGCCGCCTGTCCCGACGACCTGCGGGAGGCGGTCCGGGGGCTCAACGACAAGGTCTTTGCGGTGATGGGGGAGTTGACCCGGCGGCGTTTTGGATCCCTGGAGCCCCTCAAACTGGTGCGGATCGCGGTCCAGCAGACTACCTACGGGCTGGTGCGTCCTTTCCTCGGTGCGGGGGCTGGGCCGATGCCTGCCTGGCTGGATGAGGTGGTGGTGGCCATGGTGCCTGCGGCTCTGGCGGTCGCGGATCGTCCGGGGTGGTCCGAGGGGCCTGCGTGACGTGTGCTGCGATGCTGAACGTCAGCGTTGTGGCGCAGGTGAGTGGCGGCGGGGTTGGCGATGTGGTGTGGGGAGAGTGGGCTTCCGGAAAACGCCGAACCCCCGGTGCGGAAACCGGGGGTTCATATGATGCGTTTCTTGTGGCGGAGGATACGAGATTCGAACTCGTGAGGGCGTGAACCCAACCCGCTTTCCAAGCGAGCGCCATAGGCCTCTAGGCGAATCCTCCGCGGGGAACCCTACCCGAGGACCCGGGACTGGGCAAACTCGGCCGGTCTCAGTGGTGGAAACCGGGCTGCCTGGTGATCGCCGGCATGGGGGCCGTCAGGGCGTTCAGGTGGTCGACCTCACAGCGCAGGTCGTCGAGGAAGGCGTGGGCCAGATCGTGGCTGAAACCGTTGCGGACCACGACGCGCTGCACCAGTTCGTCGGCCAGGTCATTGGGCAGGGGGTAGGTGGGAACCAGCCAGCCCTTCATCCGCAGCCGGTCGGAGAGGTCGTGCAGGCCCCAGTTGCGGCCGGGGCGTTGCGTGAGGCGCCAGGCGAAGACGGGAATGTCGGTGCCGTCGCTGCACAGTTCGAAGTCGTCCATGGCGCCGATCTCGCCTGACAGGAAGGTGGCAACCGACCGTGACGTCTCGTGGACGCGCCGGTACCCGTCGAAACCGAGCCGCAGGAACAAGTAGTACTGCAGCAGCACCTGCGATCCGGGGCGGGAGAAGTTCAGCGCGAAGGTCGGCATGTCGCCTCCCAGGTAGCTGACCCGGAACACCAGATCTTCGGGCAGGTCGTCGGCGGTGCGCCACACCACCCACCCCAGACCCGGGTACACGAGCCCGTACTTGTGTCCCGAGGTGTTGATGGAGACCACCCGTTCCAGCCGGAAGTCCCATTCCAGGTCCGGTTGCAGGAAGGGTGCCACCATGGCCCCCGACGCGCCGTCGACGTGGATCTTGACGTCGAGTCCGGTCTCGGCCTGGATGCGGTCCAGGGCGGCCGCGATCCCGGCGACCGGTTCGTAGCGTCCCGTGTAGGTGATTCCCATGATCGCGACCACGCCGATGGTGTTCTCGTCGACGTAGTGCTCCAGGTCGTGGCCGTCGAATATCGGATGTTCCCGGCTGACCGGCACGTAGCGCGCCTCCACGTCCCAGTAGTTGCAGAACTTCTCCCAGCACACCTGCACGGCGCTGGACATCACCAGGTTGGGGCGATCCGCGGATTTCCCGGCGGCGCGGCGGGCCTGCTGCCAGCGACGCTTCAACGCCAGGCCGCCCAGCATCGCCGCCTCCGACGACCCGATCGTCGAGGTGCCGATCGTGTGTTCCGGGTCGGGGGAGTGCCACAGGTCGGCGAGCATCTGCCAGCAGCGGGTTTCGATCTCCGCGGTGCGGGGGTACTCGTCCTTGTCGATCATGTTCTTGTCCGCCGACTCCAACGCCAGGCGGTTGGCGTGATCGTCCATCCAGGTGCCGACGAAGGTGGCCAGGTTGAGGCGGGCGTTGCCGTCGAGCACCGCCTCGTCGTGGACGATCTGGTAGGCGGTTTCCGGCAGCGATTCGCCTCGGGGCAGGCGGGTGCGCGGCAGCTCGGTGGCCTCACCTGGCCGGGCGAAGAGGGGATTCAACTCCACCTGGCGCGTGCCGGCGGATGCGGTGCGGTGGGGGTGTGACGGGCTCATGGCCACCTCGATTCGTTCCGGCGAGGGTGCCTGACCCTCGCATGCTCCGGGGATGAATCGATCCTGCCTCACCGAACCAAAGATGTCCCGGAGCCGGGGTTCAGAGCACCATGGCAGCCACCCAGCCCGCGGCCAGCAGCGGCAGGTTGAAGTGCAGGAAGGTGGGGATGACGGTGTCGCGCATGTGGTCGTGCTGGCCGTCGGCGTTCAGGCCGGCGGTGGGGCCGAGGGTCGAGTCGGAGGCGGGGGAACCCGCGTCACCCAGCGCGCCCGCCGTGCCGATGATGGAGACGGTGGCCAGGGGCGAGAAACCCAGCGCCGTGCACAGCGGGACGTAGATCGCGGTGATGATCGGCAGGGTGGAGAACGACGACCCGATGCCCATGGTCACGAGCAGACCGACCAGGAGCATCGCGAAGGCCGCCATCGCCTTGTTGTCGCCGAACAGCCCGGCGGTGGCCTGGACGAGGGGCTCGACCTGCCCGGAGGCCTTCATCACCGAAGCGAAACCCTGCGCGGTGATCATGATGAAACCGATCAACGCCATCATGCGCATCCCGGAGGTGAACACCTCATCGGCCTCCAGGCGTCGCACCACGCCCGTCGCGATGAAAACGAACAGCCCCACCAGGGCGCCGACGAGGAGCGGATCGGCCTTGGAATCGGTGATCGTCAGCCAGGACTGGATGACGAAGCTGGCGCCGATCGCGACCACGGCGACGATCACCTTCGGTGTGCTCACCTCCGCGGGGGCGGCGACGTCGACCTTCGCGTCGGGGTCGTAGTCGCGGGGTTTGCGATAGGTCACCAGGACCGCGATCAGCAGGCCCACGACCATGCCCAGCGCGGGAATGCCCATGGCCACCATCACGTTGACGCCCTCGACGTCGAGACCGGCCTTCGTGATGTTGCCCAGCAGGATGTCCTCCAGGAAGATCTTCCCGAACCCGAGCGGCAGGTACATGTAGGTGGTGACCAGGCCGAAGGTGATGATGCAGGCCACGGCACGACGGTCGAGTCGCAGCTGGGTCATGATCGCCAGCAGCGGCGGGATCAGCAGCGGAATGCACGCGATGTGCACGGGAACCAGGTTCTGGCTCATCACGGCCATCGCTGCGATGCCCGCGAGCATGCCCCACTTCACCCAGAAGATGGTTTTCTGCCCGGAGCTCTGACCGTCGAGCCGGCGGATGAGGGAATCGGCGAGCAGCTGCGTCAATCCGGAGTGGGCGACAGCCATAGCGAAGGCCCCGAGCAGCGCGTAGGACAGAGCGATGCGTGCACCGCCGGCCAGGCCTTCCTGGAAGGCGACCATCGTCGCCTCCAGGCCGATCCCGGAGAGCAGGCCACCCACCAGTGCTCCCAGGAACAGCGACAGCACGACGTGTACTCGGAAGGTGGCGAGAATCAGCATCACGAGAACGGCGGCGACAACGGCATTCATGGCAGAACCCCTCAAACGGCGACGATAGGAGCTTAGAGGGTGTGCTGCCCTCGGAACTGATCGACCCGAGATCACCCCGGTAGCGTCGGCCGATGTGCGTCTCGCGTACCGGCTCGGTCGGTTTCGGGGGATGCTCACGTATTGGCTCGGTCAGCGCGAAAAAGTGGGGTGTGTCCGTGAGGTCGTCGCCGAGGTTCTGTCTCATGTACACTCATGCGTGGTTCCTCGCGCGGCGGTATCTCGCCCAATTCCCCCAGGGTCGGAAGGCAGCAAGGGTAAGTGAGCTCTTCCGGGTGCGCGAGGGGCCTTTTTCTTTCGGCGCGTCTGACGAGGAGGAAAACCTCCTGCCCGGAAGGTGTGACCAGCAAGAAAGTGTCGGTGGTCTCCAATACAGTTGAGCGCGTGGAAGACGAGTACGACGGCGAACCCGAGGACGAGTACGCGTCCCTAGACGAGGGATATCTCGGCGAGCCCGCCTTCGAACAGGACGGGCCGGGCCTCTTCGACGAGCCCGGGGATGAGGAACCGGCGGCTTTCGCCCCTGTGGCGTCATCGCAGTCGGTCGCGGACCACCGGGAAGCGCATCCCGAGGTCGCACCCCCGCCGCTGGCGCTCTACCGGCGCTATCGCCCGGATTCGTTCGCCGAGGTGATCGGCCAGGATCACGTCACCGTGCCCCTCATGCGGGCCCTGGACAACAACCGCGTCAACCACGCCTACCTGTTTTCCGGGCCGCGTGGTTGCGGCAAAACCACCTCTGCCCGCATCCTGGCGCGCTGCCTGAACTGCGAGCAGGGCCCCACGTCCACGCCTTGCGGGGTGTGCCGTTCTTGTCAGGATTTGGCGCGCGGTGGTCCAGGCAGCATTGACGTGATTGAGATCGACGCCGCCAGTCACGGCGGTGTCGAGGACGCCCGAGACCTGCGGGAGCGCGCCTTCTTCGCCCCGGTGCACAGCCGCTACAAGATCTACATCGTCGACGAGGCCCACATGGTCACCACCGCGGGTTTCAACGCGCTGCTGAAGCTCGTCGAGGAACCCCCGCCGCATGCGAAGTTTGTCTTCGCCACCACGGAACCGGAGAAGGTCATCGGCACCATCCGGTCGCGCACCCACCACTACCCGTTCCGTCTGGTGCCGCCGCGCCTGCTCGGTGAATACCTGTCCGGTATCTGCGCCACGGAGGGGGTGGTGGTGGAGCCGTCAGCCCTGCCGCTGGTGGTGCGCGCGGGGGGTGGATCGGTGCGGGATTCCCTGTCGGTGCTGGATCAGCTGCTCGGCGGTGCCGGTCCGGAGGGTGTCTCCCACGACCAGGCGGCGGCGCTGCTCGGATTCACCCCGGATGCGCTGCTGGATGAGATCGTCGACGCCTTCGCCGCGGGGGACGCGGCGGGGGTGTTCCGCAGCATCGACAAGATCATCGAGATCGGTCAGGATCCCCGCCGGTTCGCCGAGGACCTGCTGCGACGGTTGCGGGACCTGGTGATCCTCGCCGCGGTGCCGCAGGCTGCCGAGAACGGCATGCTGGAGGTTTCCGCGGACCAGGCGCAACGTCTCGCCACGCAGGTCGCGGGCATGGGGGCGGGGGAGCTGACCCGTGCCGCCGAGGTGATCGCCGACGGTCTGACGGCCATGCGCGGCACCACCGCGCCCCGCCTGCACCTGGAGCTGATGTGTGCCCGGGTGCTGCTGCCCGGTGCTGACACCGACGAACGCGGTCTCCATGCCCGGATGGATCGGTTGGAGCGGCGGGTCGGAATGATCGGCGACGGGGCACCCGCGCCGGCGCCGCAGGAGCAACGCCCTCAACAGGCGCCTCCGCAGCAGGAGCGGCAGATGGCAGCCCGGCAGCCCGCCCCGGATCCGCGTCCCGACCAGGCCCCCCGCCCCGAGCAGCAGGCCCCGCGATTCGAACCCGTCGTGCCGCACAAGCAGGAGTGGTCGCAGCCGGAGCCCACACAGCCGCCCCGGCAGCCTCAGGCCGGCAGGCCGCAGCGTCGTCCGGCTGGGGCGCCACCCGCAGGTGCACAGACTCCCGCCCCCCAACGTCCCTCGCAGCCTGCGCCGGAGGTCTCGCGCTCGGCCCCGAGCGGGCGCGCCCTGACCACACCGGAGCTGCGGCAGGTGTGGCCCAGCGTCTTGGAGGACGTGAAACGCCGCCGCCGTTTCGCCCATATGATGCTCAGCAAGCACGCGCAGGTGCTGGACGTCACCGATGGACAGCTGCTGCTCGGTTTCAGTGACGCCGGGGCCAGGGAGAACTTCTCCTCCTCCGGGGTGGTGGACTTGCTGATCCAGGCCATCATCGCGGTCATAGGCGTCGAGGTGCGTGTCCAGGCCGTGATGTCCGGCGCCAACGAACGCCCCGCCCAGCTGGAGCAGCAGGCCGCGCCTCCACCCCTGGAACGCGAGGATCTGCGGCAGGAACCCCCGCCGGAGCCCAGGCAGCCGCGTCGCCGGCCCGAACCGACGCCACCCACGCCCCCGGACCCCGACCCCGACCCCGAACCCGAGATCGCCGAGGACGATCAGAACGTGGAGAACGCCGACGAGCTGGCCGCCAAGCTCCTCGCCGAGGAACTGGGGGCCGAGATCATTCCCGACGACCCCGTAGGTTGAGCCGAGCCTCACGTGCTGTCTCAACTGGTTGTGGGACTCGATCGTCGTGCGGGAGAAGTCGTTTGTCCGTGGGACCTTTTATCATTGAGCGCGACGGAAGGACGCCATGACCGAAGGATTCGATATGAATGCGCTGCTGGCCCAGGCCCAGCAGATGCAGGAACAGATGCTCGCCGCCCGTGACAACCTGGTCGCCAAGGAGTTCGAGGCCGCCGCGGGTGGTGGTCTCGTCACGGTGAAGCTCAACGGGTTGGGTGAGCTGCTGGACGTGACCATCGCGCCCGCCGCCTGCGACCCGGAGGACACCGAGAGCCTGTCCGCTTTGATCGTCGCCGCCTTCCGGTCGGCGCGCCAGCAGGTGGACTCGGCGGCTGCCTCCGCGGCCCCTCAGATCCCGGGAATGGGTTTCTGAGTTGTACGAGGGCCCCATCCAGGACCTGATCGACGAGCTGAGTCGCCTGCCCGGCATCGGCCCGCGCGGCGCGCAGCGCATCGCCTTCCACCTGCTTGACGCGCCCGAGGAGGAGGTCTTCCAGCTCGCCGACGTGCTGCGTCGCGTCAAGGAGGCGGCGCGGTTCTGCGAGGTGTGTTTCAACGTGTCGCAGGAAACCCGCTGCCGGGTGTGCCGCGACCCGCGTCGAGACCGATCGTTGCTGTGCGTGGTGGAGGAGTCGAAGGATGTGGTCGCCATCGAACGCACCGGTGAGTTCCGCGGCACCTATCACGTGCTGGGCGGGTCGATCTCCCCGATCGATGGCCGCGGCCCCGGTGACCTGCACAGCCGGGAACTGTTCCAGCGCCTTGCCGACGGGACCGTCACCGAAGTGATTCTCGCCACCGATCCCGACACCGAGGGCGAGGCGACGGCCTCCTACCTGGGACGGATGCTGCGCGACTTCGGGGTGCGCGTCACCCGGCCCGCGTCTGGGCTGCCCGTTGGCGGTGATATCGAGTACGCCGATCAGATCACCCTCGGCAGGGCCTTCGAGGGACGCCGTTCCATGTTCGGCGACGACCCCGAGCCGGCATCTCAGGCCACCCCCGAGGAGCCCGCGCGGGCTGACGCGACGGGCGACGGCAACCCGGAACGAAACACCGCCTACCAGGCATTGGTGGGCACCCCGTCCCGCTGACCGACCGTGTCAGGATCCCGGTTCGGCAGCATCGGTCGGGATCATCTACACCAGCGGTCCCATTCTTGCCGTGCCGCTGGCAGCGGGAATCCCGCACCCGCTGGTGCAGGAAATCACTGATCGCACGGTCCTCGTTGCTCGCGGGTGTGGGAGAGGCCGTCACTGTCCGCGGAGTCGGTCCAGAATGGCGGGGACCCGTTGCGTGACGGCGAGCCAGAACAGGTCGTCGTTCATGGACCGGTATCTGGTGTGAGCCGCGATGTTGCGTGTTGTGCGGATGGCGAGGCGCTCCTGCTGGGTGATTGCTTCCATGTGGGGTTCGAATTCGGGATGTTCGAGCAGGGCGGCGAGTCGGATGATCACCATGCAGGCGACGTCGTAGGTCTCCTGCCCGTCGTGGAATTCTTCGCGCCCGCGAGCGGTGATGGTGTCGATCCTGGCGCGGATCAACTCAAGTTCGGCATCGAGGTTCGCCCGGTCGTGTGAGTTTGTGACCTGGCGGCGGGGGCGGGGTGCGAAGCGCGCCTGGTCATGTCCTTCACTCACAGTGGTACCGCCTCGCGCACCGCGTCGGCGAGCGTGGCGGGCACATCTGTATCGGAGACCACGTCCGTCCGGAACCCGGTGAGTTCCTCGACCTCGCGGACGAACAGCGCGAGGTCGAAAAGATCGGTCCCGGCCGACGGTGTGACCACCAGGTCGATATCGGAGTTGAAGCCGTCCTCGCCGCGCGTTACCGACCCGAAGACCCGTGGGGCGTCCAGGCCGTGGGCCCGGGCCCGTTCGATGATCTCGTCGGCGTGTGCGGCGAGCGGGACCGAGGGGCGGTAGTCGGCGGCACGCAACACCCGCTCGAGCATCTGCTCCGACACGGGCCTGGCGCCCGACTCCATCTGCGCCAGGCTTGGTTGGAACAGGCCCGCGCGCCGGGCGAGTTCAACCTGCGTGAGACCCGCGTCCGCGCGTGCGGCGCGAATGAGCGCGGGAGCGTCGTCAGAGCGGAAACGACTCATGGGGCAAGCATATAGCTCCCATGCTATTGGGCGTGTTCTGTTTCGTCGTCATCGCGGTATTTCTTGACGAGACCCAAGGTCACCGTGCGGGCCGACCGTTCCTGTGGGGCGTCAGGGATAAGTGGCGTCCTTGCACGCGCGCCGTGTTGGAAAACGACGGGCGTGCACGAATGTGCAATCAGATTGTGAACGTTCGTGCAAGAAGGGAGGCTGGGGCCACCGAGCGAAGGAGCCATCACATGACAGTCCTGTCCCAGGAACAGCGTGCTACATCCCTTGAGGCCATGACCTCCCAGAAATTCGATGTCCTCGTCATCGGTGGCGGCGTCACCGGCGCAGGGATCGCTCTCGACGCCGCGGCCCGCGGCCTGAGCACCGCCGTCATCGAGGGCCAGGACTGGGCCGCCGGAACGTCGTCGCGTTCTTCCCGGCTGGTGCACGGCGGGCTTCGCTACCTCTACAACCTCGATTTCAAGCTGGTGGCCGAGGCCCTCAGGGAACGTGGCCGGCTGCTGACCACGATCGCCCCGCACCTCGTCGAGGCGCAGCCCTTCCTGTGGCCGCTGAAGCCCCCCGTCATCGAGCGCGCCTACTCCGCGGTCGGAGTCGGTATGTACGACGCCCTCGCGCGCATCGGATCCAAAGGCCGCAAGACCGTGCCGATCCAGCGGCACCTCACCAAGGCCGGGGCCATGCGGCGTTTCCCCGAGATCAAGCAGGACGCCCTCGTCGGCGCCATCGAGTTCTACGACGCCCGTGTCGACGACGCCCGCCTCGTGATCACGCTGATTCGTACCGCCGTCAAGTACGGGGCTGCCGCTGCCAGCCGCGTTAGGGTCACCGAGATCCTCAAGGACGGGCGCGGCCGGGCCTGCGGAGTTAAGGCCATCGACCTGGAGACCGGCAACGAGTTGACCATCGAGGCTGACCGGATCATCAACGCCACCGGTGTGTGGACCGAACAGACCCAGGACCTCGCGGGCGGCACCGGGGGATTGAAGGTGCTCGCCAGCAAGGGAATCCACATCGTCATCCCGCGCGAACGCCTCAAGGCCACCACGGGCCTGTTCCTGCGCACCGAGAAATCGGTGCTGTTCATCATCCCGTGGCAGCACTACTGGGTGATCGGCACCACCGATACCGCTTGGCACGAACAGCTCAAACACCCCGTGCCGACCTCCGAGGACATCGACTACGTGCTGGATCACGCCAACGAGGTCCTCGATCCACCGCTGACCCGTGACGACATCATCGGCACCTACGCTGGCCTGCGACCGCTGCTTCAGCCGAAGGTGCTCGATGAGTCGAAGTCGACGAAGGTCTCGCGAGAGCACACCGTCACCGAGGTGATCCCGGGCATGGTGGTCATCGCCGGTGGCAAACTCACCACCTACCGGGTGATGGCCGAGGACGCCGTCAACTTCGCCCTGGGGCAGTCCCTCGCGAAGGCGCGGCCCTCGGTGACGGCACAGCTGCCGCTGCTGGGTGCCGAAGGGTTCGACGCGGTGGAGAACCAAGCGCACCGCCTGGGCGTGAAATACGGCTTCGATGCTGATCGGCTGCACCACCTGGTGCGCCGCTACGGCTCCGAACTGCCCGACCTGTTCGCCACCATCGATGAGGACCCGAGTCTCGGCAAACCCCTCGAGGCTGCCCCGCAGTTCCTGCGCGCCGAGGTCCATCGTGCCTGCGCCGTCGAGGGTGCTCTCCACCTGGAGGACATCTTCGTCGCCCGGGTGAGGCTCAACTCCGAAGCCCGCGACCGCGGCGGCGCCGCTGTCGATGAGGTGGCTGAGATCGCAGCCGCGGTCCTCGGCTGGGACGAGGCCCGTCTGGAGCAGGAGAAGTCGAACTACCGGAAGCGGATCGCCGCTGAACTGGCCGCCGAGGAACAGGCTACCGATGCCGCCGCCTCAGCCGCCCGAGTGGTCGCGGAGGACATCGTCGGCTGAGAGGCCGCACACCGGCTGAACCGGTGACCTTCTGGAGCAGGTCGTCTTGACACCAGTCCGTATCACGGTGGTTGGGACGACCTGCTTGCGCGTTCCTCGCGATCCGGCTCAAACGGTCCCAGCCGGTATCAGTCCAGCAGGCCGCAGTCGTGGGCGATCAGCACCAGCCCGATGCGATCGCGGGCCTGGAGCTTGGCCAGCAGCCGACCGATGTGGGTCTTGACGGTGCCCTCGGCCATGTAGAGACGGGAGCCGATCTCGGCATTGTTGGCGCCGTGCGCAACCTCCATCAGCACCTCGCGTTCCCGCTCGGTCAGCCCGTCGAGCCGGGAATCGTCGCGGGGTTTACCAGCCGGCAGTTTCGGGGCGACGTGATCCAGCAGGCGCCGGGTCGCCGTCGGAGCCACCACCGCTCCGCCGCCGGCGACGGTGCGGATCGCGCCCAGAAGGTCGTCTGGCAGGGCGTCCTTCAGCAGGAATCCGGAGGCCCCGTTGCGCAGGGCTGCGAAGACGTACTCGTCGAGATCGAAGGTGGTCAGCACCAGCACCTTCGTTTCCCCGCCGAGTTCCGTGATCTGGCGGGTGGCCTCGGTGCCGTCCATGACCGGCATGCGGATGTCCATCAGTACCACGTCGACCGGTTGCGACTTGACCACCATCACCGCATCCGCCCCGTTCGAGACCTCGCCGACGGTTTCCATGTCGTCGGCGGAGTCGATCAGCATGCGGAATCCGCTGCGCACCAAAGACTGGTCATCGGCCAGCAGAACCCTGATCATCCATTCCTCCTCACTTCAGCCAGCCCCGTCCCAGCTGGGAGGGCAGAGGCAGCCGCACTTTGACTTCGTAGCCGCCACCGGTGCGTGGTCCTGCCTTGAACGTACCGCCCATCGCCGCGACACGTTCGCGCATCCCCCTCACTCCGGCTCCCCGGCCCTCGGTCGATGCCTGGACCCCGACCCCGTCGTCGGTGACGCGGATGTCGATGGCTTCTGGTTCGCAGGTGATCGTCGCGATGGCCTGGGCGGTCGGGCCGGCGTGTTTGAGGAAGTTTGTCACCGACTCCTGCACCACGCGGAAGACGGTCAACCCCAAGGACTCCGGGACAGGCGGCAACTCCTCCGGCATCTCGAGGGTGATCCGGGGGCCGGCCTTGGCCACCATCTCCGGGATCTGCGGCAGTGACGGTGATGGCCCGAAATCAGCATCGGACTCGCCCCGGAGCAGGGAGACGATCCGGCGCATCTCCTCGATCGAGCTGCGACCCGTGCGGGCGATCACGTCCTACGCCTCGATGGCCGCCTCGGGTTTCTTGGTGGCCAAGGCCTTCGCCCCTTCGGCCTGCACCACGATCACCGACAACGAGTGCGCTACCACGTCGTGCAGTTCCCGGGCCACCTCGGCGCGGGCCCTGCCGTCGGCTAGTTCTGTTGCATCCTGGGTGCTGCGTTCTCCGGCTAGGAAGCGTTCCTCTGCGAGGGCCTCGTCGAGCTTGGCCACGTGGCCTTGGACCGTAATCCGCCTACCGAGCAGGTAGGCGTTGACCATCGCTGACAGGCACAGCAGGCTCAGCAACCCGCCCGCGAGGAACCGTTGTCCTTCTGGGATCCGGCCCAGCCACGACAAGGGGCCGATGATGGAGGCCGCGATTCCGAGGGGAATCACCACCAGACCGGCGGTGAGGCTCAGGTACCTGGCGGCAGAGAAGATGACCACCAGCACCGTCAGCATTGCGGGTACTGGGGTGGTGACCTGGATCACCATTCCGGTTCCTGCTACCGCGCACACGACCACGGCCAGCAGCGGATTGATACGCCGAAACGCCAATGAGACGACCATGAGAGTCGACCAGCCGAACACGGCAACCCAGTCCGGAAGACCCAACGCAACCATGGGAACCACCAGGAACAGGAACGCCCCCAGCGCCGTCGCTGCATCCACGAGCAGGCGGCGATGCGCTTCGGAGAGATTGGTCATCATGATCGGCAAGCCTATTCAGGGGCGCGCAGGAGCGACGTCGGACCGTGGTCGCGGATCACCCCGAACCACCCCC
>JABCNW020000131.1 GCA_013333945.2 Propionibacterium sp.
GGGACTTGAAGGACGGCTTGGCCGAGCAGCAGAATTGGGGCATGTCGTTGCCTGCCCGTTCCCCCCTGACAGACGTCGGGGCGAAGGCTGCCAGGATTCTGGACCAAGCTCAGGCGATGGCCGATCAATTGAGAGCCGAAACCCGAGCAGAGGTCTTGGAGATCCTGCGCCGCCACGAGGCGGAACGCGCAGCCGCCGAGGACCTCGCGGCAGCAAATGCACAGGCCAGACAGGAACTGGCCGGCACCCGGGATCAGGCACGTCAGCGGATGGCCGAAGCAGATGAGGAAGCGCGTTCCACCATGCGCGACGCCTCTTCCCGGGCCGCTCGCCTGGTAGCCGGAGCGGAGCAAACCTGCGACCAGTTGCGCGCCGATGCCACCGCGGAGGCGAAACGAATAATCCAACGCAGCCGCGACGAGGCGGAGCAGATCCTGGCAGAGGCCCGAAAAGCAGCCGAGGAGGTCACGAGGCAGCAACACGTCGAGCACGAGAAGCTGCGAGCCGCGTGGACCGAACAACAACAGGCATGCGAGAAGGACATCGCCGCACGCAGAGCGGAGGCCGAGGCAGAGACAAGAAGCTTCCTGACATCAGCTCGCACGGAGGCCCGAGAGATCGTCGAGAAGGCCCACAAGGATGCGGAGCGGATCAGGGAGTCGACCACCGTATGGCGTGAGGAATACGTCGCCGCGGCTGAAGCAACGGTAGCCACAGCCGAGAAACAACGTGACGACCTGCTCGCCTCGGCCCAGAAGGAATCCCAGCAGTTGCTCAAGGAAGCTTCCGCACAGCTGAGCTGGACCAAACAGACCGTGGCCGATCTGCGCAGCAGCGTCGAGGCCGAGGTGGAGGCGAAACGGGCCGAGGCCGCAGAAGAGCTTGAAGTCTGGAAACAGAACCAGAAAGACGATCTCGATGCCTTCATCGTCTCCCGTCGCCACGAGCTGGCGGTGGCAGAAGCCGCCACCATCGCTGCGGTTCGAGAAGCGAACGAAAGAGTCGGAAGCCTGCTCTCCGCAGCCCAGGAGGAAGCCGAACGAACTCGTCGTACCGCCGAGCAGGAGGCCGAGAACCGTCGCCGCATCGCCGCAGAGGAGTCACGGGAACTGGTCGAACGAGCCAACCGGATTCTTTCCGTTGCCAAGGATGAGGCCCAAACGCTGCGGGAACAGACGATGACCGAGCTGGAGCAACTCCACTCGGAGCACTACACGAAACTACGAACCGACCGCGAGACCGCCAAACGCGAACTCGAACAGGCCCGCGCAGAAGCGGAGCACGCCCGCGCAGACGCACGTCGCAGGCTGCGGGATGCACGCGAAGAGATCAAAGCGCTCTCCAAACAACGCGACGAGATCACAACCCAGTTGAGTAAACTGTCCGGGGTCATTGAGGCTTTGGCCGCACCCGGCGAGAACGAATTAGGAGACCGATGACCGACGAAACATTCGCAACGGTGCGCCGAGGCTACGATCCAGCCCAAGTGGATTCCGTTTTGCGTCGAATGCGACAAACACATGCCGCAGCTCTGCAAGAGGCCGCCACGCAGACAGTTGAGATCAACAAACTCAATCAGGCACTCGAGGCTTCCCAGGGTCGTGTCACAGGGTTGCAGCAGCAGGTGAGCGAACTCCAGGAACAGATGAGCCAGGCCCAGACACATAGTTCGAACGGCCAAGGAACTGACTTCGCATCCCTCGGGGAACGGATCGTCCAGATGCTGAACCTCGCTCAGGAAGAAGCTGATGACATCCGGCTGCGGGCCCAGGAGGACGCGGAAGCGATGGAGATTCAGGTTGCGCACGAGGTGGAACATGCCCGCGCCGCCGCAGATGGTTATGCCACCGAAACTCGCACCAAAGCCGAGGCCGATGCGGCCCGAATCATCGAGCAGGCCAACCGCGAGGCCGACGAGCTGCTGGATCACGCCGATCGCGAGGCCTCCGCACGTCGCCGCGAGGCCGAGGCTGTCTTCGAGCAGCAACGCGCCGCAGCCGGCGCCGCTGCAGCCGAGTTTGAGGCGACGCTCGCAGAACGCCGCGAACGCGCAACCGCCGAGTTCGCCACCCAGATGGCCAACCACGAGCGCGCCCTCGCGGTGGCCAACGACAAGCTGACGGAGGCCCAGACCGAAGCGGCCCGCGTCCTTGAGGAGGCCCACGCCTCCGCGGAGGAGGAACGGGAACGTGCCGCATCCGAGGCGAAGTCGCGCCTAGAGAACGCGCGGATCGCCGCTGAAAGGGTCAAGCGCGAGTCGGAGCGTGAGTTGAGCGCCCTGGCCGCCCGCCGCGACTCCATCACCGAGCAGCTTGCGAATGTCCGTCAGATGCTATCCACTCTGGGAGGCAGCGCCCTGTCAATGAACCAGGCGCCCGCCGCCAGCCCAACCAGCCCAGGTGATGTGGCTGTCGAAGAAGCCATCACGAAGAAGAACAGCTCATCCAAGACGAGCGCCAAGACCAGATGATTCGGATCCGTCACTGTTCGCGATCGGTGCGCAGCGAAAGTGCCGAGAGCTCAGCGGTGACGGTGAAGGCTCCCTGCCACTGACCGCGCCGGAACAACAACGAGTCCTGCCCGTCAGCCGTGGTCTCAAATCCGGCTGCGGGCAGATTTCGTCTCAACCAGGCCGCGAGTTCTCCCCCACCGGGAGACGTGATGGTCACGGTGACATTGGATTCCAGATCGATGCGGTCGCGAATCACCACCCCGGAGGGAAGCCAGAAGTCGGTCGGGCCGTTACTGAACCCGAGTTGGGTCAAGGTGGCACCATCAGCTGGGGCGCTGGCGCTCCAGGTGACCTCCGGGGTGGCCGGCTGCGGCGGCGGGGTGGTGCAGCCCGCGAGTGCCAGGAATGCCAGCACTCCGGCAGCCGTTCTTCTCATCGGCTCCCCAACCCGAGCACAACGTCGCGGGGATCCTCCAGACAGATGCGCACCTGCTCCGCCAAACGTGCCTGCCGCGGGCTCGGAAGCCGGTCTACCGGGAACCAACCGAAGTCGCTGAGTTCGCCATCGCCGACCCCGGGGCTGCCGCCCACCAGCCGACCTCGGAACCCGTGATCCAGGAAACGGCAGCGATCCCCGTTGGGAAAGATGACCTCGTCCATGACATCCAGCCACAGCATCCGCTCCACTTCCACCTCGATGCAGGCCTCCTCCCGAGCTTCCCGCGCCACCGTGTCGGCAGGGTTCTCTCCCGGTTCGACGATACCGGAGATCGCAGCCCAGTTGCCATCATCGGAGCGGCGGCCGAGCAACACCTCCGGCCCAGTCTCTCCTTCCCGCAGTACCACCAGATTGGCTCCACTCAGCCACAAGGGTTCATTCCCGATGTGGCGGCGCAGCTCGAGGATGAACTGAGGTGTCGGCATGGCTCAATCCTAGGCTCTGGTGCGGAAGTCGCGCCTGGTTATGGTGGACAGGCACAGGTTCATGGTTGCCAGTAGAATCCGCCAAAGAGGTTCTACCGGAGGAGGCAGAAGGTGAACAACGAGGTCATCTCGAAGGTTCTGATCGCCAACCGTGGGGAGATCGCAGTAAGGGTGATCCGGGCCGCGCACGACGCGGGCATCGCCTCGGTTGCTGTGTATGCCGACTCCGATGCGGATTCGCTGTTCGTGAGGCTCGCGGACGAGGCCTTCGCCCTGGGCGGGGCAACCCCCGCGGACACCTATCTGAACGTGGAGAAGGTCCTTGACGTGGCGAGTCGCTCCGGTGCCGACGCTGTGCACCCGGGCTACGGTTTTCTGGCTGAGAACGCCAGCTTCGCCAGAGCCGTCATGGACGCGGGCCTGAAGTGGATAGGTCCCCCACCCGAGGCCATCGAGAGCCTGGGAGACAAGGTCAAGGCCCGCCACATCGCCCAGAAAGTGGGCGCCCCACAGGTGCCGGGAACCCCGGACCCCGTCGCCGATGCCGCAGAAGTGGTGCGTTTCGCGGAACAACACGGCCTGCCCGTGGCCATCAAGGCTGCCTTCGGAGGTGGCGGTCGCGGTCTCAAGGTGGCCCGCACCCTCGAGGAGATCCCCGAGCTGTTCGACTCCGCGACCCGGGAAGCCATCACCGCTTTCGGACGCGGCGAGTGTTTTGTTGAACGCTACCTGGACAAACCCCGACATGTGGAGACACAGTGCCTGGCCGACGCGCACGGCAACGTGGTGGTGGTCTCCACTCGTGACTGCTCACTGCAGCGACGGCACCAAAAGCTTGTCGAGGAGGCACCGGCGCCGTTCCTAAGCCCGGAACAGGAAACGCTGCTGCGCAGTTCGTCGAAGGCCATCCTGAAGGAGGCTGGCTATGTCGGGGCGGGGACCTGCGAGTTCCTCGTCGGCCTCGATGGAACCATTTCCTTCCTGGAGGTCAACACTCGTCTCCAGGTGGAGCACCCGGTTTCCGAGGAGGTCACGGGACTGGATTTGGTGCGAGAGATGTTCCGCATCGCTGAGGGCGAGGAGCTGGGCTACGACGACCCCGAGACCCACGGCCACTCCATCGAGTTCCGCATCAACGCCGAGGACGCCGGGCGCGGCTTCATGCCCGCCCCCGGTACCCTGGTCAAGTGGCACGCCCCCACTGGTCCCGGAATCCGTGTCGATGAGGGATATCACTCGGGCATGACCGTTCCGGGAGCCTTCGACTCGCTCGTGGCGAAACTCATCGTCACCGGCGCAGACCGCACCCAGGCCCTGGCCAGGGCGCGGCGCGCCCTGGGCGAACTGCCGATCGAGGGAATGCCGACGGTTGTCCCGTTCCACCAGGTTCTGCTGGAGGAGCCCGATTTCGTGGCTGCCAACAACGATTTCAGGGTTCACACCCGCTGGATCGAGACCGAGTTCACCAACGAGATTCCCGCCTACACGGGAGTGCTAGGTGAACCCGAGAACCTGGGCGAACCGGAGGTGATCACCGTGGAAGTCAACGGGCGCCGCATGGAAGTGAAGCTTCCCGCCGGCTTCGGAACCCGCCCCGAGACCCGCAGCAAGACCCCGAAACGCCCCACCCGTCGCGACCGCGGCGGCGCCAAGGTCTCTGCCCCGAGCGGAAACGACCTGATCTGTCCCATGCAGGGAACCGTCGTGAAACTCTCTGTCCAGGAGGGCGAGGTTGTCGAGGAAGGCCAAGTCGTAGCGGTCATCGAGGCTATGAAGATGGAACAACCGCTGCCCGCTCACCGGCCCGGTCAGGTTGTGAGGATAGCCTTCGCCCCAGGACAGCCCGTCAATGCTGGGGACGTGGTTTGTGAGATCATCGACCCGGAGTAGCTCTGATCACTACTGCGCCGAAGGCAGGAACTGATCCATGTCGAGGGCAGGCAGTGCTGCGCTGGGCACGCTGACTACCCTGGCGGGGATTCCTGCGACCGTAGTGTGTGGGGGGACGTCTTTCAGTACCACTGAACCTGCACCTATTTTTGCGCCCGCCCCGATCCGGATGTTGCCAAGCACCTTGGCTCCTGCTCCGATCATGACGCCACGTCCAATCTTGGGGTGGCGATCGCCACCCTCCTTGCCGGAGCCGCCGAGGGTGACCTCGTGGAGCATCGAAAAATCGTCTTCCACCACAGCAGTCTCGCCGATCACCACGCTGGTGGCGTGATCGAACATGATCCCCTTGCCGATCCGCGCTGCCGGGTGGATGTCGACGGCGAACACCTCCGAGATCCGCGACTGCAGGTACAGGGCCAAGCAGTGACGGTCACGTTCCCTGTAGGAATGCGCCACCCGGTAGGCCTGGATGGAGTGGAAGCCTTTGAAGTAGAGCAGCGGGTTGGCGTATCCAGCGGCGGCGGGATCGCGGTGGACCACGGCCTGCAGGTCGGCGCGGATGGCGTTCTGGATGCACGTCTCGTCGCGCAGCACGTCGAGAATGATGTCACGAAGACTGAGGGCTGGGAGGGTGGCATTGTCGAGTTTGGCGGCAAGGATATAGGCCAGGGCGGTCTCCAGGTCGGGTTGACTGAGTACCACGTGCGACAGGAACCCGGCCAGTAGTGGCTCGTTGGCGGCAGCCTCTGCGCACTCGGCACGGATGGATTCCCAGATCAGGTGGTCGGCGACGATA
>JABCNW020000132.1 GCA_013333945.2 Propionibacterium sp.
GAGGGAAATAGCACCCGGCGAGATACCAGACTCAGCAGCTGCTTGACGGACACTCAGACCCGCAGCCTCGCGGGCTTCCCGCAACAATCGCCCGAGCTTGGGCTGAGGTCTGGCACGAGCCGGAATCCCTCGCGCGCGCCCAGAATGACGGAGGGTTCCCTGAGAAATGGGTGTGGAAATACGGCGTGTTTCGTTCATGTTTCTATTGTACGCTCCGCGTTTAGAAATGTGAACGGGTTTGGTGGATTTCACAACGGTTTATAGGGGTGGTAGTTTCTCGGGTCCTGCGCTATTGATTGTGGGAGTTCGCTTTATGATGGAAGAGGCGTCCAGTGTCCACTCTCTAGGCTCTCATTACCAACTTTATTGCTCTGCCTCCGCATCTCGCTGCTGATCCTGTGCCACCATATGGAGACAGGGATGGCAAACCCTATTAGACTAGAAAATCCCAGTCCGAGAGAAATCCAAGAAGTCCACTGGGAGCAAAGGATTTCTTTCGGGGCGGCAAGGATGTATATAGCAAATAACAAAGTTGGAGTCAATGACCATGATGCTAAATTTCTCCATTTCCTGAGAAGCTGATGCCTAGACCGCGTTTCAGTGGCAACATAGAAATATCCAACCATAACGGATGGCAGCACAACTCCTAAGGTTAGAGCAGGTTCTCCTCGTAGACGCTCGAACATGTTTGAATCACTGTGCTGACCGGTAGATCCGGAGATCAGGCAGTCGTGGAGGAGCCCAAAAACTCCTGCAGCCATCAGGATCGCAACGATGTACCAAGTTACCACAAGAGTTCCTCTTAAGCTCCCCTGTTTCTTTGGCATTAGAGCTGCAGTAAGCCTATAGTCTCTCGCGCTATCTCTTGCTGGTCTTAGTTTAGGTGATGCTTCAATGTCATCGGGAGATGCTGGCTCTTCGTGGCCGTAGATTGATGCCCTGTCGAGCGCATTTAACGTGACGTTTTGTGAACGCATGGAGGAGCCAAAAAACAGCGAAGAGAAGAAGGTTCCCTCGGGAAGCGATATTCTCACATGCTCACTGATTGCCCAGCCAAAATAAGGGAAGTCGACACTGAGTGCTTGGGAAGGGTACGGCGTGATTGTCTTTGTGGTATCGCCCTCCAGTCGAGTGGAAGTGGCCCTGTCGTTCTGTTCTTTCTTGCTGCCATCCTGCTTCTTCTGAGATTTGTTGCTGGCGTCCTGTTGAATCCTTTGAGGTAACTCTTGGGCTTCAACGCGCATCATCTTATAGACAGCTTCGCCTCCGGAAAGAGAAAGGCTTATCATGGGGCAAAAGTGATGCGCTAATAGCTTGGTGATCCTCGTAAATTCTTCGGTGGGGTTTTCTTGTAGTTTGAGAAGACTCTTGGGATCTCCAGCCATGGAGTAGGCTAGGCTCTTTGCGGTATTTTTGAATTTGTTGTCAGCCCTGTCTGCTAAAAAGCAGAGTACTGTCTGTCCGAATACTGAATCGGCCTCCCGCCCAGCCAGAGGGACCGATACCCCAGCGGCGTCCATGAGATCAAATTTAAGATAATACTCTTTCCTGTTAACGCCGATCGGTATCCATATACGACGCCCGTCTAGCGGTAATTGTAGGAGCTGCGCAATGCGGTCAGTCGAGACTTGAATTGAAGTTCTTCTTTCGATCCAAGCTTCGTCTAGGACTTCGATCGATTCTATGCGCCGAGTGATCCAGCTTCCGTCTAACAATAGCTTGACAGATTTCGACAGTTCTGCTTCAGATGGAGGCGATGTTCCGGTTCTGGCTTTTGGAGTTTCTAGGAGGTCTTCAGGAGAAGCCTTTTCCTTGTTCAAGCCATATCTCGCGCTACCGTTTAGTGCGTTTTGGATAGCCGATTTTAGGCTCAAGCACCACCCTCGGATCCTCATCTTTCTCCTTTCGGACAATGACAAGTCGCTTCCCGTCCGTCCGATCGCATTCCATTAAGTGAACGGCCGTTATGCCGATGTTGGAAAAGGTCTTTTTATTCCGTTCTTCGATAGCCCTATTTGCGCGCCATACTCGAAAAACCTTAACAAGCCAAGGAATTCCAGGTTCGTGGGCCTTGCTTTTGAGGGCTTCGATGTGTGGCAAGTTATAACTTGTCCATGACTCAGCTGTTGCGGCATCACTAGTCATCGCTGCGTTCTCCTTCTTGGAGTCGTCCAGCGGATTGGGTCCAAGGGGATGTGTTTGTCCTAGGTCGAAGCGCGGCAATGGCTTGAATTCTGAGCTCATATTTACTGTAAATATAAGCTAGCTGTGCAAATAAAGCAATAGCTACTTGAGTATTTGGGTATGAAGAAACAGCAGGGCATGTTAAAATCGTGCGTCTACTTGATTCTGCAGCGCTTGCGCTCACTCCCCGACCTGGCCCTTCCTTGAGCGCCTGGACTTTCCAGGTGCTGCGACTGGTATCGGATGCGATGCATCGTACATCACTTGTGCAAGCTACGTGCGAAGCCAGCCTGTTTTGTCCTAGCGATGTGTCATCCACTACGGGGTTTGTAGGCGAGATGAGGGAGCAGCCGTGTGCTGCTCGACCTCATCTCGCCTGTTGGGTTGGGGGGTGTCGGTCCGGACCGGTCCACCTTCCCGGGTGCGGCTATGTGTGCTGCTTGCGGGTGGTGGGTTTGGCGGGCGGTGGGGCGCCGAAAAGTTGGGAGATGGCTCCTTGTTGTTCGCGAGCTTCCCGTTCGATGTCCTGGCGCAGGGCGTCTGCCTTGGCCTGGATGTCGGGCTTGGCCGACATGGTCTGGACGTGGGACTCGATGGCCTGACGGATGGCGTCGGTCAGCGAGACTTCAGCGAGCTTGGCCACGATGGTCAGCCTGGCGTGCAGGTCGTCATCGAGGCGGATGGCCAGCGTCTTCATGACACTTCCTCTCCGGATTCGTCCTGCCGTAGTGGGCAGGCCACCTCCTCGGGGTGGAGGAGCCGCTGAACCCGGTCTGGGTTCAAGGGAGCAGCTCCTGGGCCGAGGAGGGCCACGATGGAGGGGGAGTCAGAAGCTCCTGAACACCCACACTCCGCCTTCGGGGTTTGGTAGTACTGTGATGTCTCCTTCTAGTTCGAGGTCTTGGGCGAGGGTTTGGTAGTCGATGGTGATGTACTGCCTGAGGGTGGGGGGTAGGGCTTGGTTGAGGGTGTCTTCGAGGCCGAGTGCTTCGGTTTCTTGTTGGGCCCACTGTTGAGTTGTCATGTAGCTGCCGAGGTAGTGGTCCTCGAATTGGGTGAGTAGTTGGTGGTCGAGGGTGCCGGGTGGGGTGGTTTCGTCGACGAGGTCGGCCCAGGCGGCGAAGGCGGGGCCGTGGCGTTGGATGCCTTCGGCTATGGCTTGCTGATCATCGGGTTGGGTGGGTGCTCGGGGGTTGGCGTCGTGGGGGTGTGGGTGGTGGGTCATGGGTGTTCCTTTCTGTCTGTGTGGTTGTGGGTGGCGGTGTTGTCTGTGGGGTGCGTCTCGTGTTTGTTGCGGGCGTCTTGGATGCGTTGCCGGGCGAGGTTGGCGAAGGTGGGGTTGAGTTCGATGCCGAGCCAGTCGCGTTGGTGTTCTTCGGCCACGATGGCGGTGGTGCCGGAGCCGAGGAAGGGGTCCAGTACGATGCCGGGTTCGCTGTTTGGGTGGGTGTCGGATGTGTTGTGTGTGGGGGTGCGGTGACAGGTTGGTGTCAGGGCCAGGCGGAGGGCTTGGGTTCCTAGGCGTCGGATGGGGCGGGTGAAGGGTGCGCGGCAGGTGCGGCAGCGTCGTTCGGGGCAGCCGGCGAGCAGCATTCGTTCGACGAGGTGTGTTGGGTAGGTGGCGAAGTGGGCGCCTCGGTAGTTGGAGGTTGCCAGGTGCCAGACGTCACCGGGGTTCTTGCCGAGTGGGTGGCAGATGGTCTTTTGGCGTTTCATGGTGGCGAGGCCTTTGTCGCCGTCGGTGTTGGGGCCGCGCCAGTGTTCAGGTATTCCTCTTTTCGGTGGGTGTAGTTGTGGGCGGGTGTGGGTGCGGGGTTGGTGTGGTGGTGGGTTGGGGCGTCCGTTTCGTGTGGTGCAGCGGGTTTTTGGTGGTTGGCGGATGTCGTCGAGGTTGAAGTAGTAGCGGGGGCTGCGGGTGAGCAGGTAGATGATCTCGTGGGTGCAGGACAGGCGGTCGGTGACGGGGGAGGGGATGGAGTTGGTTTTGGCCCAGATGATTTTGTTGCGTAGTGTCCAGCCGTGTTGGGTGAGTGCCAGGGCGAGGCGTTCGGGGCCGAGCAGCAGACTTTTCCTTGGTGCGCCTTCGTGTTGGTGGGTGCTGTAGCTGTCGCCGAGGTTGAGCCATAGTGTGCCGGTGGGGACCAGGACGCGGGCTATTTCGTCGGTGATGGCGAGCAGATTGTTCACCCAGCCGTGGATGGTGTCTTCGAGGCCCAGTTGCTGGTGGTGCTGGTAGTTGCGCAGTCGGAAGTACGGCGGGCTGGTGATGACGCAGTCGATGCTGCCGGTGTCAAGTTCTCGTAGGCGACTCAGGGCGTCGCCGACGATGATGGTGCCGCGTGGCTGGGGTGCTGCGGTGAGTGTTGTGGTCATGGGTGTTCCTTTCTGTCCGCTTCGGGGTGGATGGTGTGGTTGGTTTCAGGAGTCTCTGGCCACAGCACCTGCTCGATGTTTTCTGGGGTGGCGGTGACGAATAGGCGTGGTTCGAGGCGGGTGGTGCGGTGGATGCGTCGGGTGAGTTCGGTGGTGCGTTGTTCAGCTCGGGGGCCGTGCATGAGCCATAGGACGCGGGGGATGCTGCCGTGGGTGGTTTGTTCGAGGCCGCTGGTGTAGTAGTCGGTGTAGGCGTGGCACTTGGCTAGCAGGCTGGGGAGGGATTCGGTGCCCATGTCTACTTCGATGAACCAGTAGTCGTCCCAGGGGCCGTCCTGGTCGGTGCCGGTGAGGTGGGCGGCCAGGTCTGGGCGGATGAGTCGGGTCTCGCCACCGATTCCGGTGAAGTGTCGCCAGCTGGTGGGTTCGGTTTGGACGGCCACGGTGATGTTCCGTTTGTGGGCTTCGCGGAGGGTGAGGTGGCAGTCCGCTGTGGCGAGCGTGTGGTTTAGGAATCGTTCGGATGGTTCGTGGGTGCGCCAGGAGCTGCCATTGTTGGGGAGCAGGATGCGGGCTCCTGCTGGTGCCAGTTGCCAGACCGTGGCCTCAGAGCCTGCTCTGACTCCTCCGATGCGCCGTGCGAGGGCGCGGATGAGTCCGTTTCGTTCCAACCGGTTCAGGACTCGTCTGGTGGTGCGTCCGGCGGATTCTGGGCTGGCGTGTCCGGTGAAACAGAACGCTTGGAGATGAGCGGTGGTGAGGTAGCGGTGTCGCCAGATCTGGGAGAGCACGTGGTGGTCACGGTCAGACAAGGCGGCTGCGAGGCGGCGTCGTTGACGGGCACCGACCCGCCCGGTTGGTTTCCGGGCCGGGGGTGACGAGGAACGAGGAGTATTCGTCCCCCGTGATTGGCTGGAAAGGCTTGTGGCTACATGGTTTGGGTTCATGACGGGTGAGCCGGATGGAACAGCGACCGGTAGCCCCGGGATGGGCTGGTGGCTCATGACGCGGCCCCTTTCAGGTCGGGATCAACCGAGGCGCGCGGGCGACGTACTCTCCCGATGGTTTCTGCCGGATGGGTTCCGTTGTTCTTGGTGTGAGGGCCGGGGATGAGGGCGGCCAGGTCGGCTTCGATGTCGGTGAGAGATTGCCCGTAGCGGCGACGGGATACCAGTGCGGCTTCGTTGGGGTGGCGTCGTGCTGGGGTGGGCGGTGTAGTGCGGATCAGGGTGGGTGGTTGGAGATCGCCACCGGCCAGGAGGTGGGCGTAGGCGTGGAAGGCGGGTAGTTGTTGGTAGTCGGCTGGGACGAGCAGACCGCCGGAGCGTTTGGCCATAAGGCCGGCATCGTCACCGGTGAGGGTGAAGGCGACTCGGGAGCGAGCATTGGCCATGACGCCGCGCAGCAAGGTTTTGGGGAGCTGGCCGAGGTGCTGGTGCGCCAGGGTCAGGCCCATGCCAAGACCGCGGGCTTGGGCCAGGGCATCGCCGAGGTCGCCAGGGAGACGGAGGTAGTCCTGCACTTCGTCGATGTGCAGCATGACAGGGCGGCGACCAAACGCTTGCAGGGCGGCCCGACAGAGAGCGGCTTGCCAGACCAGGGACACCACCACCGAGCCCATGAGCTGGGCGGCTTCGGAGCCGAGCGTGCCCTTGGCCAGATTGACCAGCACCACCCGTGGGCGCTTCCCGCCGTCGCGTCCGGGACCGGGAGCGAACACGTCGGAGAAGTGGAAACGGGGATAGCGCTGCCCGAAGATAGCGCGCAACTGCGGACGCAGCAGGATGGGACGCAGTTTGTTCAGTAGTGGCGAGACAGCCTGTTGCCGTTCGCCGTCGGACAAGGCTTCGTACCAGGCCCAGAAGGCCCCCAGCCCCAGCGGGTCGCGTTTGGCCTCACGACCGGTGATGGAGCGCCGGAAACCGGGGTTGGTCAGCAGCAACGGCACCATGACCAAACTGGCATCCCCCCGACGCGCCAGCGTGAGCAAACTGGCATGGAGGATGTCGTGGGTACGCGGACCCCACGAATCGGCGTAGAGCGAGTGCAGCACCCCGAGCAGCACATCGGCTGCCAGGTCCGGGTCACGAGTCCCCGCCAACGGATTGATCCCCACCGGCTGGCTGTCTTTGCCGGACAAGATGACCGTTTCCTCCAGCACCGCATCGGGGATACGGGCAGCGATGTCGGCCACCAGGTCTCCCTTGGGGTCGATGACCACCACGGCATGTCCGGCGTGGATGTCCGCCAATGCCAGGTGGGTCATGAGGGTGGACTTCCCCACACCTGTGGGTCCGATGAGGTGGAGGTGGCGCAGTGAATCCTCACCCGAGAGACCCACCAAGGTGCCGGGGTCACTCACCGCTTCACCAATGATCCGTTTACCCAGCTCAGGGTTGGTCTGGATGGCCTCTGCTGGTGCCAGCGCCACCGGGTGGGGGCTGGCGACACCGGGAAGCCCCTCAGCGACGGGCCAGGCCAACAGGCCGGGCAGTTCTGAGGCCCGCAGATGCAGCGGCAGCAGCCACGGAGAGCGAGCCGACGCCAATGCGCCAGGAGAGGAACGCCACAACCGCAGCCGAACCGGCGGCAGTTCCAAACCCCGCAAACTGGCCGCCGTCTGAGACACCAACCAGTGAGCCCGGGAGGGGTTGGTGGCTGAGGCCCCGATGCGTACCGCTACCTGAAACCCCGGATCTTCCAGACTCGCCGCGACCTGCCGCGACGGAGCCGCAGCCCCCTCAGTGGTGGGATAGCGACGCGGTGACAGCCGACGGCCACACCCCACCTGCAGCCGCACCGTCTCTTTCATGGTGGTGCCAGCCAGAACGGCCAGCAGACTCCGAGTAACGGTCTCGGTGCTGCCGGTACGCAACGGGTGCAAGACGGTATTGGTGAACCGTACGGTCGCCACTGTCGAAGCGGGCGTGGTTGCGGGGGTGTCGGTGGCCAGGAAGGCCTCTCGGGGTACCGCCAGCTTCTGACCCGAACGCACCACGTGGATGCCGGGGTCGACCAGCCGCACACCAGGAAGATGGGCCAGCAGTAGTGCTTGGACTGAGCGCAGCGCCCAAGGCTCAGTACCCAGACGCCACCACACCCGACCTCTACGGGCAATGACCTCGAACGCCAGGTGAGGGCTTCCCGGCAACCCTGCCAGGGCCGCCACCACAGAACGCATCCGCGCCTCATCCACCGGCACCGGCAGCACCAGCTGACGCCACACCAGGCCACTGACCGACCGCACCGCTGGCGACGCCGTCTTGACAGGCACCAGAGTCATGACGACACCTCCACCACGTCAGACGCGCCAGCGGTGTTACTCGGTGGGGCGGCCACGTCATGAGGCAGACCAGCCTCGCGCTCCGCCTCGACCAGGGCCAGCTGGATGACCGCCCGAGCGATACGACGGACATCTGGTTCACGGCGCAGCGTGGAACGGACCCGCAACTGGTGGGCGCGGCGGGAACGACCTGGGGATGCATCAGGACGACCTGACCTCCGCGAGGAGCGTGGCTTGGTGGCCTGAGGTTTACGGGGTGATGTGTTGTTTCTGGGCATGACGAACACAGCCTCCTTTCAAGGGCTTGAATTGATGTGATGTGACAGCTCCACTCGCGGATGGGGCGGTCCGGCACGGCACGATGCCGTCTTCCTTGTAGCGGACCAGCCACGGGCGAGGAACTGCCCTGAGTATGCGTTCAAAAAATTGAACGGTCAATGGGTTTGGTGTATTTCACAACACCGGATGAAACAGGCGCGCCACGGGCGCATCGGGCCTGATTTTGTACTGGATTTCGCATCGACACGTGGCGGCTCAACGCCAACGCCACCACCGCACCACCACCCACCCAACCACGGCAATGAACCCGGTCACCACCAGCCCAACAACGAGCCAGGGCCAGATACTGGAAATGAGGTCGACCGCAATCTTCAAAGCAAGGGCAGCCAACAAGACGGTGAAGCACCACCCAAGAAGCTTGTCAGCCAGCGAGGAAGGGGTCTCAGCCATGATGCCCTCCCGGGCGTCGGTGCGGGCGCTGCGACTGGTCCATACGCTGCATGACATGGCGGAGCATCTCTGCTCGGACACGGAAAGCCTCACACTGAAGCTGCCTAGCGAGATGGCGAGCATCGTGGTGGATACGGAGCTGCTCGCAATACTGCCGACGCTTCCGGGCACGATCGCGTTCCCGCCACCCCTCCACCCACCCCCACACCAGCAACCCCAAGCCCGCCAGCAACACCACCGCCAACACAGTGAACAGGACACCAAAGAGATTCACTGGAACCTCGCAATAGCCTGCGCTGCACCAGTGGCATACGCACCCAACAACGCCTCCAAATACGGCGCACTCTCCGGCGCAACCTGCACCAACGCCTGACCAGTCATCACCAGATTCCCAACATTGCCCATCGCCTGATTCGTCAGCTCCGCCCGAGCCGAATCAACCGCCCTGACCACATCACCTCGACCAGCCGTCCACTCCAGCTCCCGCTGCACCGCCCGAGCCAGCCCCCGCGGTCGCCCACCCGACCCGGCCATCGACGACGACAACCCAGACCCAGCCGCCCGAGCCGACCCAGCACCAAACCCAGAAGCAGGGATGAGATTGGACATGAGAACTCCTTCCACACCACCCGCCACCACCAAGCAGCGGATCCGGTGTCACTCGTTTAGAAGCCGGTTTGACTTCACACCCCAAGTCCAACCCACAACCCCACAGCCTGTCGTGACATGAAAGTGACAACTCACCAGGGCAGGTCATCGGGGTGGCAGAATCCATGGCCATGGAGCCGCCCGGGTACGTTGCCAGCGAGCCGTTCGTGCCGCCCATCGACCCGACCGTGGTAGCTGCCGTCCACGCCGAGTTACTGGCGCTGCGGAGCGGGCACGGTCAACTGACAATGTCCAAACTCAGCGGTTGCCCACATCTGGTTCAGCTGTGCGGTGAAGGCGACCTGGTCGAGGCGTTCATGATGCTTGGGCGAGAACTCGCCCGCTACGAAAAGGGCAACAAGTACGAGGCTGCTGCCGCGTTGAGTCTGTCCAGCCCCGCCGATACCGTCCTCGACCGCTTCACCATGACAGCCGAACACTTCGACTACCAGGACCAACGCACCATCCGACGCTGGTCGGATCGCGGACTTGGGCGCATCGCGGAAGACCTGGCGGCCATCGCCAACGCACGCGGCAGACTCGGACGCGAGCTGCTCACCCTGACCCTCCAGGACGCTCCCGATGGCCGCCACCAGCTGATGATCGACCAGATGGACTTCGCCCAACTCGATGGTGAACCACCCTCCGTGACCATCTGGATCTGGCACGACGAGGACAACGCCGACCAAGCAGCCCCCGAACTGACA
>JABCNW020000133.1 GCA_013333945.2 Propionibacterium sp.
ACGCCCGCCTCGGGTGCCACATCACCGGAGAGCTCCACCCCGCTGGCGGGCATCTCGACGAGCGTGAGGGCCGACGGCGTGGCGGTGAGAGCTCGGACGTAGTTGTGGCCGGTGACCCCCTGCACTCCGCTGACGGATTGTGCGTCGGTGAGGCTCAGTTCCCCGGTTCCGGGATGAATCACGAACCCGGCTGGCACCCCACGGCTGACGCTCTCCCGGAGGGCCTGCATGGAGCCGCGGACGCTGGCCTCCGCCGCCAGGGCGGTGAAGATCACCGTCATGATGAGCAGCAGCACCACGCTCTTTCCGATACGCCTGCTGACCGACAGCCAGGCGCGTTTCACCAATGACATTGCAGGCACCTCAGGACAGCTGGGTAAGCAGGGCCTTGGGCTTGGCGCGCAGCGTCGGGATGGAGGCGATCAGCACCGCGACACACACCAGGGCCAAGGAAATTCCGCACACTAGGGCCCACTGTCCGGTGTCCAGCATCACCTGGACGTGGTCGAGGGTCTTGCCGGACAGGGCCGATTCGTTGTCGGAGCCGAGGCCGCTGCCACCGAGCTGCGAGGCCATCTCCTTCGACGGCGCCTTCGCAGCCTGGGAAACCAGCTGATTGCCGATGAACTGGGCCGCCCCCTGGGCCGCGAACCACGCCGCACCGAAGGCCGGGATCGTTATCAGCACGAGCTCCAGGATGTGCTGGGCCACGATTCCGGGTTTGGACGTGCCCACCGCCAGCAGGATACCGGTTTCGCGTCGCCTTTCCCGGGCCCACAGCCACAGCACCAGGGAGATCACCACCACGCCGAAGATGACCGTGGCCACGACCATCGTGTCGACGAGCTTGTAAATGCTCTTCACCGTGCCCGTGACGCCGGCGAGGATCTGGTTGGTCTTGGTGAGCTGGAATTTCTTCCAATCGACCCCCAACTGACCGGCCTGTTTCATCACGTCGTCGAGTGTGTTGGCGGATTCCACGAAGAAGGTGGCGTCCGTGTAGATCTCCTCACCCTTCTCGAACTTCGCGAGCTGTTTTGTGGTGGTCACGTCGGTGTAGACGGAGTTCTGCACCAGCTCGACGCGAGTCTGAGCGGGTTTGATGTTCTCCCCCGAGAAGAGACCGACGATCTCGACCTCCACCTCCTCGGTGGATTTTTTCACGTTGTCGGCATCCTCCGGGTTGGCCTTCAACTTGAGTTTGTCGCCGATTTTCAGGCCATTCGCCTTGGCGAGATCCTCGTGAATGATTGCTTTGTTGACGTCGGATTCGTTGATGTGACGTCCCTGGCTCAGTTTCAGACTGCCGGAACGGAAGTTCACATCCAGTTCGGTGTTGTTCTCCCCGTAGCCGCCCCCCAGGTTCCCGAAAAGTTTTTCCTTCTGGGCGTCGTAGTCGCGCTGGGAATTGGGCAGTTTCAGCGGCTTCGCCCCCACCAGGTCGGCGGTCAACGACATGCGACGAAGGTGATCGCTCACCCCGGACACGCCCTTGACGGCGTCGATGTCGGTTTCCTTGACGACACCACCGCCCCGGGGAGTACCGGGATTGTTCTTCCGATTGTTCTCGAGGGTGAAACCGGCCTTCAGCTGCTGACCGACCTGCGACGCCGCCGCGTCCGTCGAGCCTTTCACCGCGACCATGCTCAGCATGACCGTCGACAAACACAGCAGAATTCCGAACATTATCAATGTCTTCAGTTTTTTGCGCACCACGAAGCGCCACGCACAGGTCAGGGCCCGCATATTCTTTTCTCTCTCGCTCACTCCTCGGGTCGTGCGCTCAGAACGTCCTGAGCCACACGACCGCCATCAGCCGCACAAGTCGGCTCCATTAGATTCCAGATCCGCATGCTTTTCCTCCGCGACCATTCGTCGGATGTGTGACTCCGGATCTCCTCGGGTGTATTCGCTTCCCGACACGAAGCCGGGGAGTTTCCCGTCGGACCCACTGATCCGGTCATCCCGGTGGTTTGGAATCGCTCACGATCTGGCTGGGAGCCTAGCACCGCTCCAGATATCCGGCAGGAAAAGAAAAGCCCTTGCCGAATTGTCTTCTACAACCCAGGTCTTGGCTCGGAAAACCCGAAAAATCAAGGCTCAGCGACCCACCCGGAACCCCCATCAGGCCGACGCCCCCACCCCGGATGGGACCATGGTAGGAGTCATCCCTCAGAACCGGGCCGAGAGGCCGATCCACCGCGACCAACGGTCGGAGAAAAACAGTCACGAAACCCACGGCGCTTCACACCGCGAGCCGGTGGATCGAACTACGAGCAGCCCGACTCAACCAGCTGTGAGGAGGGGCCTCACATGCGGTCGGGGGCCTCGATTCCGAGGAGGTAGAGGCCTTGGGCGAGGACCTCGCGGGTGGCAGCCGCCAACGCCAGGCGCGAGGAACGCACCTCTCCCTCGGAACGCAGCACCGGACAGGCCTCGTAGAAGGCCGAGAAAGCACCGGCCAGTTCGTAGAGGTACCCGCACAGCTTGTGAGGGGTCAGTGCCTGGGCCACCTCGTCGACGCCCTCACCGAAGCGGCTCAACACCAGCGCGAGGGTGTGCTCGGCAGGATCCTCCAGCACCACGACCGCCCCCCAGCCGATGTTCTCGGCCTCGGCCCTGCGCAGAATCTGGCAGATCCTGGCATGCGCGTACTGCAGGTACGGCCCGGTGTCGCCGGTGGTCTGCACCATCCGTTCGGCGTCAAAGACATAGTCCTTGTGGATCGCGCCCGACAGGTCGGCGTACTTGATGGCCGCCAGGGCGATCTCGGGTGAGGCCTCCTGCTCGGCCAGGTCGAGCAGGCTCGTCAGCGACACCGTTCCGCCGTCGCGAGTCTTGAACGGACGCGAATCGGGACCGAGTACCATGCCGTAGCCGACGTGCTGGGCCTCGACGTCGTCGGGCAGGTAGCCGGCCTTCCGGGCGGCCTCGAAGAGTTCCTGGAAATGCTGCGACTGGCGCACATCAGTGACGTAGATGATCCGGTCGGCCTTCAACTCGCGGACCCGGTGCCGGATGGCTGCCATGTCGGTGGTGTCGTAACCGTAGCCGCCATCCGATTTGCGGATGATCAGCGGCGCATCGAAACCGTCGACCCACAGCCCCAGCGCCCCGTCGTCGACGACGGCAACGCCGCGCTCGGCCAGGTCAGCGGCCACCTCCGGCAGGGCGTCGTTGTAGGTCGACTCGCCCGCCAGGTCCGCGTCGGTCAGCAGCACCCCGAGGCGTTGATAGGCGGCGTTGAACCCGGCGAGGGAGACCGCGATCAGCTGCCGCCAGATCGCCAGGGTCTCCTCGTCGCCGCCCTGCAGTTTCACCACACGCGCGCGGGCGCGGGTGGCGAAGTCGGGGTCCTCGTCGAAGTGTTTCTTGGAGTCCTTGTAGAGCTGCTCCGCGCCGGCGAGGTCGAGGGTGGTGACGTCGATTCCTGCCTCGAGGATGTGTTCGACCAGCATCCCGAACTGGGTGCCCCAGTCACCGATGTGGTTCTGCGGGATCACCTCGTGTCCGAGGGCGGTGAGGATACGGTTGAAGCAGTCGCCGATGATGGTGGTGCGCAGGTGCCCGACGTGCATCTGCTTGGCGACGTTGGGCGCCGAGTAGTCGATGACGACCCGCTGCGGATGCGAGGTGCGACTCAGCCCGTGATGCGGATCCTCGAGCACGGCGGTGGCGGCTTGGGCGAGAACGTCGGCGCGAATGCGGAAGTTGATGAATCCCGGCCCGGCGATCTCCAGAGGCTCACACAGATCGGAGACGTCGAGCCGGGCGACGATGTCCGCCGCGACCTCCCGGGGGGGTCGTTTCTGCTCCTTGGCGAGGCGCAACGCCACGTTGGACTGGAAATGCCCGAACTGGGGTTTCGTGGCCGGCCTCATCTCCGGATCCACCCCCGTGACGGCGCGCAGACGGGCATCGAGCAGGGCAGGCAACGATTGCATGAGGGACATTCTCTCACCCTTCGCCGAGGATGGTGATGCTCCTTTCCATCAGGGTGTTCAATGGGGGGCATGACAAGCGCTCCGCTCATCACACTGAACGACGGCCAGTCCATCCCCCAGCTCGGCCTGGGAGTCTGGCAGATGACCGACGACGAGGCCACCGCCGCCATCAGCCACGCCCTGGAAACGGGGTACAGGCACATCGACACCGCTGCGATCTACCGCAACGAGCTGGGTGTGGGACGCGCGATAGCCGCATCCTCGCTGCCGCGCGACGAGATCTTCGTCACCACGAAACTGTGGAACAAAGCCCAGGGCCGCGACTCCGCCCGGCCCGCCCTGGAAAAGAGCCTCGAGAAACTCGGCCTCGACCACGTCGATCTGTACCTGATCCACTGGCCCTGCCCCGCGCGCGGCACGTACGTGGAAAGCTGGGAGCAGCTCATCGACTTCCGTTCCGAAGGCCTGGTCCGTTCCATCGGGGTGTGCAACTTCCTGCCCGAGCATCTCGACACCATCGTCGACGAGACCGGCATCACCCCGGTCGTG
>JABCNW020000134.1 GCA_013333945.2 Propionibacterium sp.
AGTCATCGTGCCCCTCACATCCGTCGCCGACCGTCTGCGCGAGTCCATGTGGCGTTCCGCCAACGACAAACGCCTCAAACGCCTCCGACGGGTCGTGGAGGCCATGCCGAAGGATCCACCCGAGGTCCCTGCCCGGCTCGATGTGACCGGCGACGCCGAGCTGGCCGGTTTCCTGGCGCTTGCAGGCGAGGTGGCGGGGCGGGAGGTGGGCCTCGCTCCCTTCCCCAACCAGTACCTGGCCACCGCCGCCCTGCTGCGGGGGTTCTCCATCGAGCTGGCGACCGGGGAAGGCAAGACCCTCGTGGGGGCGATGGCCGCCACCGGCTGGGCTCTGGAGGGCCGTCACGTCCACGTGTTGACCGCCAACGACTACCTCGCGGCCCGCGACGCCGACTGGATGGGTCCGCTGTACCGCGGCCTCGGACTGACCTGCGCTGCTGTGCAGGCCGCCCAGGACCTCATCGCCCGGCAGACCGCCTACGCCGCCGATATCACCTACTCCTCGGTGGCCGAAGCTGGTTTCGACCTGCTCCGCGACCGCCTCGCCGCCCGGCCTGGGGAGCGCACCGGGGCTCGCCGCGAGGTGGTGCTCGTCGACGAGGCCGACGCGGTCCTGCTCGACGAGGCCCGCGTGCCCCTGGTGCTCGCCGCCGATGCCGAACCGCACCGCGACGAACACGCCCTGGGGCTCGCTTCCTACGTGCGGGGCCTCGAGGCAGGCCGCGACTACGTCGTCGCGCCCGATCGTCGCACCGTCCACCTCACCGACGACGGATTGCGCCGCGTCGAGGACGACCACCCCGACCGCGACCTGTTCGGCAGCGACTCCGAGTTCCTCGTCTCCTTGAACCTCGCCCTCCACGCCCACGCCGCCCTGGAACGTGACGTCGACTATCTCGTCGCCGACGACCGCGTCTGGCTCGTCAGCGGGTCGCGGGGAAGGGTGGACCGGCTGCAACGCTGGCCCGACGGACTGCAGCTCGCCGTCGAGGCGAAGGAGGCCCTCGAGACCGCCCCCGGACTACAGGTCCTCGACCAGCTCGTCATCGCGGAACTGGTCGGCGGCTACGACAAGCTCGTCGGCATGAGCGCGACCATGCGGTCCGCCGACGAGGAACTCGAATCCCTGTACGGGCTGCAGGTCGCGGTCATCCCGTCGCATCTGCCGTGCCGTCGCACCGACCAGACCACCCGGCTTTACGCCACCTCCGAGCATCGTGACGCGGCCCTGGCGGACCTCGCCCGGGAATCCGGGAAGCGGGGACGACCCGTGCTGGTCGCGACCCAGAGCGTGAGGGAATCGGAGCGAATCGCGGACCTGCTGCGCGGCCTCGGCGTCGACTGCGTGCTGCTGAACGCCCGCAACGCCACCGAGGAGGCCGCGATCATCTCGCGGGCCGGGGAGGCGGGCCGGGTCACGGTCTCGACGCAGATGGCCGGGCGCGGCACCGACGTGGTGCCCTCACCCGAGGCCGTCGACGCGGGCGGGCTGCTGGTGGTCGGGGTGGGGCGTTTCCCCAGCGCCCGGCTCGACGACCAGCTCCGCGGTCGCGCCGGACGGCAGGGCGATCCGGGGGAGTCCGTGTTCCTCGCCAGCCTCGAGGACCGCCTCGTCACCGACAACGACCCCGACCATCCCGAACCCGCGGTCGTGGACGGCGACGGTGAGGTCGAGCAGTGCCGCGCGAACCGTCGTGTCCTGGGGGTCGTGGATCATGCGCAGCGGATCAGCGACGGCGAGCAGCGCAACCTGAGGTGGCTGTCGTGGCGTTACGGCGAACTGCTGCGCCGCCAACGCGCCCATCTCGTCGAGGTGCGCGAAACGTGTCTCGAGGGGCCCGAGGCCCTCGACCGACTCGCCGACCACGCACCCGAGGAGGTCGCGGGGCTGGGCGAGCGGGGCGGGGAGGACGAACTCGAGGCGGGGGCCCGGCTGGCGCTGGTCGCGGCCATCGATGCCGCCTGGAGTGCACATCTCGGGCACGCAGCCGAGCTGCGCGAGGGCATCCATCTGCGGGTGCTGGCCCGCGAGGATCCGCTGACCGAGTTCGAGAAGGAGATGGGTGCCGCCTATCAGGGACTCGCCGAGAGCATCCTCGACGACGCCGTCGCCACCCTCCTGGAGGCCCCAGTCATTAACGGGCGGCTGGACCTGGAATCGCTGGGGTCCCGCATCCCCAGCGCCACCTGGGCTTACACCGTCACCGACAACGAACTGGGCGACGACTTCACCCGGATGGGACGTGCCCTGCGCCGTCGTCTCGCGGGCGGTCATTGACAGCAGTTGTGACGGGTGTCGTGTCGCGGCGCCCTTTGACGGTCTCGGCGACGGCCTCCCCACTAGGGTGGGGACGTACAGCCGTCTAACAAGGAGAGACCGTGAAGGGCATCGTCGTTTTCTCCGGTTCCGCCCATCATGCGCTGGCTGATGAGATCTGTGACCATCTGGAGGTTCCCCGGAGCCATGTGAAGATCTCCCGGTTCAGCAACGACTGCCTTCAGGCCCAGTTGCTTGCCAACTGCCGGCAGCGCGACGTCTACATCGTGCAGCCTCTCGTGCCTCCCACCCAGGAGCATCTGATGGAGCTGCTGCTGATGGTCAACGCGGCCCGTGGTGCGTCGGCGACGCAGATCACGGCGGTGATCCCGCACTACGCCTACGCCCGTTCCGACAAGAAGGACGCGTCCCGCATCTCCCTGGGAGGTCGTCTCGTCGCCGACCTTCTGGTCACCGCCGGCGTCGATCGGGTGCTGACGATGAACCTCCACGCCCCGCAGGTGCACGGGTTTTTCTCCGTGCCGGTGGATCATCTCACGGCACTTGGCGTCATCGCCGACCACTACCGTGGACGCGACCTCAGCAACCACGTCGTGGTGTCCCCGGACCTCGGCAACGCCAAACAGGCGACGCTGCTGGCGCGTCTGCTCGGGCTGCCGGTGGCAGCCGGCAACAAACAACGCCTCGCCGACGACAAGGTGGTGATCTCGTCGGTGGTCGGTGACGTCGCGGGCAAGAAGGCCATCGTCCTCGACGATGAGATCGCCACGGGCGGGTCGATCGTCGAGATCGTCTCCCGACTGGCCGATTTCGGCTGCGTCGAGGCCTCCATCGCCTGCACCCACGGCCTTTTCTCAGGCTCGGCGGTGGAGCGTCTCACCTCCGCCACCCACATCTCGGAGGTGGTCTCCACCAACACCGTCCCCGCCCCCGAGAACTTCCCGGGCCTGAAGGTGCTGAGCGTCGCCTCGCTGTTCGCGGAGGCCATCGCCCGCATCCACAGCGGCAACTCGGTCTCGCCACTGTTCAACGGGGTCGACCCCGCCTACGCCCAGCCCCAGGAACCCGAGGGCCTGTTCTAAACCACCCGGCCAGGGCTCCTCAGGTCGCATGGAAGTTGGGTGAGCCTGACCGCAAGCCCACTGGGTGAGTAGTCCGGGTTGAAAACACCCCACACGCATCCCGGGGCCCGGGGCAGGGTCACGTCCACGTAGCGGGGAAAGGAATGTGTTGAGTGCACTATGCGCGGATCAGCCTTCTCCGTTTCCTGCGCTTTCTTTCCGGTCTCCACTCAGCTTGCGGAAATACCCACCCCAAGCGAAGATGAAAACCACGACGCCGGCAATCCACCATGCGGAAGCGCCGGTCAGGCGGATCGTGATGGCGAGTATCAACGCGAAAGCGTATCCGCCATATTCCAGGGCCTTGGCAGATTTCTTCATTCTTCTTCCTCTCCGATGAGATCAATGACGTCAGAGAATTCAATTCCTTCTGGAATCTGGTGACTCACGAGGAGTCGAGTTCTGGGGTCGATGTGCAGTATCCGAGCGATCTGCCCGGTGGTTTCATAATCGAGATGAGTGAACGGCTCGTCTAGGATCACAAACTCGCGCGATGTGGCCAGGTGTGCCGCGATCCAGAGTTTTTGGCGCATTCCTCCCGAATAATTTCCGACCTGCTTCCTCTCAAGATCGCCCCCACCTAGCCCCCATTCCTGAGCGAAGGCCACGGCCTTCTCTAGGTAGCTGGGAGTCTCGTTGGAGAGGAGCTGGAGCAGGCGAAGGTTCTCCATGCCACTGAGCGCTGGGAAGAACTCAGGCTCTTGGGAAGCGTAGGCAACCAGCAGACGCAAATCCTCCTGGTTGATCTCCTCGTCGCGCCACAGACAGCGGCGAGAATCGGCCTTGAGTACACCCGTCAAGATGTCACAGAGCGTCGTCTTCCCTGCCCCGTTCTTTCCTCTCAGTAGCACCAAAGACCCTTCGAGGAAATCGAGATCAAGATTATCAAACAAGGGGGATTCATCGTAACCGAATGTCAACCCTTCCAGCAATAGAAGCACATTTGTTTCCATCACTCAACCAACCTTCACGTATGAGATCGTAGATTCGATAACGGCGCCGAGAAGATAAAGTCCCAGAGCGCAGCAGCCAAGGATAATTATCCCCTTGGCGCCGAAGGGAATTATGCCTCCGGAAACGATTCTTCTCTTGATGATCCTGAGGGCGCGCCAACTTTCGAATCCCAGAACACCACATATTGCCGTCGCGGCGAGTTCCGGTAAGGCATGAGGCAAGACCCCAGTGACGATGGGGTCCCAGCCGCTCTGCATATAAACCCCACTTACCGCTGCTCCAAATATCAATTGATTGTATGCAATCAAGATGAGCGAACCGACCCCGAGGGAAATCAGGCCAAGGAGGATGATCAGACAACCGACCCGAAGATTGTTGCTCAGGACCGTCCACATCGAGAGTCTATTGTTAGCGGCAACACGCGGGGAATTGCCGCCGAAATGGAGCCCACATAGAAAACCGATCACGGCAGCAATTGACACCAGAACCAGGTTTCCAATCCTATAGAATGCAAGATTCATTTAATTCACCCCGACTGATCTGTGAGAGGCGATGAAAACGCTAACCGGGAGCGCGACCAAGACTCCAGCAAGGAATATCCACCAGGTCACACCTTCGAGAAAGCCGAGCACAGGAAAGAGAACGAGAGTAAAAACTATTGCCGTCTGCACCAAGAAAATAGGCATCATGCGAATGGAGCGGAGGGCTCGATATCCGGACAGGCTGACGAGATCCTCAAAACTCATCCCCGGGGACAGGGCATCCGCTTTCCGAAGAAGCACCTCGATGGCGTCGATTGGCGATGCCATGCAGAGTCTGGGCATGGGGAAAGCCAAGATGGAAGTGAATGCTAATCCTCCAATCAAGGTGGCGATACTCATTCTGATATCAAGAGAATTGCCGGAGAGCAAAATTGCTAGCAATATATATCCACCCGAAAGAAGGAAAACCGGGAAAATTCCCAAGTGTCGCAAGAGTTTTTCAGATGATCCGTAATACTTCATTCTAATGGAGGAATCTGTTTGCCTGAAGACTCGCAAGGTTTTGATTGCCGAGCCGAACTCGAAGACGGCTGGGTAGTGAGCTGCAAATCCCCGATGCACCGCCATGGTCAATATATAAATCTGTACTGCAATGAGCGAAAGAATCGCTGCCGGATTGCTCAATGTGGGGGTCACCGAGAAGGTAAAGCCGACTAATAACCAGAATTCCATTGGAACAACCACGTTGAGCTCACTGTGTCCGTAACGCGGAGAGAGGCCTCGCAGCTGAGCCGCGGTCACATGTTCGAAGGAGGTTATTCTTATCGACCTGAGTGCAATATCGACATAGTGGCTTCGAAAGCCACTAGGGGTCATGATTCCCATGCGGGAAGACCGCACGAGAAGTACCGTAATTACCAGAATGACCAGAATGATCGATCCCGAGAAAAAGAACCCCGCGCTGCTATAGATGTCATTCACCGCGCTGAGCACCGAGCCATATAGAAGACCCATCGCTTCTCCCTCAAAGACCTCTCCCCTACCTTCTGCAACTGCTGTCTTGAGTTCTAAGATGAGGGTAAATATGCTGGAGAAAATTAATGCCGAAACCGCGGTGATGGCGCCTCCGGTCAAGGCGTACGAAACCATTCCAGATATGCTATTTACCCTCATTCTGAAGAAAGAATGGGCGATGAATACGGTGTATGAAGCCAGAGCGACTATGGCTAGAAGCAGAGCAGTACGCCATCCCCCTGAAAGAATCGCGACTTCGCTCCAGAAAATCATCGTCCCGAGATTCCTAAAAGCTGAGAACCAAAAGATATTGTCAATCAGAAATATCCCAGTTTTTTCTCGCTCCCTCATGAGGGCGTGCAAGTATTCCGATTTGTAACGTCTTAGTTGAACATCGATATCGTCAAATAATGGCGATAGAGTCGTGAGTGCAATAACCGTCGAAGCCAAAAAAACCAGGAAATCCTTGTCTATGTACCGCCCGACGATCGCGAGTGAAATGCCGCTGACGACGGCCTGTAAAACCCAGCGCATTATGATAAGGGCGGGATACCACCTGCATACGTTGATTTTTACGAAAGACGTCCATAGCTGCGATGTGGACAGGTCGGCATTCTTGTTTAGGAGAAAGAAAATCTTGATATTTCTCATCAATGCTCAGCACTTTCTGGTCACGACCTCAGGCCTGTGGCTGACGAGAAATTCTGCCTGCCACAGGCCCATGAGTCTCAGTACGCCACGGCTGCACGCGTACCGTACTTCTTCGCGAGGCTCTTCACGGTCATGAAGAAGGTGGTCCAACCAACCGATGCAATACCGGCCCACCCCAAAGTAATCAGGGTGGCGATCGCCGATGCGATAGAGAGTGCACTTCCAGCATTCATGACGATGGTGAAGATCTGGTTCGCAGCCTCGTTGCCGACGCCGAGAACCTCAGCGATGAACAGTTCCATAGCATCCTCCTTTGGACTGATCAGGTTATGGACCCTGTGCCCATGCTGGAAGTGTATGTACGAAAAGCGTGCTTACGCTAGAGTTCTCTCGGGTTTCTTTCGAAAGAGTTGACGTTAGTACCCCGTTTCTCAACAGCAGCACCCATCTTTAGCTAACTATCCGTTGACATAGATTCTTGTGGCTCGTCACGCCGCAGCAATTGTTGACAGTCTGTTCACGACCGTCACTCCGCCAGTGGATAGGGTAGGTGCATGCGATGCGCGACCGCAGCGCGATGTGCTGCGTCTGCCTCGCAGGTGAGACCATCAACCAGCATGATCTTCGCAACGACAGTGGCCAGGAGACGTATTCACGAGGCACGGGCTAGGTGTGCTCGGCTATCAGGGTGGTGACAGCCGGCTGATGGGGGTCTCCTCCCGTATCCGCCCACCGGTCTTCGGGGCCATCTGGCTGGGACACCCTCTGGCGAACGGATTGCGCATGGCACGTCTCGAGGATGATGCCGACGTCTCCGGCGCCGTCGTTCGCGAGCGCCGCTGATCCCGGCTGAACCCCATGTCTGCCGGGATCATGTCCTGGACCCCATGAATCGACGTCGGGGCACCGATCATCTGACCGGTGCCTCGCGTCGACTCGTGCTGGAACCTGCGCGAGAGTGGAGCTGCTGTGGGCTGGGTGTCTACAGCAGGGACTGGACCCGCCGTGACCCGAGGCGCGTCCCGGTCCCCGGCGCCGGAGGAGCCGGAGCCCTCCCGATCATCGAAGGCGTCGCCTGTCTCTCCCGCCTGCGACAGGGAACGGATGATGGTCTCCTGGACGTCCCGCACGATGTCCTTGACGGGCCTGGAGTCGTCGATGCCGATCTCGATGACGGCTCTGCGCGAGCCCGCCTCGACGACCACGCCGAATCGGGCCTGCTGAGGATCCCGTTGGCGGATGTAGTTGCTGATCGTCCTCAACGTGCTGCCGATCCCCGGCTCGATTCCTCGTACACCGGGGACAGCAGTGACCAGGTGGGCCAGTTCGGCTGCTGAGAGGCTAGTCGTCATCGTGAAGATCCTGGATGTGGACGTTGACGGTCGGGGACACTCCTAGGTTCTCACGGCAGGCTGCTCGAACGGCGTCACGGACCAGCTGGGCGAGCTGCGGCAGGCTGTCCACGCTGATGTGGGCGGAGATCCGACAGGTGATGGTCTCTGGAACCCCCAGCCCGCGGTGATCCACGCTTGAGGGGGCGTGCTCGAAAGAGGACCGCAGGGCATTCGCGCCGGGCACACGGTCCACGGTGCGTCGGATGAGTGCCCGCAGCGAGAACTCGGACATGCTGTAGGGCCCCAGATCGGTCGCGGGCATCTCCACCTGGGCGCCGTGACGGGTCTCGGCGAGGATGGCCTCCATCAGGTGGCGCTTGGGCATGACTGAGGTGCTCGCCTGAGATTCCAGCTGGTCCCACTCCTCGTGCAGGGAGGCGATCAGACGCTGGTATTTCCGTGTTTCCGCGTCGTCTTGCTCATGAGACCGGGCGGATGGCCTGGCCGACGCCGTCGAGCGTCGGACGCTATGTGAGAGCTGATTGAAGGTGCTCATGCCACTCCTTCATCTGGCGCATGACGAGAGAACGGGCGCGCGCCAGCCTCCCGCGGACGGTGGACTCGGTCAGGTTCAGAGCCTGGGCGATCTCCTCGTAGGACATGTCGTCAACCTCTCGGAGCACCCAGACGATGCGCAACTCGGGTTTCACGGAGGCCAACAGGTCGGCCAGCGCTTTGATCTGGGCGTTGACCTCGCTGGACTCAGCCGGGTCTGTGGTGCTGTGTGACGTCGTCTCCGCCATGGCGCTCGCAGTCTCCAGGCCCTCGGAGTCGTAGGGGTCGGTGGCCCGACGTTGGCGCTTGCGTGTCATGCTGGCGGTCTTGTTGGTGCAGATCCGCATGAGCCAGCCTCGAAAGGCGGCGGGCTCCCTGACCAGGTGAAGACTGCGCCAGGCCTGGATGAGGGTCTCCTGGACGATGTCTTCACTGTCGTGACGGTTGCGCACGATCATGTAGGCGGTGCGGAACAGGCGCCCCTGATAACGCTCGACGAGCTGCTCGAAGGCGTTGATATCACCGTCCTGGGCGCGCAGGACCAGGCGGCGGTCCTTGTCGTGGGATGCGGCGGACGAGGCGCTCGGTTGTGCGGCGTGGTGTGGACGCGGACGAGGCGCCGACACTGCCTCGTCCTGCGTCTCATGTGTCATCGCCGTTCCCCGTGATCGCGGGCGAGTGCTGTCCTGTGACGGTCTGCGAGACGCTGCGTTTGCTCGAGGACCGCTCCAGTCGCACCAGGACGTCGACCTGCCTGGGGCTGGCGCCCAGCGACGTGGTCACGTCGCCCGCGAGCCGGCGCCTGAGCGCGGCTACGGCCCATTCGGCCTCGCAGTCCTGGGAGACGGTGGCGTCAGCCTGGACCCACAGGCTGGTCGGGGAACCGGTGCCCCACACGGCGCATTGCTCCACCCCGGGGACGTCCTCAGCCCGCTCGGACAGGGCCTGAGACAGGACGTCGGGGGCGATGGTGGCCAGCAGGACGCCCTCGGAGTCGCTGAACCTCAGTGGCGAGGCGACCGCCTTGCGGGGGACCTGCATGGCGAGCAGGACCAGCCCGGCGATGACGGCGAGCACGGACACCAGCGCGGTCGTCAGCAGGAGCCAGTGCGCCTGGGGCGCGATGAGGCTGCCCACTCGGTCCTGCGCAGTGGCCAGGTACGGGGCGGCGTCGGGCCAGAATCGACCGGCGTCAAGGCCGGAGGCCAGCAGCCAGAATGAGGCTGCCACGATGAGAAGGCCGCAGCCGGCCAGGACTGTCCTGTTGAGGACACCAGAAACTGAACGCATGGTCGAATCTCCTTCAGCTCGTGTGCTTGATTCGCACGCGGCTGCGTGTGATGCCCGCGGGCTGGAGCGTCTGCAGGGCCTCGTCGGTTTTCTTGCGGGCGGCTTCAAGCACCGGGCCGAGGTCGTCCAAGACACTGAGGACGACGACGTCGACCCGGGAGCGACGGGTGGTGACGGCGGCGGAGTGGACTCCGCCGATCTGCTCGACCTGGGTCCTCACCAGGGCGGCCAGGTCGCGGCGCCGCACCGCGGTCTGGCCGGGGATGGCGGCGGGGAGGATCTCGATGCGCTCGGGCAGGCCCGGCCACAGGGCCGCGAGGACCATGGTCAGGCCGCATACGGCGGCGATCCCGGCGGCGGTGAGCATCGCGGCGGAGCCGAGGGCGGTGGATCCGATGGAGTCAAGCGTGGTGACGGCGTGGTCCGGCCAGGTGCCGGTCACGATCCGGTGCCCCGTCAGCCAGGCTCCCAGGCCTCCGACCGCGAGCAGCAGCAGTGCCAGGATGACACTGGGGGCGCTGCGGGACGGGCGACGAATGAGGTTCGGGACGGGTGTTCTCATTTCAGGCTCTTCCCTACGTGGCTGCTCGGATTGAGCCAGGAGATCTTGATGGTGATCTTGCCGACGCTCAACCCGGTGAGGTACTCGACCCGACTGCGCACGTGGGCGCGCAGCTCTTCGATGGTGGAGGACAGTGGCGTGGGAAAAACCAGGCCGAGGTCCAGGTGGAGGACGGCGGTTTGCCCGTAGAGCTCACACTGGGCCTCGGGCCGGGAGGCGAAGTTGCGGCGGGCACCGATTCCCAGGATTCCGCCGGCGTTGGAGCCGACGTTGCCGGTCTCATAGGCGGCCTTGGCCGCGATCTGAGCGACGACTCGGGCCGGAATGGTGGTGGTGCCGCGCTGCTCCCAGGAGGAATCCTCGTCCTGGGAAGGTCCCGGCTGCGTGAGTGCAGGCTGGGTCGCGGTCGCCATCGTCACTTCTTTCGCCGATCCAGGATGCTGTGGACATCGACCCGGCCCTCCAGGTAGAGGCCTACCGCCCATCCGGCCAGGCCGCATAGGGCCACCAGAACGAAGTTGGCGAAAGAGCCGAAGGCGAGAACGGTTCCAAGGAACAGGCCCACCAGGAGGGCCAGGTGCGTTGTCTTCATGAGAACTCCTCAGATCAAGGCGTTGGGACGGGTCACTTGAGGTCGGCGGCCTCGGAGTTGTCGGAGTCGTCGTCGGGCAGGTGGACGTCGGTGACGTTGATGTTGACCTCCACGACTTCCAGGCCGGTGGTCATCTCAAGCTGCTCGATGATGTTGCGGCGGATGGCGTTGGAGACCTCGACGATGGAGACGCCGTACTCGACCACCACGGTGACCTCGATGGCGGCCTGGGTCTCGCCCTTCTGGACGCCGATGCCGCCGGCGACGTTGGTCTGGACGTTGGGGATGCGGTCGGTCAACGCGCTGAAGGCGCGGCGCACGGCGTTGCCCATGTCGTAGACACCGGGCACCTCACGAGCGGCCATGCCGGCGATCTTGGCGACGACGTTCTCGTCGATGGTGGTCACGCCGTGCGAGGTCTGGAGGGGGCCGCGGGGGGTCTTGTCCTCCTCGACCTTCTCGTTGCGCTCGCGCTGCTGGCCGGTCTGGGGCGTGGCGTTGTTGCTCATGGGAGCCTCTTTCGTAGATCCGTGAAATGGATGGCGACGGGATGTGATGGAGCGCGGTTCAGCAACTGGCCCGTCATGGCGCCTCGGTGGCTGCCGTGGTCGACTCGTATGACCGACCTGACTGACTGGTGTTGCTGCCCGTCATGATTGCCGCGCTGAAAGAAAGACGCCACCAACCGGGAAATCCTCACGACCTCAGTTCGTGGCGTGTGTCACACACGAATGAAAGAGGTTCCGTGGATGCGGTGAGTGCCTCCACGGAACCTGCTTCAAGGCGCTGAAGGTTATTTGCGACCGGTGACGCTCAGGTAGATGGAGATCGCGATGACGGCGGCGGCGAGGGACAGGGCCCACCTGATCCAGTCAATCCCGTCGGTGTGGGCGACACCGAAGAAGCTGGCGACCACGCTTCCGACAAGTGCGCCCACGGCGCCCAGCACGACGGTCCACAGTATTGAGATGTTCTGGCTGCCCCGCATGATGAGCCGGGCGAGGGCACCGAGAATGGCGCCGGCGATGATCATTCCGATGAATGACAGCATGGTTTCTTCCTCCGAAAAGGTCCGATGGGGTGGAGATGTTCTCCAACCAGACGTGCAAACGGTCTGGCACTGGCAGCGGTGTCAGTCAGTCCTCAGACTGACAGACTCCTCTGTACAGTAGACGCCACTGAAACGTGGATCGTCACGAAATCTTTTGTGCGCCGTCGGCGGTGAGTTCTGGCGCGGTGACTGTGCGCACCTGGCTGCCCGGCCCAGATCCTCGACCGGGTGTGGGACTACGACGTGGTGACTGTGCGCACCTGGATGCACGGCTCAGCCAGCGGGGTCGGTTGTCAGTGATGCCTGCTGGCGCGGATTCTCTGCACCACTTCCCGCCAGGGCGGCACGATCACCCCGTGGGGACGCATCATGGTGCGCAGTCGATGGCGGGTGCTGAAGATACCGATCAGGCCGACGGCGAAGAACGGGAACTGCAACGCCATGGCCTGGTTGAGTTGTTCGGCGGTGTAGTCGCCGGCGGGATTGAGCCAGCCCAGGAAGGCGCTGATGGCCAGCAGACTCACGGTGGCGCCCGTGAAGGAACCAGTGATGACCAGGCCGTTGGCAGCGCCGAGGCGGTGCGGGGGCAGCAGGGTGCGGGGATAGTCGAATCCGATGCCGGTGCCCGGACCGCCCGCGGACATCGCGACCACCAGGAAGATCAGCAACCACCACGGCGCCTGGCCCGGCCACAGTAGCGCCGCCGCCCACCCGAGCATGTTGCCCCCGATGACGGTGAGAGCCAGGTTGCTGCGACGCAGCGGGTGGCGCGAGGTCAGCCACCCCAGCAGTGGTGAGAAGACGATGGAACCGTAGACGGTGAGACTGAACAGGAAGGCGGCCTCGGCCTCCGTGCGTCCCTGTGCCTGTTGCAGCCAGGGGATGCCCCAGATCATCGCGAACACGTTGATGCTGAAACCGCTGGTGAAGTGCACCCAGAACCCGAGCCGGGTCGCGGGATGCCGCCAGGCGTCGGCGATGCCGCGCGGCAGGTCGGAGAGTTTCTCCTCCCTCGGAGCGGGGCGGGTCCGACCGGGGGGCACGTCGCGAACCCAGAATGCGCTCATGACCCCCGCCGCGACAGATGCGAGGGCGGCGCCCAGGAAAGCCCACATCCAGCCCTGGGCGTTGAACAGGGGAAGCAGGAAGGTCGCGGAGGCCACCTGCCCCAGCTGCCCCAGCAGCCCGGCGAGCTGCGTCAGGACGGGCACCCGCGACGGCGCGAACCACTCGGGGATGAGCCGCAGCACCGACCCGTACATGCAGGCGTCGCCGATCCCCAGCAGGATGCGGGCGGCGAAGGCCAGGGGAAGGGAATCGGCGAAGGCCATGATCACCTGTGCGGCGACCATCACTCCGGAACCCGTGATCATCACCACCCGCGACCCGTAGCGATCCACCAGCACCCCGGCGGGCAGCTGCGCCAGCGCGTAGGTCGCGAGCTGGACCATCACGAAGGTGGAGATGATGCCGATGCTGGTGCCGAAGTGGTTCGCGGTCTGGATCCCGAGGACCCCGAGGCTGGTGCGCTGCATGATTGCGGCGCAGTACGCGAGGATGCCGACGCCCCACACGATCCAGGCCAGCCGCCCGGTCCTTGCCACCTCGTGCTCCTTTCCCATCAAGCCCGCGGAAAGTGTAGAGGCTCTGGGCGGTGCAGTCGGGTACGACTCGGCGCTCCTTCGTCGCGTTCCGGCTCACCTGGCCGTGGGGGAGCGGCTTCTCAGGAGGCGCTGAGGATCTCGGTGACGAAGACCAGGGTCGCCCCGCCCTTGATGCCGGCCTGCGGGACGCCGTGGTCGCCGTAGCCGAGTTCGGCTGGGATGGACAGCAGGACCCGGGAACCGACGCGTTGACCCACGAGACCGTCGTCCCAGCCGCGGATGACCTCACCGACGCCGACGCGGAAGCTCAGCGGTTGGCCCCGGTCGTAGGAGTTGTCGAAAACCGATCCGTTCCAGGACTGTCCAAGGTAGTGGGCCGAGATGGTGTCGCCTGCCTTGACCTCCGGACCGGTTCCGGCGTCGAGCAGCTGCACGTGAAGGCCGTCGGGGGCATCGGGGCCGGGGAAGGTGAGGATCGGCTTGGATCCCTTGGGGCCCTGCACGGAGGGCATGGTGGTCTTGCTCATGCCTCAGAGCCTAGCGACACCCGGAGTCCGGTGGTCACTCGCCGCTGAGCGCCTTCACCCAGTCGGGTGTGGAAGGCTCAGGGGTGGGGATCTGCTCCGGGGTCACGTCGCAGGTGGCCTTGGTGCCGGGCGCGGGGCCGAACTCGCGGCCCGCGAAGATGGTGGTCTTGACCCACTCGTAGTAGTCATTGAACTGGCCGGTGTCGTAGGGGTTGTCCTTGGCGCAGCGGGCCACGTAGTAGCCGACGACCTCGGGGAGGGTCTCCAGGTTGTTCCTGCCGGCGTAGGAGCTGAAGACGCCCTGCTTGGCGGCGAGGTGTTGGAACTCGCTCCAGTACTTGGGGTTGGAGTCGCGGTCGGCGTTGAAGATGTGGGTGAACTCGTGGATGACGATGCGCGACAGGCGCCCGATGTCACCGAGATCGACGGCTTCCTTCCACTTGGTGAAGTCGAAGGTCAGGTACCCAGGTTTTGTCAGCGACCAGTCGCCCCAGGCGAATCCACTGATGTGGGCGGCGTTGATACCAATGGTTCCAGACACCTTTGCCTTGAGGTTGGGTAGGAAGTCGGTGCAGGAGACGGAGTCGAGGGCCTGCCACACGACGCTGATCTGGGTGCGGTTCGCGTCGGTCCATCCGTCACCGGCCAGGGTCACCCCGAAGTTCTGGGACAGCTGGTTGCCGATCTCCGAGATGGGTGCGTTGTCGCTCGGCCAGGGGTGGGTGACGGGGCAAGGGGCGTGGATTCCGACCACTGACGGTCCGACTGTGGGCTTCTCGCCCTCGGCTGTTGCGGATGCTGCTAGAACAATTCCTGCGATGGCCACCGCGGCTGCGGTGAGCCAGATCACAAGCTTGCGCATCGGCATCTCCTGTCTGGGTATGAACGTGGAAAGGTTCTCTCAGGATTCTTAGGAAGTCAAGTCCAAGGGAGAGTCGGGATGAGTACCAGCCCGTGAATACGGGCGTTTCGGAGAAGGATCCTGCCCGGCGAGCTGTGTTATCGACTTTTGTCCAGAATAGCTCTGGTTGTTGTGCCGAAATAGATAAAGCCGTCGCAGAGTGGATCGTCCCGGGAATGAACATGATGCCGGCGCTGTCCCCGCCGGTGGACTAGTCTGCGGGCATGTCACTGTTCGAACTCCACCGCACCGACAAGCCCACGCCCGAGGCCGAGCGCGCCGCCATCGTGGCGGATCCGGTGTTCGGGAAGTTCTATGCCGATCACATGGCCGTTGCCGACTACACCGAGGGTCTCGGGTGGCACGACGCCCGCATCATCCCGACGGGCCAGTGGCAGCTGCACCCCGCCGCCGCGGTCTTCCACTACGGACAGGAGATCTTCGAGGGGCTGAAGGCCTACCGCCATGCCGACTCCTCGGTGTGGCTGTTTCGTCCCGAGAAGAACGCGCGGCGTTTCATCTCCTCCGCTGAACGCCTCGAGATGGCACCCCTGCCGGAGGACCTGTTTCTCGCCGCCCTCGACGAGTTGGGCGCTCTGGAACAGGCGTGGGTGCCGCAACCCGACGGGGAGCGCAGCTTGTACCTGCGTCCCTTCGAGATCGCCGACGAACCCTATCTCGGGGTGCGTGAGGCCAAGAACTATCGCTACGGCCTGCTCGCTTCGCCCGTTGGCGCCTACTATCCGGCCCCCGTGAAGCTGTGGGTCACCCCCAACTACACGCGGGCCGCGCCCGGCGGCACCGGCACCGCGAAGTGCGGCGGAAACTACGCCGCCAGCCTCGCCGCCGCCAACGAGGCCGCCGCTCACGGCTGCGGACAGGTGCTCTACCTCGACGGCGCCCAACACCGCTGGCTGGAGGAGTGCGGAACCATGAACTTCATGATGGTCACTGCCGACGACCAGCTCGTCACACCCGCGCTCGGATCGATCCTGGACGGCGTCACCCGCGACTCGCTGCTCACCCTCGCGCCCGAACACGGCCTCACCCCCGTCGAGCGGCCCATCTCCATCGACGAGCTGCGCGACGGCATCGCCTCAGGTCGAGTGACCGAAACCTTCGCCTGCGGCACGGCTGCCGTCATCACCCCGATCGTCGGCTTCGACTCTCCCGAGCACGGTGCGCAGGTCGTCGGTGACGGGGAGCCTGGCTCGCGCACCCGCGAGCTGCGCGCTCACCTCTTGGACATCCAGTTCGGTCGCGCCGAGGACCGGCATGGCTGGCTGCGTCGCGTGGTCTGAGGTTCAGCGGTGTTTCGGGCCGTCATCGGCACCCTCGGATACGTCGTCCGCGACGGTCGGGTGCTGCTGGTGCACCGCCAACGCGCCGGCGACGACCACCGCGGCAAATGGAACGGCCTTGGCGGCAAGCTGGAACCCGGTGAGGACGCCGTCACCTGTCTGAGGCGAGAACTCCGCGAGGAGGCCGGAATCGATGCGACCTCCCTGCGGCTGCGCGGCAGCATCGCCTGGCCGGGATTCGGTTCGGACGGCAGCGACTGGTTCGGGCTGGTCTTTCTCGTCGATGCCTTCGTCGGCGAGCCCCCGGAGCGCAACGACGACGGCCCGCTGCGTTGGGTTCCCCTCGCTGAACTCGGTGACCTGCCGATGTGGGAGGGCGACCGCCACTTCCTGCCTCTGGTTTTTGACGACGGACCTCAGTTTCATGCGGTCATTCCCTACCACGACGGTCAGGTGGTCCCCGAGGGGATCGCGGTCACCCGCGTCTGAGGGCTGACCTGCGCAGGTCGGGAACAGCTCCCTCCTCCAAGGCCCGGATCGGCGTCTCAGTTTGCTCTCAGATGCTCCTCAGATAACGAATCGTGAAGTGAGCGATGTCGTACTTTTGGACGGCGTGGCGGCTTGCAGAGGGCGAGGTGACGTGGTCTGGCTGCTCTCTCTGATCCCGTCGTGACGATCCAACAGGATTTCCTAAAAGTCCTAGTCAGAACGCATTTAACGCGTTCCAGAGAGGCTCTGAGTGGGGTTGGCGGCGGTGAACGAAACGGGTGTGTGGGGCGGCGGAGACCTACTCCGGACCCGTTTCTTTCCTGACGGAAGGCTGAGAATCTTTAGGAAAACCCGGTTTGCGGTGTTACGCTCGCAGCGGCGACGCCATGTTCGGCACTGTGATGAGAGCCAGCACCCCGCAGGAAGGAAGTGAACACGTGATTCCGGTCAGATCCAGGCCCACCGAGGGGCCGAGCCGACGTGCGATTCTGCGTTCCGCCTCCATGCTGGGGGTGGCTGGCGGGTTCCTGGTCGGTACCGGCACCGCGGCTCGGGCAACAGATTTCGCCGATGACTTCCAGCAGGCTGTTCGCTACGCGCCGGGCCGCAATCTCAAATCCGGCGAGGCGACCAAGATCAGCGGAATCGTCATCCATTGGTGGGGGGAGCCCCGTGGCCAGTCTCACCAGGGCGTGGTGAACTACCTGGCTGGCGAGAACGCCCGCTGGTCCTCCGCTCATTACGTGGTGAGCGGGGAGCGTGTCACCCAGCTCGTCGGGCTGGAGGACACCGCATTCCATGCGGGTGTCTACGACATCAACGCCCAGAGCATCGGCATCGAGTGCCGCCCCGAGATGGATGATGCCACCGTGAGCAGGGTGTGGGACCTGGTGCAGAAGCTCAACGGCAGTCTCGGCCCCCTGTGGCTCGAACCGCATCAGGCGTTCTCCTCCACTGGGTGCCCGGGTACCTACATGAGCAAGATCCCGGAGTTGAAGGTCCTGGCTGCGGGTTCTTCGGAAATTCCATCGCCGCCCGACGTGATCAATGAGAACGATGGACTCTTGGACGCGGACGGGTACTGGGGTTCCGCCACCACCAGCAAGCTCCAAGAGGTGCTTGGCACGCCCGTCGATGGTGTGGTGTCGCGGCAGTACACCGGCTGGAAGACTGCCAATCCGGCCCTGGTCAGCGGATGGGAGTGGGTCTCTGAAGCCGCCGCTACGGGATCAACCGTCATCCGAGCGGTCCAGCAGGTGGTGGGCTCCGAGGTCGATGGCCTGATCGGTCCGGACACGATCCGCGCCATTCAACGGCACTTCGGTGTCACAGAGGATGGATGTTTCCCGGAGGGGGCGCCCGGCATCGTCGAGATGCAGAAGGCCCTCAACGCCGGAAAGTTGTGAGAGGCATGTGCATGAGTGACTGAGTGCAGCGCCTCCGAACAGACGAGGTCGGTACTGGGGACCCTGGTTTCCGACTTCGCCTGGGTCGCCTGATCGACTGCCGCGGCGCGTGGGATCCACAGGGGAACGGACCTGCGACCGACCGCGACCGCAGAGTTCCATCGGCTCCGTCGCCTCAGGGGGGTGCCGGGGAGACAACGGGGAAAGCCTCCGGGGTCACCGGGAGCCGGGTGGTGACACCGGAACTGGAGAATTGGAACTAGCGACGACCAGCACGATCAGGCGACCCAGGTCTTTTGTGTGCCACATCGGGGTGGCCGTGGGAGACGTGTCCTCGACGAGCGACATAGGACCACAGAGCCCGTAGTTCCTGAGACTGCTGATGTGCCGCCTGCGTGATGGCGGGCGGCCAGGTCTCATATCTCGCCCCCAGTCGATCTGCGTGCGCTATGGAGGCGACGGTGTGTGTCGCGTCTCGTGTGATCCGCCGTTGACGTCCGCTCTGGTCGGGAGACCGGGCGCTCCGGGGAGTGGGCTGGAACTGCGAGCGGATCGGTGTCCGGTCAGGTTGGAACGGGGCGCTCGAAGCGTTCGTGAAGCCGGTGCCGACGGGGAGCTGGAGGGGCTCGGGGTGCCCGGATTGACCACGGTTTATTTTCATTTGCAAAGTCTTGTGGGCGGGCTTGTCCTCCTTTCGGTCGGCATGGTGACGACCCATCCGGATCGCGGTCGGGGGCGTTCATGTGCTGGCCTGGATCCGTGATCTGGCCGAGCATGCGGGTAAAACCCCTAGTCAGAGAGCATTTTGATCGCTTGCGCGAGCCTGGCGGGCAGCTGTCTCGGCGGTATCGATGCCTCCGTCGTCCTTCTTCAACCTTTCGTGCGGAACAAACGGTCTGATGGGAAAGCTGGGAGGAAGCTGAGATTTCATCAGGGAGGTGACCCTCTCGGTGTTAGGCTCGCAGAGCGTCGTGAGGTTTTCAATGCACGCAAGGTTTTGATCTTCTGGCGGAGGGGCCCATTCGTCATGGATCGCTATTACTGAATGAACAAAGTCAACGAACAAGGAATGGATCGATGACGATTATGCAACCACGGATGTCTCGTAGGAGCATCCTTTCAACCCTCGCAGTCGGTGTCCCCGCAATGGGAGTTCTGGGAGCCATCAACCTTGTTGGTGCAAACTCCGCTGCGGCCGCTTATTCCGGATCGGATTTCCTTCAGACGGCTGCCAGCAAGAATGGCTGCCCCTACATTTGGGGTGATGCCGGACCCTCGAGTTTCGACTGCTCCGGACTGGTTCTGTGGTCGCTCACCCAGCTCGGAATCTCCTTCCCGCGTACCTCCGGCGAGCAGTACAACTCCTGCGAGCCGATCGACCTCGGTCAGGGCCTGGCGACTCCGGGCGCCATCCTG
>JABCNW020000135.1 GCA_013333945.2 Propionibacterium sp.
CGGGTGGTCGTATGGCACCTTCGTCGGTGCGACCTATGCGGAGCTGTTCCCGGAGCGTTCCGGACATCTGGTTCTCGACTCCGCCGTTGACATTTCCGTTCCCTCCTCGCCCCTGCTGGGCGTTGGGGGTTTTGAGAAGGCGTTGCAGCGTTTTGCCGAGTGGTGTGCGGGGGAGGCGTCCTGTTCCCTCGGTGAGGATCGCGATGCCGTGCTCAGCCGCATCGATTCCTTCCTCAAGGGCCTCGCCGCGACCCCCGTGGCCGTGGGGGAGCGGAAGCTCACGCAGTCGGTGGCGACTCTCGGCCTTGGGGCGGCGCTGTACGGCGCCGAGTCGACCTATCCGCAGCTGGCGACCGCCCTTCAGCGCGCCATGGATGGTGACGGAGCGGAGATGCTCACGTACTTCGGCATCATGACCGGTCATGATGGGAATGGGTGGACGACAAGGACTTACGCTTCCTCCGCCATCTTCTGCGTCGACCGCCCCGACCGGGGTATCGAGGTCGCCGAGAAGGGAGTTTCCGACAAAGCGGCGGAGGCCCCGGTGTTTGCTGCCAATCTCGGGACGCTCCCGATGTGCGAGTACTGGACCGCGGATTCCGCGCCCAATCTCACACTGACCGCCAAGGGGGCCGGGCCCATTCTGGTGATCGGAGCCACGGTTGACCCCGTCACCCCACACGACAACTCCGTTGCCATGGCCAAGCAGCTCGACTCCGCCACGCTGCTCACCTGGGAGGGCTCGGGGCATGCGGTTGCCTTCACGGGGAAGAGCACATGCGTCGATGAGGCGGTGGTGAAATATTTCACCACCGGCGAGGCCCCAGCTGATGGCACCTCCTGCCCGGCCTGAATCCAGAACTGCGCCCGGGGTATCGCTGAATGCGGTGGTACCTCGGGTGCGGATCGTGTTTCCTGAAGCCGGGTGGGCCGACCGTGAGCGAAATCACGTCGAAGCCGTGTCGCGCAAAAGTGGTTGAGCCGGATCGCGACGTCCGCCGTCAGGCTTTCAGTGACGCGATCCGCAGATCCCGCGCTCATCGATGCTGAGGTGCGGGCCCTGCGGTCACGTGGTAGCGGCGCGTTTCTCGGCCTTCTTCGCCAGCCACATCTCCCGCATCTCGGGGTCCTCCAACACGAGGCGCACCGTCGGGCAGTTGTGGGGTCCGTCAGCCCCGGGAACGCACAAACCGCAGGGATCGCCGGGACGCAACGGGCACATCGGGGTGGCGACTCTCCTGCTCACAAAATCAAGGCTACTCCCGGGACACCGCGGGTCAGTGCTGCGATCAGACCAGCCAGCCGGAGACAACGACCACCGCGAGGGTAACCGCTGGTCCATGGATGGTGTTGGGCAGGCTGGCTTGCCCGCGCGGCAGATCACCACTATTCTTCTCGGGGCCGGTCCCCATCGTCTAGCGGCCTAGGACTCCGCCCTTTCACGGCGGCAACACGGGTTCGAATCCCGTTGGGGATGCCAGGGAAACTCCTGTTCGGAGCCCCTGAACCGGGTTGCAGAGTGGTGCGGATCCTGATTTCCCAAAACCGGGGAGTGCCGCTAGAGTTACCCGGGCTGGTGAGAGCCAGCAGGTCAAGAAATTGGCCCCGTGGCGCAGTTGGTTAGCGCGCCGCCCTGTCACGGCGGAGGTCGCGGGTTCGAGTCCCGTCGGGGTCGCTGGGTGAGCTACAGGCCACCCACCGGCCAGGTAGCTCAGTTGGTAGTAGCGTTCGCCTGAAAAGTGAAAGGTCGCCGGTTCGACCCCGGCCCTGGCCACCCGAGATCCCCCCGCAACAGTGCGGGGTTCTTTTTATCATCGGGAAAGACGACCCGTGGGCCTCTCCCTCCCTCGAAGCCAGGCATGCCGAAACCGTGGTGTGGGTGATTGGGCTTGGCTGCCGGGTGTGGGATGGTTCCGAATCGGGCCGCTCGTTCCCTCGCACCACGGCTCAAGCGGCTTTGCTGGGGCACATCAGCTGTTCTTCAGCGCGTCCTGGATGGCGGTGCTCGGCGGTGACTGTGTCGCCTTGGCCCCACGCAACAGATCGAGTTGCATCTTCACGTACGCCGGGAACTCGCGCAGCTCCCCGTGGAGATAAAGCTCAGGCCAGTTCCGCTGGGCCGTCAGGTCACCCACCCCGATGGCGTCGACCCCCAGAGCTCGGCAGGTGGTTATCGTGCGCGGCAGATGGTAGATCTGAGAGACCACCGTCATCTCCCGCACCCCGAACACGTCGCGGGCCCGGATGCAGGAGTCATAGGTGTCGTAACCGGCGATGTCCTGCACGATCCTGCCCGCGGGGATACCCTGAGCGACGAGGTAGTCCTCCATCACCTGGGTTTCGTAATTGCTTTCCGCAGTGTTGGCTCCCGTGACGAGGATTACCTTCCCCCTGCCCGATGTAAAAAGCTCGATAGCGACATTCAGGCGGGCCGTCAGGAACCCCGACGGGCGTCCGGGGTCGGCTTTGGCGCCCAGCACCATGATGACGTCCCGGGCTGGAATGTCGTCGCCCGTCGTGTAGATCCGGTCGGCGCTGCCCGAGGCCACCATGAAAACCCCGGACACGATCGGGCCGAGCGTGACGCTCAGGGCTATGGCCGCCGCCACCTCCAGGCGGTGGCGGCGCGGTTTGCCCGACCTCTTCTTGGAGCTCATCGCCGGTTTTCCAGATACCAGGACACCAGCGCCCGGGTGGATGCGTCTTGTGCGGCCAGGGCGTGGGTGTCGCCGAAGACCGCTGGCGCGATCTCCAGGGCCAGTTTCTTGCCGAGCTCGACGCCCCACTGGTCGAAGGAGTCGATGCCCCACACGATTCCCTGCACGAACGTGATGTGCTCGTACAGCGCGATCAGCTGTCCGACCACCGACGGTGTCAGTGCGGGCGCCAGGATCGAGGTGGTGGGCCGGTTTCCGGAGAACACCCGTGCCGGCACGATCTCTTCTGGCGTCCCCTCCTCGCGCACCTGTTCCTCGGTCTTCCCGAAGGCCAGCGCCGCGGTCTGGGCGAAG
>JABCNW020000136.1 GCA_013333945.2 Propionibacterium sp.
ACGGGGCCATCGCCGTCGCCGCCAGGCCCGACCTCGCGATCGCGGCGGCCCGTGTTGCAGCCAGCCCGAAGAGCCATGTCGGCCGGGTCTATGAGCTCGTGGCCGAGCCCATCACAGCGGCCGATGTCGCAGAGAAGCTCGGCGTTGAAATCCTCGACATCAGCTTGAGCGAGCTGAGGGCGGGAATCGAGACGATGGAAGAGCTGTTGCCGTTCCAGCCCGCCATGCTGTTCTCGATCGCGTCGACGGTACGGCACGGGTTCATGAGCGGCACGAGCGATGATCTGGCCTCCCTTGTGGGACGGCCGGCCACCGACGTGCTGACAGTCGCCGCAGCCGCCGCAGCCACGGCAGCCGCGGCTAAGCCTTCGGCGTAGGGCTGTCGTGCGGCTCCGATGAACAGGGCTGGGCCCTTTCTGCGCATGCGGGTTCCGGAAGCCCGGCGATCTCCGAAAGGTGCTCTACTCTGCCGTCGGCACTTCTGGCGCAGGCTGGCGGCTCGGACTGCTTGAGACCTTCACAGATGCCAGGAGTGCGATGGCGCGATCAGGCCACCGGCGAGTACGCTGCCGGTGGCCTGCCGGTGGCAGGCGATACTGTTGCCGCCCATCCCGACCACGGCGACACCGAAGAGATACGCAGCCTGGTGCCCGGCGTTGGCCAAGGCACCGATGACACCGGCCGTGCAGGGCACCACGGCTGTTACGAGATTTAGGTGAAGCGGCAAAGCTATGCCCGAATCCGACGCCCGCGGTGAGGGGCTATCTTCCCAGTCAGGCCCGGGGCGAGTCTGTCCCGGTACGAGAGACTTCGTCGGCCGTGTCGAGCGCGGCAAGGTCCGCCTGAGCCAGATCGACAGCCTGCTCAACAGACATGATAGTCGGCAGTTCAAGGGTACTGACGATCGTGTTCAGACGGGTCGGGATGTCACCGCCGATGACATGGACCGGGATATCGAGTTCCCGCAGGGTCGCGAGAAGGAGGTCACTGGAGCCGTGTCGGAACTCCTCGGAGACAGGCCGGTGCCCGTCGGCGACGAGCGGGAACTCAATGGGCAAGTGGATGAAGACGTCATAGCTGCGTCGGGCATGTCGCTTGGCGATAGCCCCGATGGCATCCATCGCGACATTCAGCGCATGCGCATCGCGTCCGGAGGGGATTGTCGTCGGATCGTCAGGGCTGATCCCGATCTTCGCCCGCAGCTTCCCGTAGGACCATTCGTGCAGTGTTGATCCGTCAGAGATGAAGGACCCTGACAACGTCGATTCATGCCGATAGCGCTCGGCATAGCGCAGGATCCCAAGCTGGATGAGCTCGGTGATGCCTGTCTGCTCGAGCAGGCTTCCCGGGGCGACGTCCGGAAGAAGCTCTCGCATGGTCTTAGCATGAGTCCGGGGAATCCCGGTGAGATGGGCGAGGGCGTACGATGTAGTCGTCTTGCCTGTCGAATAGGTACCGGAAATTGCAATCCTCATCGGGTGGCCTGTGCTTTCTCTTCGGGGAGTGCGTGTGCGAGGTTGTATCGGGCGGTGATCGGTCCGAACTTCCCGAGGAAATCGGTGATCCGCCAGGTCCTGCCAGCCATCGGGAGCAGCCGAGTCTTGTCGATGTGGGCCGACGCATGGAAGCCATCCTGCGTGCCTCCATGAGGGACACTCGAGATCATCTCGACATGCCGCATCCAGAGGTTGTCCGAGATGGAACGGTCCATGTGGTCCAGCGAGTAGAGCATGAGCTGGCTGATCTGCGCCTGACCGAGGATGCAGTTCACGAACGTCGGTGCGCCAACGTAGGACGAGCCCAGGTCGATGTACTTGCTCTCGTTCCTGCGCTCGATCGGGACGTGGATCGCCTTCTCGTCCAGCAGCCATCCATCTCCGATGCTGATGTCATCGGCCTTGAAGCCGTCGCCGTAGTAGCGCTGGGCTCGCTGGCCGAGCGCATCGTCGATGGAGCTGTAGGCGCGGGCGGTATCGCAGGGCCGGGCCTCCGGGACGATCAGATCAAGCTCGACCCGCAGCGCCCCGATCGAGAACCTGGTCTTCACCAGCCGGGTGTGCCTGAACAGCGGACTGAGCTCAGCGTCTCCCGAGATCAGCTGACCCCGGACCTCCACGTCGTCAAGTTCTTCGACTGCCTTGGCTCCGGCCCTGATGACCGCTCGCCTGATCCACACCCACTGCCTCAGTTCGCGGGGAAGGCTGAGGGCCTCGAGCAGGATGACTTCGGTGAGCTGGGATGCCACAAGTAGAGCATCAAGGGTGGACAGATGCGGCCGACGGTCCTCCTAGCCTGCCTTCTGCGACCAGGACTGCGGGTAACTCAGGGCAAGCGATGCCCCGACTCTGATCGCTCCGTGGTCATCGGTGTACAGCCGGATGCCACGCAGATCCTGACGGACTGCCCGGTATCCGGCCGAGAAGTACCGCTGATCTGCGTCGCCAAGCAGTTCGGATACGGATACGAATCGTGCGCACGGCATGGTGAGCCACCTCCTGGGGCCGGGGTTGGGGCCAACACTTATGCATGAAGAGTAGCACTTATTCCAATGGTCGAAACAAGTGCCTTGCTCCAACCATTGGAGTCGTGGCGATCCTGCTAGAATTGGGATATGTTGTCCCTCCGTGACACCACTGCCGCTGTCCGCCACCTGCTTTCGGTGACGGCTGATCGGGTGCGGGATGAGGCCAAGGGTGGGGTGCAGCGGCAGAATCTGACGATCTCCCAAGCCTTGGCGCTTGCTGCACTGGATGAGCCGATCACGATGCGTGCCTTAGCCGACCGGATGAAGTGCGACCCGAGCAGTGCGACCTATGTTGTCGATCGCCTAGAGGAAGCCGACCTGGTGACGCGCACACCACACCCGACGGATCGGCGAGCCAAGGTGCTCGTGCTGACCGACGCAGGTGAGCAGGCCAGGACCGCACTGCTCACTGACTTCCGGGAATCCTCGGTGCTCAGCCGACTGGATGAGACCGAGCTTGCTCAACTCGAAGCGCTCCTGGGCAAGCTCCTGCCCTGAGCTTACCGGGCCGACGATCAAGATAAGTGACTGACCAACCAAGTGCTCCCCTAGGCTCGCGTCGTGAGCTCATTCTTTGACGTAGCGGAAGAGTGAGGGTTCGCGGATGGTGGCCAGTCCGGTGAGCGCGCCGAGGCAGATGACTCTGTGGAGTGCCCGGTGTTTCGTGGACAGTGGTGAAAAACCCGAGTTTATTCGAACATGTGAGGAAGAAGTCTGTGTCATGCCAGCATCGAAATATAGTCCT
>JABCNW020000137.1 GCA_013333945.2 Propionibacterium sp.
AGGACACCGACGAGATCGACTACAGCGATCCCCAGGTCACCAGCAGCAACGGCCAGGTCACCGTTGTCGTCACCGCCACGGCGAAGCCCGGCTACCGGATTGACACCGACAAACTGCCTGAGGGGTGGAAGCTCGTCAACGGCGTGGTCACCTACACCAGGACCATCACCCAGCTTGCGTGCAACGTTCCTGTGGCGCCCACTGTTGACCCCGGTGTCTGCACCCCGGGTTCCACCACCCCGTCGCAACCCACCGTCACGATGGCAGAAACCCCCGGGGTCACGTACGGCCAGCCGGAGATCAAGGTCGCTGATGGCAAGGTGACCGCCACCGTCACTGCCATTGCCCAGGAAGGCCATGAGTTTGGTGGCCCGATGCCGGATGGCTGGAAACGGATCGATGCCAAGACCGCTGTCTTCGCGGGAGAAGTTGAGCTTCCCGTCTGCGAAGTTCCGACCGCTCCGAGCCCGAGGCCGACCCCGTCCCCGTCGGTCACGCCGACTCCGATCAAGTCGCTTCCGGCTCCGGTGAGGCCGGGTCTGCCGAAGACCGGCGCCTGAGGCGCTGAGTAACCCACGAAGTGCGCGGGCTCCGGTTCTACGGAATCGGGGCCCGTTGCGTGCTCTCGAACAATGATGTTCAGGCGCTGTCTCCACCAAACTCGTCGCGGCCAAGGCGCTCGCTGCGCAGAGCGTGTTCTGCGAACGAGCACCGTCACGCGATCGGTAATAGCGATCCGCTCTATCCCTCCCATTCCATGGCGTCCCGCCCGCAAAAGCCGGGCAGTCAATCAGGTGCTTCCCGTTTGCTCTGGTCCTGCCGCGGCATGATGATGCTTGAAAGTTGTGTCCTCAGATGAATCCTGTTTGAGAGGTTTGGCCATCCGTTGACATCCATGTGAGTTGATTCAATCAACGTGAATGCTCCCGTCAATCCGCAGTGTTACTCTCGGTGAACAAAGTTTTTGCTCACTGCAGCCGCTCCTGCGTGGTGACTTTTGGCCCGAAGGCACGGGATTTCTTGGACGAACGGCCAGAGTTTTGACGCGATGCCCTCGCCGTGAAGGGTAACTTCTGTTAAGTTGGGTGTTGTTCAAAGAATCAACTCTTTATGGAGATGGGGGCGAGTTGAAGTTTGGGGGTAGGCGCAAGGTCGGCGGAGCCGATCGCCTTCTGCGTGTAGTCGTGATCGGGGCTTTGGCGGCTTTTCTGGCTGCTGGGGCATCGACGGCTGTCGGTGAAATGGAATGGCGGCGGCAAGCGGGCTTTGACGGGATTCTTTGGGGGCTCCACGTGGACCTGGAGGAAAACGGAGCGCAGATCGTGTCTGAGATGGTGGTGAGCATCTGTTCTCGTGGTCAATTCCATACTGCCGGTGGAGGTGAGGGCAATGCTTTCTGGGCTCAGGTGATAGGGCTGAACCGTCGCGCGGAATCATCCCTGGAGGAGATGTCGTCGCATTGCGCTTGTCTTGCGAGAATTCTGGGGAAATCTAGAGGTGCGAGCCTTGCTCTTCGTGGCAGCGAAGAAGTATGTTCTGGAGAAAGGTCTCTTTGGCTTCCGTCCTCCGTGAGGAGAAATTCTTTGCCGTCTCGTCGCATGTTTGATGCGCGCTCGGATGGCGCAGGTGGAGTGTCTGGGCTCTCTCGGCTGGTCGAGAACGGTGAACGTTTCGTGGAGACCTCCCCGGCGATGCTTTCCGAGGTGCTCATCGCCGACCAGCAGGGGCCGAACAAGGAGGAATCTTCGGGGGCTGAGCCTGAGGAGTCGACGCCGCCCGGGCTGGTGGTGGGGCTGCTGTGCGTGGCCGCGGTTGCTGGCGCGTTGGCCGGCAGACATGTCGGACATCCTGTCGGAAAACGTGAGGGGCGAAAATGAGTCGATTGGATGTTGTATTGCCAAGCTGATGCTCTGGTTTCTGTGAGCTGCATACGCCGGCGACCTCCAGTGCTGTTGAGAAAAGTTCAGAGGCCGTTTTGCTCAGTAGAAACCTGTTTTCTAAAGAATGTGGAACGCGGAGATGGCGGTAAATCATATGTCTCTTTTGAATGTGTTGCAGGGGAGAGGTCGTATGTGCTGTTCCTGCTGGGTCAATGATGTTTCATGCGGTTGCCGACTGAGTGTCTCATGTCTGATTGCGCTGCGCTTTTTGACTCGTGACAGTCTCGCGAGTAAATGTTCGTCAGGAGGAGGGAAAATCTCTTGGTTTCGTAGTCCATCAATCGTGTGATCACGACGTGACATGACATGCGAATGTGGCTCTTGGGTGAGCCATCAGAACGGGGCGCTCCGTGCGCCCTGGGGTAAAGAGCCGTATCCCCCTGCGGCTGGTGGCGCAATGGTGCGCTGCGCCCCTCAGGAGGGGTGGGATTCAGTTCTGCCCAAGGAATCCCGCCCCTCCCTCTCATGTGGCCTTTCGGCAAGTACGTGGTCGTTGTCCTCCTTTCAGTGGACAGATTTTCCTGATAGCTTCAATTCGCTGTCGATTCACGCGAGTGAGTTCAGGGGATTCCGGGATGGGGAGATACGTCGACGCGCGAAATGCGCGCATGGCCGTCATGGGGGTGTCGGCCATGCGTGCTGCATCGACTGTCCTTGGTCCGCCGATGTTTCATGAGGAAACCGGCGACCTTGCGGAAGGGAATCTGAACGGCAGCGAGCCGGGGGCCGAATCTGCGGTTCCCGTTCGTTGCCCGGCGCCAGCGGCGCCGGGCAACGAATAGCCGACAGCACTGGGCCACCGGCGTACGTGACGCGGGGGTGCGTCCTTGGGGAGGGGCCTTGACTGGATGAGTCTGGTCCCTCCACAACTTCCTCTTTCTCAGCGCCGGGTTCTCGCTGTGTTGCAGCTCAGGTCCGGAGAAGAATCCGTGAGGGTGCTGGGCCAGCGCTAGACCCACCGCGGAGCATCGTGGCCATTGGGCGCGTCGGTTGGATCATCTAGTTCTGGTCTGGCCGTGTTCAGCTGGGGCAGGTGCATGGAAATATAGGAAAACCTGGAATCAAGTCTTCAAGAACCTCTCGCGAGAGAGCTGCGTGCTGTAGCGTATTGGGGTGGGTCTGCGTGATGATCTGGGCTCACGACCGAGTTCGATGTTGCCCCGGTTTCCGTGAGCTGAGACGCTCCGGAAGCGGGTGAGGAAGGAAACAGATGTCAACACCGCACGGGCCCGATGTCTCCGGTCAGTCGGGAGAGCAGGAGAACCCCGTTCCGCAGCAGCCATAGGAAACATCGGCGCCGCACGCTGATGCCCCGCAGTTCGTTCCCCCGGGGGGACAGCAACCCCAAGGGGGCCACGCGTCGGGGAACCCGAACGCATTGAACCAAGGCCCTGGGCAACAGGGGCCTTACCAAGGTCCTTCGCAGAATTCACAACAGGACCCGGGATCCTCCCGCCAAGGGCCACCACAGCAGGGACCCGGGCAAGGGTACACAGGGCAGCAACCTATATATGCGGCGGGTCCTCTCCAGCAGGGGGCAGGGAACCCGGTGGAAAAGTCGAAGACCCCGCTGTGGATTGGCCTGGGTCTTGTAGCCGTTGTGGTGGTTGTGGCACTGGTGCTCTCAGGGGTGTTCTCCAACAAGACCGCTGCGGGAGGGGACGGTTCCGAACTGCCCAAAGACCCCAAGGAAGCAGCCAAGGCCGTTGTTATGAACTACTTGACCGCCGTTTCCGAGGGACGTGCGGAGGACGCCAAGAAATTCCTGGGCTCCTCATCCGCCACATCCGATGCATCGTTGCTCACCGACGAGGTGTTGAAAGATTCGCTGACCCGGGCCCCGATCACCGAGATAACGGTCGGTGAAGTCACGACTGAGTACAGTTCCCAAAAGGTTTCTGCCACCTACAAGGTGGCCGGTGAGCCGGCTACCGAAGAGTACACGGTTGGCTCCAGCGACAACAAGATCTTCACGTCTCTTCCCACCTTGGGGCTGTACATGCTCAAGGGGGTCGATCTCACCGTGAACGGCGTGACTGTCAAGAGCAGTGAGACGAACCGCTCGGCTTTCCCGGGAAGTTATGTCGTCGCATCTGCCAACAAGTACCTTGAGGTTGAAGGAGAAAACACTATCCTCATTACCAGCAGCAAGAACGACACGCCATCTTCGGATCTCAAGCTCAAGGTGAGTCAGGCTGGCATCGATCTGTTTCGCGAGAAGGTGATCCCGGAGGCAAAGGCCTGCCTGGCCTCCACGAATCTCGATCCAGGGTGCAACATGGCCATCAGCGGCACGCTGAGGGATGGAACCACCCTCGTTGAGGGTAGTATCACGCGCACTCAGGACTCCGAGAATGCATACAAGCTGGAAAATGTCGTTCCTGAGCCGGGTTCGTCGGTACCGACGATCATCTCCGCTAGAGACATGGGTTCTGTGAGCCTGTCTGCCACGTGCACCGACTCGAACGGAACAGAGCCGTGCGATCTCTGGGGATTCGGCAAGGGATCGAGATTCCCGAAGGCGACGCTCAATGTTGCTGAGGACGATCCCAAGGTGGTCTGGGAAGACAGATAAGAAAAACCTGCTTCAGTGTGTGGGCCCGGCGATCCACGGATCGCCGGGCCCACCACCTGCCTACACGATATTTCAGTCGATCTCCCAGAAGCTCTTCCCGGACATGGCGGCCTGCAATGCATCGTGCGGACTCTCCGCGCGTGCCTCGGCCACCTGTGCGCGCAGTAGGTCGTCGTAGGCGGGGCGTTCCACCTGCCGGAATATCCCGACCGGGGCGCGGTGCATCACGCCGTGGTCGGTGAGCTGCGCTAGGGCGAAGGCCTGTGACGGGTCCGGGCGTCTCGTGTCGTGGATGACGATCTTCTCTGGGGCAGTGGTGGCGGTTTCGGCGACCCGCAACCCTCCGTCGGATTCCCGGATCACACAGAATTGTTCTTCGGTGCCGAAAACCACAGGTTCACCGTCGCGAAGCTGGATTAGCGCGTTTGCCGACTCCGGGCCCTTCAGAGCGTCGAAGGCCTCGTCGTTGAAGATTGGGCAGTTCTGGTAGATCTCGATCAGTGCGGCGCCACGATGCCGGGCCGCCGCGTTCATGACCTCGGTGAGCTGCGCGCGGTCGGAGTCGACGGCACGCGCCACGAACGACGCTTCCGCGCCGAGCGCCAAGGCCACCGGGTTGAACGGCACGTCCAGGGAACCGTAGGGCGTGGACTTGGTCAGCTTGCCCTGCTCCGAGGTGGGTGAGTACTGCCCCTTCGTCAGCCCGTAGATGCGGTTGTTGAACAGCAGGATGTTGATGTTCACATTGCGCCGCAGTGCGTGAATGAGATGGTTGCCGCCGATCGACAGCGCATCACCGTCGCCCGTGATCACCCACACGTTGAGATCCTCGCGGGCCGCCGCAACCCCGGTGGCGATAGCGGTGGCGCGACCGTGGATGGAGTGCATTCCGTAGCAGTCCACGTAGTAGGGGAAGCGCGACGAGCACCCGATGCCGGAGATCACGACGGTGTTCTCCCGGGCGATGCCGAGGTCGGCCATCATGGCCTGGAAGGTGGACAGGATCACGTAATCGCCGCAGCCAGGACACCAACGCACTTCCTGGTCGCTGGTGTAGTCCTTCCGGGATTGCGGTGCCTGCGTGAGGGGAATCCCGGCGAGCCCGTGCATCATTCCACCTCCAGTGAGTCGATCTCAGCGGTCAGGTCGGCCTCCAGCTCACCCACCGAAATGGGCAGCCCCCGCACCCGTGAATAACTCTGGACGTCCACCAGGTATCGGGCGCGCAGCAAGAAGGCCAGCTGTCCCAGGTTCATCTCGGGCACCAGCACCTTGTCGTAGCTGCGAAGCACATCTCCCAGGTTGGTGGGCATCGGGTTGAGGTGACGCAGGTGGGCCGTCGCCACCTCGCGACCCCCCAGCCGCACCCGGCGTGCGGCGGCCGTGATGGGTCCGTAGGTGGAACCCCACCCCAGCACCAGCAACCGGGCCCGCCCGGAGGGGTCGTGGACCTTGACGTCGGGGATGTCGCGGACGATGCCGTCGATTTTCGCCTGCCGGGTGCGCACCATCAGGTCGTGGTTGTCGGGGACGTAGGAGATTGCGCCTGTGGTGGAGTTTTTCTCCAACCCCCCGATGCGGTGCTCCAACCCCGGGGTGCCGGGCACCGCGAAGGCGCGTGCCAGGTTCTCGTCGCGCATATACGGATGGAAGACGGGTTTCCCCTTTGGGTCGGTCGCGTTCGGTTCGGTGGCGTAACCGGGGACGATCGGGTCGATGTCGTCCAGATCCGGGATTCGCCACGGCTCCGCCCCGTTGCCCAGGTAGCCGTCGGTGAGCACGATCACCGGAGTCCGGTACTTCACCGCGATCCGGCAGGCCTCGACGGCGGTGGCGAAACAGTCCGCGGGGGAGCAGGCCGCCAACACCGCCACCGGTGATTCGCCGTTGCGGCCCATGACCGCCTGGAACAGGTCGGCCTGCTCGGTCTTGGTCGGCATCCCCGTTGACGGTCCGGCGCGCTGCACATCGACGATCACCAGGGGCAGTTCGGTCATCACACCCAGACCGACGGCCTCCATCTTCAGGGCCATGCCGGGTCCCGATGTGGTGGTCACTCCGAGCAGGCCCGCGTAGGAGGCACCCAGCGCGGAACAGATGCCCGCGATCTCGTCTTCCGCCTGCACCGTGATCACGCCAGCGTCCTTGCGGCGGCTCAACTCGTGGAGGATGTCGGAGGCGGGGGTGATCGGGTAGGACCCCAGGAACAGCTGCATCCCGGCGCGGTCGGCACCCGCCATCAGCCCATACGCGGTGGCTAGGTTCCCGGTGATCTGGCGATAGCGACCGGGCTTCATAGGGGCCGAGGCCACGTGGTAGCGATGCTCGAAGACCTCGGTGGTTTCCCCGTAGGCGTGCCCCGCCCGGAAGGCCGCCAGGTTTGCGTCGCGGATCTCGGGTTTCGACGCGAACTTGGTCTTCAGGAAGTCGATGGTGCCGGAGGTGGCGCGGGAGTACAACCAGCACAGCAATCCCAGAGCGAACATGTTCTTCGTGCGCCCCGCGTCCTTGCGGCCCAGCCCGAAGGGTTTCGCCGCTGTCGTCGCCATGCCTGTCAGGTCCAGAGAATGGACCTTCCAGTCGGCCAGGGAACCGTCGATCAGTGGGTTCGCGTCCCATCCGACCTTCGCCAGGTTGCGTTTCGTGAAATCGCCCTCATCAACGATGATTACCCCGCCCTTGGGAAGGTCACCGAGGTTGGCCTTCAGCGCAGCCGGGTTCATGGCTACCAGCACGTCGGGCCGGTCGCCGGGGGTGACGATGTCGTAGTCGGCGAAGTGCACCTGGAAGGAGGAGACTCCGGGAAGGGTGCCCTGTGGGGCGCGGATTTCTGCTGGATAGTTGGGCAGGGTGGCGATGTCGTTGCCGAGCGAAGCCGATTCGGCAGTGAAACGATCCCCCGTCAACTGCATTCCATCGCCGGAATCCCCAGCAAAGCGGATCACCACCCGATCTAGCGATCGCGTCTCAGCCACGAACAACCCTCTCACTCTCAAAGCCTCGGGCAAGTGTATAGCGGCTCGTCGGAATGGCCTTCATGGTAGGGCGAAGGCAGGAGGTGGAGAAGCTTCTGATGTCGCCGACCCGTAGTATGCCTCCCATGGCCCAGATCGACCTTTCATCCCGCGAAACGCCGATGCGTGCCCTTGACAAGCCTGCGGGAAGGGTTTCGATGGGCGGCGAACTGAGCGGTGGCGCCGATCATCTCGTCCGCTGGATGCGGCAGCGGGAGGAGAATTGATGCAGGTGGTGCAGGCTGCGGCGTTACGTGGGTTGAAGGCTTTCAAGGACGCCTTCAACACACGTGCCGTACTTGCGGGATGCCTTGGTTCGGTGCTGCTGGTGTTGGGGTCACTGACCCCCGCCTACCTGCCTCGGACCTCCCCGCTGACCCGAGCGATGTCTTCGTACGGGCTGGCTGGCGTCGAGTGGACGTGGGTCGGAACCGCCATCACCATGGCAGGGCTGGCCCTGATGCTCGAGTTTTGGCTCAGGGTGCGCCCGGCGCGGCGAGAAGCGCGGGGACAGCCGCAGCTGCGTCACTGGGCAATGCTTGTGATCGTCGCGGCCCCTATGCTGATCGCTCCGCCGATCTTCAGTCACGACGCCTACTCTTACGCGGCTCAGGGCTGGTTGCTTCACAACGATCTCAACCCCTACCTGGTGGGTCCCGGGATCCTGCCCGGGCAGTTCGCCGACCAGGTGGCCTGGGTGTGGCGCGATACAGCGGCACCCTACGGACCCCTGGCTCTCAGGATGAACCACTGGTTGATCGTGCTGGTTGGATTCGATCCCTACTGGTCCGCGGTGATCATGCGGCTTCCCGCGCTGATCGGTGTGGGAATGATCGGGTGGTGTGTGCCTCGGATTGCGGGGCGTTTCGGTATTAACCCGGCTGCCGCCAGCTGGTTTGTCCTGGCCAACCCCATCGTCATCATCGACTTTGTGGGCGGTGCCCACAACGACGCCCTCATGATGGGCCTGGCGATGATGGGGATCTGGGTCACCACCAGGTGGCGCACCTGGTGGTGGGGGGCGGTCGCAGTCGGGGTGGGGGCCGCCATCAAACAGCCCGCGGTCTTCGTCGCAGTGGCCCTGCCCTTCATCACTCACCCCTGGACCTCCTGGAAACTTCGTCCCCTGGCAGCTGCCGCGGCCAGGGCCTTGGCGTCGTTGGCCGTTTCAGTGGCGGTATTCGTGCTGCTGAGTGTCGTGACAGGGCTTGGATTCGGCTGGGTGAATGCGGTCGATGTTCCTGGCAAGGTCACCAGCGCTTCGCCGTTCAATCTGCTGGGTGAAGCCATTGAATACCTCCTCAACCTCATGGGCATCGATCAGGGTGGCAAGGCAGCCGTGGGGGCGATGCGTTCCCTCGGACTTCTGGTCTGCGCCATCGGGATCGTGTGGCTGGCTGTCCGCCACCTCGGACGTCGCCCCCTCAACTTCACCGGGTGGGGGTTGTTGCTGTCGGCGTTCACCCTTCCGGCCCTCCACTCCTGGTACCTGCTGTGGGGCGGGGTGTTGTTTCCCATGACCCGCCCTAGCACCCGCCGGCTCCGGATCGCGATCATCATTTCCGCGGTTCTGCTGGCCTACGAAGCCATGGTCTTTGCGGTTCGGAACGGAACCTGGCTGGTTGCGCTGCTGCTGGTCTGGGCGATCTGGGAGTCCGTGAAGGCCCACGAACTCACCCAGCAGTGGGACGCCGGGGTTTCTCAGGAAAGCTTGGTCAGGTCGTAGTCGACTGCGACGGGGCAGTGGTCGCTGACCCGGGAGTCGTAGTCGGATTCGCGCAGTGATTCCGCCCTGACCGCCGACCGTGCCAGCCTCGGCGTCGTCAGGTGGTAGTCGATGCGCCATCCCGCGTCGTTCGCGAATGCCTGGCCCCGCCACGACCACCACGAGTAGGGGCCGTCCTGGTCCGGGTGCATGGCACGCACCACGTCGACGAGGGTCCGGGGACCGAGCTGAGCGGTGAACCAGTCGCGTTCCTCGGGCAGGAAACCATCGGTGCGCTGGTTGGAACGCCAGTTCTTGAGGTCATGTCGGGTGTTGGCGATGTTGAAGTCACCGACGATCACGTACTCGCGCCCGGCCTGCGCCGCGGATCTGCGGGCCTGGGTCAGGTGACGTGCCAGCCCGGACATGAATTTCATCTTTCGTTCGTATTTCGGGGTGTCAGCTTCCTCGGGTTTCCGGGCGTGGTGTTCCGGGACGGCGCCCTTGGGGAGGTAGAGGGAGGCCACACGGATGGGAACCCCGGTCAGATCCACTTCCACGTAGCGGCCCTCGCCGGCGAAGGCAGCCAGGTCGCGGTTGCCCACCCGCTCCACCTCCGACTCGCTGGCTGTGCCGTCGGGCGCGACGACCACCGCGGTGCCGTCGAGGGTGGCGACTCGTTCCGGCGCATTACGGGTCAGGACCGCCACGCCGTTGCGACCCGCTAGCTCGCCGATGGACCACGCGACGTGGTGCCCGGCGAAGGCGTCACCGGGCAGGTCCTTGAGGCGGCAGCGTACCTCCTGCAGGCAGATGACATCGGCCCTCTCGCGTCGCCACAAATCGTGCAGGCCTCGGCGCAGGGCGGCTCGGATGCCGTTGACGTTGTGGGAGATCAGGCGCAGGGTGCTCATGGCGTCGCATGGTAGTGCCGACCGGAGTGCTACCTTCTGTGACGACCCGAGAAGTTGGAGGAAACACATGGCCGGAGGCCTGGCCGCGCTGCTGGACGACGTGGCGATGATCGCGAAACTGACCAGCGTAACCAGCACCAAGGCAATGGCGGTGGGGATCGACGACGCCGCCGTCACCCCCCGTTACGTCACGGGCCTGAGCCCTGCCCGGGAACTGCCGATCATCTGGCGGATCGCGAAGGGATCGTTGCGGAACAAGGCGATCATCCTGGTGGTGGCGCTGGCTTTGAGTCAGTTCATTCCCTGGATCCTGACTCCGATCCTGATGATCGGCGGCACCTATTTGTGTTTTGAGGGTGCTGAGAAGTTCTGGGAGGCGCTCTCTGGACATCATGAGGAAGAGCCGGTCGCGGATCGCGGTGAGCAGGACGAGAACGCCCTGGTGCGCGGCGCCGTCACCACCGATTTCATCCTGTCAGCGGAGATCATGGTGATCTCTTTGAATTCCCTCGCCGAGGAGGGTTTCTGGCGCCGTGCGATCACGTTGGTGCTGGTCGGGATCCTGATCACGCTGCTGGTCTACGGCGTGGTGGCGTTGATCGTGAAAATGGACGACGTCGGCCTGAAACTGAAGGAGGGCACGGGGGCGGGGCGTGCGCTCGGGGGTTTTCTGGTGGGTGCCATGCCGAAGTTGCTGGCCGCGCTGTCGGTGATCGGGATCGCCGCCATGCTGTGGGTCGGTGGCCACATCCTGCTCGATGGAGCCGCCAAGCTCGGGTGGGGTGCGCCCCTGGGGCTGGTGCATGGTCTGGCCCATGCCACCGCCTCGGTGCCGGTGACCGGTGAGGTGCTCGAATGGGTGGTAGAGACCGCGTGCTCCGCTGTGCTTGGCCTCGCGGTCGGAGCGGTGATTGTCGCGGTGGTCCACCTGATCCCGAAGCGGGCCACCGAAGTCGCCCGGTAGGCTCAGGCCATGGGTGAAGATTTTGACGAACGGGCTGCCACCTGGGACGACGACCTGGAGCGGATGGCCAGGGTTCGAAGGGTCGCTGCAGTTATGCGTTCGGTGGTGCCCCTCGACGGGCATCCGGTGACGGTCGAGCTGGGTTCCGGAACGGGAATGCTTGCCCGCTGCCTGGCCGACGTGCTTGGGCCCACCACCCTGCTGGACGCCTCACCTGCGATGATCGAGGTCGCGTCGAAGGCCTTGGCGTCCGAGAGATTGGAGGGTTGGAGCGCCGCGGTGACCGACCTCGCTGAGGGGATCCCGGGTGGTCCCTACGAGCTGGCGCTGGCGCAGATGTTTCTCCACCATGTCGATGACGTGCCGGCCCTGCTGGGGGAGCTGCGTCGGGTGATGGCCCCAGGCGGTGTGGTGGCGATCGCCGACCTCGACCACGACGCCGCGCAGCGCTACCACGCCACTGTTGTCGATTTCCACGGCCATCACGGCTTCTGCCGCGACGAACTGCGTGGCTGGCTGGAGGAGGCGGGATACCATGACGTCTGTTTCCACGACGCCGGGGTGGTCGGCAAGGAGGTCGACGGCGAGCGCCAGGACTTCCCGATGTTCCTGGCGGTCGCGAAAGCCTGAGGGGTCGCGGTATCGCCGCGATGGCCCAGCGGCCACGGGGACGGGCACTCCCGGTGCCATCCCCGTCGCTGGTGGTCGGCTCGGCGACCCCGCTGGTTCAGCGGTAGTTCACGAACTGGACGGCGAAGTCGTAGTCGGCCTCCTTGATGAGGCGCTGGACCTCTTGGAGGTGGTCGCGTGACTTCGAGCTGACCCGCAGTTCGTCGCCCTGGATCTGCACTTTCACGCCCTTGGGGCCCTCGTCGCGCACCAGCTTGGAGATTTTCTTTGCGTCCTCTTGCTTGATGCCCTGTTTGGTGGTGCAGGTGATCTTCCACTTCTTCCCGGAAATGCGGGGTTCGCCGGTGTCGAGGGCCTTCAACGACACCCCGCGTTTGACGAGCTTCGACTGGAACACATCCAGCACTGCCTTCGCACGCTCCTCGCCGCTCGACTCGATCTCGATGGCCTCCCCGGACCAGCGGATGGAGGAGTCGGTGTTCTTGAAGTCGAAGCGTTGCGACACCTCCTTGGCGGCCTGGTTCAGCGCGTTGTCCACCTCTTGGCGATCAACTTTGCTGACGACGTCGAAAGAGCTGTCCGCTGCCATGGGTTCCTCCTCGGATCGTGGGGCACCCATTGTGCCAGCCCCATTCGGTCCTTCTCCCCGCCGCTCCGCCACCCGCCACCCCGTCGCTTCGCATCCCGCGAGTTATGTCATGTGGAAAGAAAATGTGGGGTAGACGGTACAAAACCTTTCACCACAGCCTCAAAACTTTTCACGGGAGCCCGTTCGCACCCCGGGTTGGACGTATCCGTCCGGCACTGATACTCTTTCCGTCGCTGGTCAGCCAGCTTTCGGCAGGTTGCCCGAGCGGCCAAAGGGAGCGGTCTGTAAAACCGTCGGCGTTGCCTACGTTGGTTCAAATCCAACACCTGCCACTGCCCCGGATCGGATGGATCCGGGGCTTGAACTTTTTCACGACCCGGTACCCGCCCCGCGACGATGGCAGCGGGCCTCGCCGCCACCCGGGATCCGATAGGATTCGGCGGCCACGAATCCGAGTCGCAGCGCCAGGCGTTCGGATCGGGTGTTCCCGACCGCGATCATCGCGGTGAGCGGCAGATGTGGGACACCCGAGAGTACCCTGCGCGCCGCGTCGAATGCGATGCCCCGGCCCCAGTAACGCTTTCCGAGCCGGTATCCGAGCTCGACGGATCCCGTCGGCCCCCACTCCGCGTTCCAGTCGTGAAGGCCCGCGAAGCCGGCTACCCGGCCCTCGACGCACAACGTGTGGAAGCAGTAGCCCCTGGTGCGGAACAACGCGCGCTGGTGGTGCACGAAATCCTCGTAGTACGCGAGATCCCGCACCCGCCCATCCCCGATCCAACGCATCACCCCGGGATCCCGGAAAAGCAGGTGCAGGGGTTCGGCGTCGGAGAATTCCGGTGGTCTCAGCACCACATCACCGGTGGCATCCATCCGGTCATCGTACGTGGCTAGGCTCCTGTCATGTCATCAACTCCGCACTTCTCCCGTGAAACCGGTGAGATCGCCCCTCTGGTACTCATGCCCGGCGACCCGCGTCGCGCCGAACACATCGCCCGGAACCGGCTCGACGGCGCCCAGCTGGTTTCCGACGTCCGGGGCATCGGAACCTGGACCGGCACCCTCGACGGGGTTCCCGTCACCGTGACCGCCTCCGGGATGGGGGTTCCATCGATGTCCATCTACGCCACCGAACTGTTCTCCCGCCACGGGGTGAGGCGCATCTGCCGAGTCGGCACCTGTGGGGCCTTCTCGCCCAGGGTGCACGTCCGCGACGTCGTGATCGCCTCCGCAGCGCACACCGACTCCTCGGTGGCCACCGTTGCCGTGCCCGGGGGGACGTTGTCGCTGGCGCCGACCTTCGACATGCTCGCCGCCGCCGTGGCGCAGGCGCGACGGGGCAGCGGCAGAGCGGTCCACGTCGGAGCCGTGTTCACCAGCGACTACTTCTACCACCCCCGCACCGACATCACCCCGGAGTTGTCCAAGCTGGGCACCCTCGCGGTCGAGATGGAGGCCGCGGGTCTGTACGCGGCGGCTGCCCGCAACAACGCCGAGGCCCTAGCGGTGTTGACCGGCTCCGATCATCTCCTCGACCACTCCGCCGACCTCACAGCCACCGAGCGCGAAACCATGTTCGAAGACGCCCTCGAGGTAGCGGTGGCCGCCCTGCTGGTCCACGAGTAGGGAGGTTGGGGAGATGGTTTCGCCTGGGGAGGGAGATCGTCAGGCGGCGTCTTGTCTGCCCTCCAAATCGGCGAGGATCTCGGTGTAGCGTTTCTCGTCGAGCCGGTACCCGGCTCGCAGGATCAGCCAGCTCGTCGCGATCAGAGCCATGGGGATCAGCAGCATCACCGACTTGAATGCGACGATCCCGGCAGCAGTCACTTCCTCGACCCCCCGGGCTCCGCTGATCCCGGAGACCAGCAGCGCCAGGCCGACGAACCCGCTGCCGATGGCGTTCGAGGCCTTGTAGATGAACGGCTGCACCGCCAACGTCACCGACTCGTTGCGACGTCCCAGCTTCCACTGCCCGTACTCGACGCAGTCGGCGACGAACATCAGCATCAGCAACTGGATGAAAGCCTGCCCGGTGAACAGCAGCACCCCCGCGACCGCCACCACCGTCAGCGACGAACCCGCGAACCAGAACACCACCAGCCCCGCCAGGCACAGGAGGGTGGCCAAGGTGTGGATCTGGAAACGACGCAGGAACCTTCGAACCAGCGGGAAGAGCGCCAGCCCGGCCAGCTGCGTCACCGCGAGGATGGCGGCGAACACCGAGTAGGCGGCCTCGTCGCGGTAGACGTACTTGAAGTAGTAGATGCCGAGGCTCGTGACGGTCATGTAACCGCCCATGAAACACAGCATCGCCCCCGCCGCCCACAGCAGCTGGTCGTTGTGGCCGATCACCCGCACCAGTTCCCGGAACGGGGTCTGCGATGCCCCCACCGCCACCTGTTGCCGGGTGAACAGCAGCGTCAACGACTGGAAGCCCAGCATCAGCACCACCAGCAGCGCCGCGAAGGCCAGCCATCCCAGCTGCTCGCTGCCGAGCAGCCCGCCGAGCGCCTTCGTCGCGGGCACCACCGCCACCACCACCGAGAACAACCCGAGGTTGGCGCAGATCCTGGCGATCACCCCGATGCGTTCCCGCTCCTTCAGGTCCTGGGAGAGGGCGGGCAGCATGCCCCAGAAGGAGATGTCGTTGATGGTGTAGGCCACCGACCACACCAGGTAGATCACGGTGAACCACACCAGGAAGGCAACCCCCGAGACCCCGATGTCCACGAAGATCCCCAGCGTGGCGGCCCCCCACAACACCGCGCCCAGCGCGATCCACGGCTTGAACTTGCCGAACCGGGAGCGGGTGTTGTCGACGATGACCCCCATGAAGGGATCGTTGAGGGCATCGAAGATCCGCATCGCAACCAGGACCACGGTCACCACCGCCGTCGCCGACTGTGAGATGTGCAGCACATCGGTGAGATAGAACATTAGGTACATGCTGACCAGCGCGGCAGACATGTCGCGACCGAGTGTGCCCAGTCCGAAACTCAGCCGATTGCGCCAGGGAGCTGGATTCATGGCGGAGAGTCTTGCAGGTCGTGATCGTGGTGTGGAATCCGGCCCGGTTGACCCTGACACGGTGTCAGGTCCCACGATGGTGTCATGACAGAGACGAGACTGATCCGGATCGGTGAATTCTCCACTCTCACCCGGCTGTCGGTGCGGATGCTGCGCTACTACGACGCCAACGGCGTCCTGAGCCCTGCCACCATCGACGACTTCACCGGTCACCGGTTCTACGCATCCTCGCAGGTGCGTGACGCGACGCTGATCCGTCAGCTGCGTGACGTCGGGTTCTCCGTCTCCGCCATAGCCGCCCTGCTCCCGCAACGCGACGACTCCGAGGCGTTGGGTCGCGCGCTCGCCGTGCAGCGCGATCAACTCGTCGCCGACGCCGAGGCTGTCCGCCACCGCATCGCCGAGATCGACCGACTCATCTCTCACACCACGAGGAGGGCCACCATGGCCGACATCACCGTCACCACCCATCCCGCGCAGCTCGTCGCCGCCCTGCGAACGAAGATCGACACCTACGCCGACGAACACAAAGCGTGGGTGAAGTTCATGGAAACGTTCACGGCGCAGGGACTCACGTACACCGGCGAGCCCTGCGGGGCCACCTTCCACGACCCCGAGTACCGCGACTCCGACATCGACATCGAGATCTGGGAACCCGTCGCCCCCGGTACCGTCGCATCCGAACCGCTCGTGATCCGGGAACTGCCGGAACAGCGGGTCGCGGTGGCCACCTTCCGCGGCGGCTACGACCAGTTCGGTCCCGTCAACGAGGAACTGGCCGAGTACATCACCCGCTCCGGACTGACGATCACCGGTCCCATGTACAACCGCTACATCGTTGGTCCCGTCCAGGCCGAGGACCCGGCTCAGTACCTCACCGAGGTCTGCGTCCCGGTCTCCTGAGAACGGATTCTGCACATCCGCCTCCACGATGTCTGCAAACTGATGCCTAGAGTGTCTGCAAACTGATGCCTAGAATGTCTGCGGAATCAAGGCCAGGGAGGTGGACGGTGACCGGGGCGTATCTTCCACGCGTGATGGACGGCGCGATGAGACGCGCGCTCAGGATCTCCGGAGCGGTGATGCTGGAGGGCGTGCGCGCCTGCGGGAAGACCCGAACTGCCCTGGAAGCTGCGGGATCGTCGGTGCTCATGGACGATCCCG
>JABCNW020000138.1 GCA_013333945.2 Propionibacterium sp.
CATCCTCCACACCATCTATCGCCGCCCATACTCAACATTCCAAACCACAGTCAACGCCATCACAGGAATCATCTTTGGGATTCTGTGAATAAGCCTCAAGGTCCCACTTCCTATAGGGCAGCAAGCCTGCCCTCCCCAAGGAAGGAGTAACCCAATCCTCATACTCATACTCCGAAAGCACTTCAGTGACAGAATCCAGCTTCACGAGCCGCCCTCCAGAATATCACCACTCAGGACGAGCAACCAAGGAGTTACCCTTTCCCTCTCCATCGAAGTACCCTGGATAAAAGTCCGACTGTCCGCGATCCAATTTCGCCTGACTTGAAGAGAAGTTCTGATAGGCAATTCGCAGATTCAATTCCCGCGACTGACGCCACTCGCCACTTACTCTATACCAAGTTATAGCTAGACCCAAAAAAGCGATTGTGACTCCTAGGTGGCCATCGATAAAACCAAGCACACCAACAAGAATCCAGCCAACAGTTTCAACTATTTCCACTCTAAACAACCCTCTATTTCACAATACCTACATCGCCTACGGAACAGTCTAATGCGGCCATTTGTTAAACAAAATCCAGCCTAACTCACCCGATGAGAGGTGGCAGCTAAATCACACTCCGTCAACACTCTTCTCATAAGGTGTGCTTCCAAGACGCAGATCTAGCGGCCAGCTTTTCACCTTCGAACTGCACAACAGTGTTGCCGAACTCATGGCAACATGATAGCACCAGTAACGTGGTGACGGCGCTACGAAAAAAGGGGCAGTAGCACCGACTAGAAAGAAGGGCATCAACATAACAAGCCGACAATAGCCATCACCAGCTCACTTCTTAGCACTCATCCGTCATCGACACCATACCGAAAACTGAGCTCTCCAGACTACTGCAAGTCCGTAGATATAAACTGCATGCTAGACCAGCCGCGCCACAAAGACCTGCGAAGCCAGCTCAAGCAGATACCAGCTAGACGATCGGTCCAGCAATTCTCTTACACCTTCGAAATTTCGCGGCTCCTACTAGCCACTTGGGATTTCAACCCCTAGTTCATTTTCAAGGAAGATCACCGACCTTATTGACTTGACTGAGGTCATCCCTTGCTCTACTTGCCCCGCCGTTTCGTTATCGATTGAATTTCACGTCCATGACGTCAATCAGGACCGCAACAACTACTTTCGGATTGTCACTTCACTCATCCACGCCTGTTTCGATCTCCATCGCTGTGCTGTTGATGTCGATCGACCTTATACACCTCGATCACAGGTCCTCCACCATCGACCTTGCGATGTCCCAAGAAATTTCCGCTCGGGCCTTGTAGCCATGTTCTTGAAACCACATCGCGTCATCCACACTGCGCACGAGACACCACCAGCACACGGTTATTGGCTCCAGCTCAGCCCTCCTGGCGAACCGTTCCACCCGTTGCCGCACCGTGGCGTTCGTTTCGTCACCGCCCCGGACTTCACTCCAGCGGTTGCGCAACAACGGAACCACCTCGTACGCGGGATCACCTTTCAACGGTTTCGGATCAATGGCGGCCCACGCATCTTTGCCACGACCAAGGATGTTCGCGTAATGGAAATCACCGTGCAGCAGCGAGGGCTCCGACGCCAGGACGGCCAGCTCTGCACACACATCGACGGCAGAGGAGATGAGCTCCTCGGTGCACGGTTCGCCGAGCCGCCGCCACTCCTCGATAAACTCCGTGCCCCACCGAGCAGCGATGTCACCGACGCTGCGAAGCCCAGCGGGCGCAGGAACGCGCAGTTCTCGAAGAAGATCGGCGGCAGTGTCAAGCGCTTCCTGAATCGGGACGTCCAGAAGGACCCGCCGCTCATCCAGCCGCTCCAACAGCATGGCGTCGGCCCTCTCGTCGGTGCGCAACACCGAGACCGCTCCATGACCGCCCCACGTGCGTAATGCAACGGACTCGAGCCGGGTCTCGTCATCGACCCAACTCACTTTCAGGGCACCGCGTTTCCCATCCTCGCAATGAACAGGCAGGACCACCGCACACATCCCGTACATCGGCGGCCCCTCCTGGCGAAGGTGCCACCTGTCGAGCAGATCCCCCACCGTATATGGCAACGCCTCCAACCAGTCTCGGGCGGCATCTCCCTCTCTGCGCAGGATCATGGTAGAAAAGTCAGTAGAGATTTGAATCAATTTGATTCTCACATTCTGGTGCGATTGAAGGCAGCACTCTCACTCACCTGCAGTGACCCCAAGAGACCTGTTCGCGAGTCATGGAACGCCACAGAAATCGCATTCACGACGATCTCGAGAGGAGTTTCCAGGGCATTCGCGATCACTTCGAGGGGCTCAACCAGTTCTGCGAGAGGCGGTTTCCAACACATCCGGCAGGAAACCCGTCTGACCGATGTTCAGTTGGAGCGCAGACGTCGTTCCAGTGCCTCATACATGCCGTCGATGAGTTCCTTGAAACGCTCCTCCACCTGCCGACGGCGCACTTTCAACGGCGGGGTGAGCAGGCCGTTGTCGGTGGTGAGGTCATCATCCATCAGCTCGGTAGCGCGGGGTTTCTCCTGGCTTGGGAGCTTGTCGGTCAGGGCGGTGACCCTCCGACGCAGCTCCTCGGCCAGTTCGTTGGACTTCAACCAATCGGCCACCTCCCCCGGCCACTGCATCAACTTCCCGAGCTCCTCCACGTGCGGCAGCGACGGTTTGACCAGCAGCGTCACACAGGGCCTGTTGTCGCCGAGCAGGACGGCGTGCTCGAACAGTGGATCGGCGAGAATGAGCCCCTCGATGGGCTGCGGAGCGACGTTCTTGCCGCCCAAAGTGACGATGATGTCCTTGATGCGGTCGGTGATGACCAAGAACCCGTCAACATCGACGTATCCGGCGTCCCCGGTGTGTAGCCAACCGTCGGAGTCGATGGCGGCGGCGGTGGCCTCCTCGTTGTTCCAGTACCCGGCCATCACATTCGGGCCACGGAACAGCACCTCACCGTGCTCGCCGATGTGCAGCTGCCCGCCCTCGAGCACCCGCCCCGTCGTGCCGATCTTGAACCCACCCGGCGAGTTGAAGGTCACCAGCGGTGAGGCCTCGGTCAGTCCATAGCCGGTGTAGATGGGCATCCCAACCGCGGAGAAGAACTCCTCGATCTCCTTGCGCAGCGGCGCCCCACCACAGGCCAGGACCGCTTTGTTGCCGCCCAGGGCGACGCGGATCGAGGACAGGACGAGCCGGTCGGCCATGCCGAGCTGGGCGCGCCACAACCACGCAGGTCGCCTTCCCTTGCGGTAGGCCCGCTGGTTCCGGGCCCCCACGCGCAGCGCCCACTTGAAGATGCCACGTTTGATCCCCGAGGCCGCGACCTTCGCGTGAGCGGTCGCGAAGACCTTCTCGTAGAGCTTCGGAACGCTCACGAGCAGCGTCGGCTTCGCCTGCACCAGGGCCTCGGCAACGGTGCGGGGGTCAGGAACGTAGGTGTTCATGCAGCCCTTGAGCAGCACGATGCTGGTCCATGCCCGCTCTAACGCGTGCGAGAGGGGCAGGAAACACAACGAATGTTCCTCCGGCCCGAAGTGAAACAGTTCCTCGATCGCCTCTTTCTGGGCGATCATCGCGGAGTGCTTGAGCATCACTCCCTTCGGGTCTCCCGTGGTACCGGAGGTGTAGATGATCGATGCCAGGTCATCGGGGCCCGCTTGAGCGAGACGGGCCTCCAGGGCCCGGGAGTCGGGGTTGGAGCGGAAGTCGTCGTAGGTGATGATCCGTTCCGGCATGCCCTCCCAGGGTTCGAGAATCACCACGTGCTCCAGTTCGGGCAGATCATCGGCGACCTCCAGGACGCGTTCACACTCGCTGCGACCGCCCACGAACAGGATCCGTAGCCCGGAGTCGGCGGCGATGTGCCGGATCTGTGCTGGGGTGGAGGTGGCGTAGATGGGCACCGGGATGGCCCTCACTGTGGCGGCACCGAAGTCGATCTCCGACCACTCGGGGCAGTTGTTCGCGAACAACCCGATGCGGTCTCCCGGCTGGATTCCCCGGTCCAACAGCCCCTGAGCCGCCTCGTCGATGCGCTTACCGAACTCTCGGAAGGTGTGGGTGCGCCAGCCCTCGCCGACCCGGATCCGGGTGGCTGGGCGGTCAGCGTGCTCGGCTATGGCCGCGCGCATCTGCACGGCAAGGTGCTGGATCATTGGTCCTCCTGGTCGGGAACCAAGGATAGAGGTTCATGGCGACGGCGAGTCCCTTAGGGCCTGCTGCGAAGAGAGTCACCTGGGTGAGGACGCCCCGGACGGGACGTCGGACCACCGATCCGGTGCGCCGCAGCCGGGCATGACTTCCGCACCAGGACCCAACTACGGGCACAGCCGGTGGAGCCCGCACGTGACCGTGCCATCGTCCAGGGTCAGGACCGGGCCCGTTCCGGTGACGATCAGACGGAACGATGGTTCCCCGTCGATCTGCTCCAGCGCGGAGGTTAGGGCCCTGTGCCCGTTCGCGATCCGAGCCCCGGCCAGCTTGACCTCGACCGCACCCCAGCGGCCATCGGGATGCACCACTACGGCGTCGATCTCATAGCCGTTGGAATCCCGGTAGTGCTGGACCCTTCCCCCGAAAGCAATCGCCAGCACCGTCAAGTCGTGGTGAACCGCACTCTCGAACAGGGCGCCTGCGGTGGCCGGGCCCTGTTGCAACGAGGACAGTGGCGCCTGGAGGGCAACCGCGGCCAGCGCGGGATCGGCCAGGTGCAGTTTCGGGGAGGTCCGGAGCCTGGCCCGTGAGCGTAGCTTCGGCGCCCAGGGTTGTTGCCGCTCAACGACGAAAATCCGGGCCAGCAGGTCCACGTAGCGGCTGACGGTTGTGGCCGACAGGTCCGGTGCGATCGGCGCGAGATCCCGGGCCAGGGTCTGGAAGGAGACGGCGGAGGCGCTGCTCGCGGCGATGGCGGTGAGCAACGCCTCGACCACCGCGGGTGAGTTCCGGATCCCCCCGAGCCTCAACAGATCGGTGCGGATGACCTCATCCAAATACCCACGCAGGAGCAGGGCCGCGTCCTCGGGCGGGGCCTCACGCCACGCCGGAAAACCAGGGCGCAGAAGCCGACCGAGAACCTCCTCGAAGGTCAGCGCTTCCGGTTCCCCCGCCGGTCGCTCACCTTCGAAGAGCCTCGACAAAGAGACCGCACCGAATCCGGGGTCGTGTTCCCACCAGGAGAGGGTTCGCATCCGCTGACGCATGAAACGTCCGGCTCCCGTGTGCCGGGTGTGATCGTCCGCCGGGGTCGCAGATCCGGTGAGAATGAACTGCCCGGGGGTGGGTTCCCGGTCGACGGCGCGCCGCACCTGGTCCCAGACCTCGGGAATGATCTGCCATTCGTCCAGCAGGCGGGGACGGGCACCGATGAGAAGCTGCCCTGGGGCGAGGTCGTTGAGCGCCCGCGCTGCGGGATCGTCCATGAGCACCGACGATCCCGCAGCTTCCAGGGCAGTTCGGGTCTTCCCGCAGGCGCGCACGCCCTCCAGCATCACCGCTCCGGAGATCC
>JABCNW020000139.1 GCA_013333945.2 Propionibacterium sp.
CACGTAGCCTGGGCACGCCTCGATCCTTGAGCGGTATCCGGGTGCCTGACTGTGTGCCTGCAGGAACGTCGACGGTGACTTTCCGTTCTGCCTCCTCAGAGCCCTCCCACTCGGCTTCCAGGGTGGTCAACTCGACACTGGTGCCGAGGGCAGCCGCAGTCATTGGCAGGGTCATCACCGCCTCCAGGTTGTCGCCGTCACGCCGGAACCGTTCATGTTCGGCCACGATCAGTTCAACGTACAGGTCCCCAGCTGGACCACCACCGCGCCCCACCTCACCTCGGCCATCCAAGTGGATCCGGTTCCCCGTCGACACGCCTGCCGGGATGCGCACGGAAATGTCACGGGAACTGCTTACCCGTCCCTCCCCGGAACATTCCCCACAAGGGTTGGGGATGATCGTCCCGAAGCCCTGACAGGTGGGGCACGGCTGCGCGGTACGGATGTCCCCGATGAAGCTGCGCTGCACCGTGGTCACCTCACCTTGCCCACGGCACGTGGTGCATGTCACGGGTTTGGAGCCAGGCTCCCCGCCCGCCCCCTGGCACTTGGGGCACACGACAGCGGTGTCGATCCTGATTGATTTTGTGCATCCGAAAACCGCTTCGTGAAGTTCCAGTCCAGCCCTGACGAGAGCATCGTGCCCTCGCTGAACCCGGGAGCGTGGGCCACGACCGGCGGCCTGTCCCCCGAACATGGCATCCATGATGGTGGAGAAATCGAATCCACCAAACCCGGCTCCACCGAAACCACCTGTTCCCCCTGCGCCGCCGCGACCGAGCGGATCACCGCCCTGGTCGTAGATGGCTCGTTTGTTGGGGTCATTGAGCACCTCGTAGGCCTCGCTGAGTTCTTTGAACTTCTCGGCTGCATCCTCGCCCTGCGCCACGTCGGGATGCACCTTCATGGCCTTGCGACGATAGGCCTTCTTAATCTGTTCTGTCGTAGCATCCTCGTCGACTCCGAGGATGTCGTAGTAGTTCTTGCTCAATGCTCAGCCTTCTGTGAGGATACGACTCACGTATCGCGCAACGGCGCGTACGGATGCGATGGTGGAGGGATAGTCCATGCGGGTAGGACCGACCACCCCAAGTGATGCGGCGCGCTCGCTGCCGACCGAGTAGCCCGTGGCGACCAAGGACGTGGACTTGAAACCCTCCGCGGTGTTCTCAGCCCCGATTCGCACCGTGATGTCATCGCTGGTCGCTTCATCAAGGAGACGAAGCAGCACCACCTGCTCCTCCAAGGCCTCCAAGAGGGGGCGAAGTCCCGTGGTGAAGGAGTGACCAGCAAGATTCGGCACGCCAGCCACCAAGACTTGGGCGGTCGGCGCTGCCCCGAGCAGTTCAAGGGCGACGGCGAACACTGGATTGACCTGAGAACGTCGGGCTGGATCAAGTTCGTCCAGGACGGTAACCATCCGATTCACCGCATCGGCCGCGGTGCGCCCGACCGCGGCTTCTCTGAGACTGAGGTTGGCCATATGCACCACCTCTGGGTCCAGGCCTGGACATTCCAGTATCTGCTGATCCACCCGGCCCGTGGAGCTGACCACGATGACCAGGAGTCGTCCCGGGGCCAGCTGCACCAGTTCGGCGTGCGCGATGGTGCTGCGCTGCGCCGAAGGGTACTGGACGATCGCCACCTGATGGGTCAGTTGAGCCAGTAGGCGCACGGTACGAGCAACCAGGTCGTTGAGGTCCAGGGCCCCGGCCATGAAGGCGTTGATCGCCTTCCGCTCGGCCGCGGAGAGCGGTTTTATCGTGGCGAGCTTGTCGACGAAGAGCCGGTAGCCCTTGTCGGTGGGAATGCGCCCTGCGCTGGTGTGGGGCTGGGCGATGTAGCCCTCCTCCTCGAGCACGGCCATGTCATTGCGTACCGTTGCCGGGGAAACCCCGAGCTGGTGTCTCTCCACGAGAGCCTTGGAGCCAACAGGCTCACGGCTGGCCACGTAGTCCGTGACGATGGCTCGCAAAACCTGCATCTTCCTCTCGTCGAGCATGATCACCTCCTCATTGGCACTCGAAGCATGCGAGTGCCAGTGTAGAGCACGCCGGCAGATCCGGCCCACAGCTGTACTCTCAGTCCATGAGCAAGTCGTCCATCGGAACGTGGCGATCCGTGACCCCCTCCATCCACATCTGCGTCTTACAGCCCTATGGGGTGAGCATCGGACTGATCGCCGGCGAGCAGCAGGCCGCGCTCATCGACTGCGGTTCCACACCCGAACAGGGCGCGGTGTTACTGGAGAGGGCACGCGACCTGGTCGGGATTCCGGTCAGCCACGTGGTGATCACCCATCCGCATCATGACCACTGGTTCGGTCTGGCCGGAATGACGGAGGTCACATCCATTGCCCACGAGGACTTGCTCCGTAATCCGGAAGCCGAGGTGCTGGATGCAGCGACTGCCATCGGGCTCTCGCAACTGCCGACACCGGACGAGACCTTCTCCCTCGCCAAATCCCTGGATCTGGGGGGTATTCGCCTCGAGATGCTCCATCTGGGTCCCGCACACACCCGGGCCGACGTCATCGTGGTGGTTCCCGGGGAGGATGTCATCTTCATGGGAGACCTCATCGAGAGCGCGGGCGATCCCCAGTTCGGTCCCGCATCCGATGTCTGCAACTGGCCGAAGGTCCTCGATGACGCGCTGGGAGCATCCACCGAGGCAACGCGTTTCGTCCCCGGACACGCCTCAGCAGGCGGTGAGAAGTTGGCGGTGAACCAAGAGTTCTGCTTCCAACAGCGGGCCGAGATCGCCATGATCCAGGGCACGGTCGCGAACCTCGTTCACCGGGGCGTGAGGCTGGAACACGCCCTCGAGTCCGCGGAGTGGCCTTTCGGCGAGGAGACGATGCAGGTGGCGCTGCCCCTCATCTACCGGCAGCTAGCCGAGAAGGGGATCGAACCAAGACGACACCTGCCGTTGGTCTGAGCTCAGTTGAACATTCCGGCCAGGCAACGGTGGGCGGTCTCCCAGACCGCAGGGTCACGGGCCACCAGCAGCCCACTGGCCTCACTGGCCGCCACATAGTCGACGCCGTCCATGGTCCGGGAAACCCCGCCGTTCTCAACCACCATCAGTGATCCTGCCAGATGGTCCCACGGCATCACCTTGGTGTAATGAATGAAGTCAAGTTCCCCGTGCAATACCCTTGGGTAGTCGAACGCACAGGCGAAGAGGGAACGGACCACTGGGGAGAGTTCACCACTCCCGGTAAAACCTTGAACATGCTTCTTGGACGATGCCCCAAGCGGTGAACGGTCGTGCTTTTGTGGGACGACCGGCTCATCGTTGAGGCGCACCCCGGCACCCTTCTCAGCGACGTAGCCGCGACCGGTCCGCGGCTGCCAGATCCATCCCCGAGTGGTTATCCCACTCCGGGTTTCGGCCAGCATCACCCCATGTTCCGGGCGTCCCTCGACAAAGTTGCGGGTTCCGTCGATTGGGTCGATTACCAAAGCGTGCTCCGCACTAGGCAGTTCTCGGCGCAGCCCCGGATTGGCGAACACCGCCTCCTCCCCGATCACCAGAGCGTCCGGATAGATCCGGCGCAATTCGGATGCGAGGAGGACCTCGGCCTCTCTGTCCGCGATGGTGACCAGATCATCCGGCGATGTCTTCGACTCCACATCCGCCTGTTCCAGCGCCCGGAACCGGGGATTGATGACCTTTTCGGCGGTCTCCTTGATCAACTCGAGGATGGCTGCGGTGTCCATGGGGTCACACTATCCAAGGTCGAGGTGGTCCTGCGTGACGAAATCGATCAGCAGTTCCATGCGCTGGTTTAGCTGGGGTTCGAGGTCGCGCCAGGTCCGCACCCGGGCGAGCATCGCCTGCCACGCCCGCGCGATGTCGGCTTGGTCGGCGTGAGGCAGACCGAGAGCCTTGAGTGTCCCTTTCTTGAAGTCCTGGTCCCTGGGGACCTGGGGCCAAGCTTTGCGCCCGATGCGTTCAGGTTTGATGGCTTGCCAGATATCTATGAACTCGTGTCCGGTGACGAACACATGGTCGCGGTATCCAGCTCGAGCCACCTGCTTCGCAATCCGTGACTCCTTGCTACCCGCCACTAGGTGGTCGACCAGCACCCCTAGCCGGCGGCCGGGACCGGGCCTGAACTCGGCGACGATGGTAGGCAGGTCGTCGATGCCGCCCAGATATTCCACGACCACTCCCACGTGGCGCAGATCATCGCCCCACACCTTCTCCACCAGTTCGGCGTCGTGACGGCCCTCGACGTAGATGCGAGATGGCAGCGCCTCCTTCGCCGGCTCCGGGGTTTCCGAGATCCGGGATCCGGATGCGGTGTAGCGGGGCTTCGCCGCCGCGGCACGCAGAGGCGGGCGGATAGCAACCGGTTCTCCTTCGAGCAGGAATCCCGGCCCGAAGGGGAAGCTGCGTTTCTTCCCCTTGCGGTCCTCCAGCACGACGATGCCGTTCTCCCAGCCGACCACGGCCCCGCAGAAGTCGTCGAACTCGACCACGAGATCCTTCTCGACGGGAATGTCGCGGGTTTTCTTCAAGTGGGCCCTCTGCCAGCCGGGGCGCAGCACGTCATCGCGGTACCGATCCATTTGCCACACGATAGACGCGACAAGCCCCGGTCGCGTTTGGACACGACCGGGGCCTGGGGTTCCGGGTTCACCGGAGCGAGATCCTGCGATTCCAGTTGTGGACCATCCACGGGACGAAAGCCACAGCAAGCACCACCATCGCGACCACCCAACCGAGGGGAATAATGGTGCTCTCCTTCACCTGGTAGGCGTGCAGCGTGTCAACAAGACCGAGGTCCAGGCCCCCGCCCGCATATGTCAGGCCTATGGGAAGGAAGATCGCCCCGAGAAACAGGATGCTGGTCACCAGATAGCTGGCGATCCAGGCCAGAATCGGCCCCGCGACGCCAAACCCGGCCAGTTTCGGATCGCTGCCGATCGTGGCGGCGAAATAGAACATGACGAGATAGAACCACCCCAGAAACAGGGCCAGCAGCACCACCAACACCCATTGCCACCAGGGCAGCAGCTCACCCAGCGAAGCCAGGAACCGCGGGATCGCCTCCTCCATGGCCGGCCCGTCTCCCCGGAAGACCGGGCCACCCAGGTAGACCATCGCGAGCGAGGCCAACACCGTCCATATCAGGGCGATCACCTGGACCACGGCGCCCCAGACCAGTCGCGCGCCGAGGATCGCCGAGCCCCTGACCGGAAGGCTGTGAGTCAGGTACCCCATCCTCCCCCAGGATGTCCGCCAGAAATCGACCGCGAGGACGAGCTGGATGAAGGGCCACATGCCTCCTACGAGGAAGAGGCCGAAAACCCCGAACACCGCGGAAACCACGGGAACATTGAGATGGGTCAGAAAACCCGATCCCAGCAGCACCAGGGTGCCCACTCCGAATACCAGGCCCATCATGGGGCCGGTGCGGAGGGCCTCGTGTTTGATCAGTGTGCGGACCATGAGTAGACCTTTCGGAAGAGCGCGTCGATGGACAGCCCGTGTTCGGCGCGGAGATCGTCCACCTGCCCGGTCAGCAGGACCTTGCCGTGGCGCATCATGACGACGGCGTCGAGGACCGTTTCGAGATCGTGGATGAGGTGGGTTGAGATGAGAACCAGGGCGTCTGACTCCAGGTTGCGCACGATTCCCTTGAGGATCACGTCTCGCGCAGCCGGGTCGACCCCGGAGATGGGTTCGTCGAGCAGGAAGACCTTGGCGTCGCGCGACATTGCCAGGGCGATCTGCGCCTTCTCACGCATGCCCTTGCTCATCTGCTTCAGCTTCATGTTCTCCGCGAGGCCGAAGAACTTGATCATGTCGCTGGCCTTGTCGGCCCGGAAATCCGAGAAGAAGTCCGAGAACATCCCGATGCACTGCGAGACGGTGGCCGAGTCCTTCAGATAACTGGCATCGGGCAGGAAACTCACACATGCCTTTGTTCCGGGACCCAGGCGCCTGCCCGCGATCCTCACACGCCCGGCGTGGTCCTGCATGACCCCGGCCAGTACTTTCAGCAGCGTGGTCTTGCCGCAACCGTTCTCCCCGAGCAGGCCGATCACCTGCCCGCCCGCGAGTTCCAGGTCCACGCCCGCGAGCGCCGGGATCGGCCCGAAGTTCTTGTTCAGGCCGCGGACCTCGATCAGTGGCCCGTTGCTCCTGGGGCCGGCCTCGTTCATTGCTGGTTCCACCTTTCTGTGATCAGTGCCACGGCTTCGGCCTCGGTCAGCCCGAAACCCTTCACCCGGGTTGTGAATTCGTCCGCCGCCCCCGCCGCCAGGTCGCACCGGAGCCGGGAAACGAGTTCCGCGTCATCGGTGACGAACCGCCCCACCGCCCTCTCCGAGCGGCACAGGCCGTCGCGCTCCAGCTCGGCGAGGGTTCGCTGGACGGTGTTCGGGTTGACCCCGAGTTCGACCGCGAGCTCCCGGACCCCGGGGATCTGCTTGCCCGGAGGCCATCTCCCGATGACGATCCGTCTGGTGAACTCCTCTCGGAGCTGGAGCCAGATCGGGCGGCTGGCATCGAAATCCATGCATCCTCCGTCTTGTCGTATTAAGTACTTAATACAGTAGCACAGTGGCGTTGTGAGTCAAGTCACCGGGACCGCCGCACGGCGCCGCCCGGACAGGGGCGCGGCGAAGCCGGCTTAGGAAACGCTGGGGCGGATGCTCAGCTGCTCGATGGTGGCGTTGTCCGGGGTGTCGACGGCCAGCCGCACGGCAGCCGCCACCGATTCGGGCGCAACGTAGCGCGCACCGTCGTAGTGTTCGTTGCCCATCGCCGCCTGCAGCTCACGTTGCATGTCGGTGTCGGTCCGCCCCGGATGGATGGAGCAGACCCGCACCTTTCCGCGCATCTCCTCGCGCAGGGCATCAGTCAGCGCCCTCAGGGCGAACTTGGAACCGGCATAGACCCCCCCACCGGGGCTCGAGAAGAACCCGGCCCCGGAGTTGATGGCCACCACAATCCCCCGAGCGGCCTCGAGGGCGGGCAGAAGAAGACGGGTGAGATCGGCGACGGCGAACACATTTGTCTCGAAAACCTCGCGCCAGAGTGCCCGGGATGCGACTCCGATGTCATTCGAGCGCCCGATGCCAGCGGAGTGGACCAGCACATCCAGCCGCCCGATCCCTGCGCAGGCCGCGGCGAGCGCTCCCTCGTCCGTCAGGTCGCAAACAAAGGGCGCCGCGTCGTGCAGCTCGGCGACCAGCTCCCCGACCCGGGCGGCATCACGACCGCCCACCAAGATCCGATGCGTTGAGGAGAGTTCGACGGCAATGGCGCGACCGATACCGCGGTTTGCTCCGGTCACGAGGGCTACAGGGCGATTCGTCATGGAGGGAATCTACTTCAGACACACAAGCTTCAGCCCTCCCTCAGCCTTCCGCACGGTCACCCTCTGCCCCCATTCGAGGCGCAGGAAGTCGCGTTCGATACCATCTCCGAAAACCACAAGGGCAGAGCGAGCCGAGATCTCCAGCCCCTCCCCCTCCGCGAGTAGCCCGGCGGTGAGGGAGGTGCCGGTGGTCTCCGACGGCCAGGCCTCCCGCACGAAATAGGCGAGTTCACCGGAGGTAGCTGCCGGTAGGGCAAACCCAGGGTGGCTCTGACCCCACAGCGACGCCAGCCATCCGCCGGCACCGGTCCCGGTCCCCACCACCACCCCAGAGGAGGACTGCGTCTCCGCGCGTTTCCCGATCCTGAGGTCGTAGCGCGCCGACTGGTGGCCGCGATCCCCGGCGAAGATCTCATTGAGGGCCCGGAGCCGCTGCCCGTCATCGACGATCGCCTCGACCATCGTCCGAACCTCGGTCTCCGGACTGGCGCGACCCGCCAGCAGGTCCCGCAGGTCCTCGGGCGAGTGGCTGCACAGGACCCCCGGCGCACCCGGGCCGATGCCGAGCACCAGCTGGTCGCGCAGGTATTTGCTGACATTGGGAATCAGGCCGTCCTGCCCGACCACGACCACCAGGTCATCGGGTTCGAAGAGGAACCGGGAGAGCTGCCCCCTCTCGACCTCCGCGTGACGCCACTGGGCCGGAACCGCGTTCGAGACGGCGTCGAGCGTTCGCCGCTGCGTCTCGTCGGCGGCCCGCAGGGACTCGATCCCCAGCCCACGGCCGCTCAGGAAGAACTCGACGGCACCGAGCGTGGAGTGAACCTCGAGCAGCTCGGCCAGCCGGGTGCGCCGATGCACGACGACGAGGCGCGGCGCGCTCATCCCCGGACCTCCGCGAGGAGCTTGGAAACCCCGCCGGCGAGCAGGGCGGGGGTGAGCGTGAGCGAGTCGATCCTCGGCAACGCGGACAGCACCTCCGGGGCCACGGCTGCCAGCACCGCGGCCGGTTCCCCTGCTGAGAAGACCGCCAGCCTGGCCTGGAGGGCGGCGTTCTCCGCCTCCGCCATCCGGGTCACCTCACCGGCCCTGGCCTCGGCCATCAGGGTGACCTCATCGGCCTCGGCCTCCACCCGGAGCCGCCTGTTCGCCGCTTCGGCCTCGTTGCAGAGCCGGTCTCGTTCCAGTTCCTGTTCGGTGCGGCGGCGTTCGTTCATTCCCTGGAGTTCCACGAGTTCGGCCTCGCGGCGGGCCAGTTCGGTGCGATTGTTCAGTTCGTTCTCCTTGATGGCCCGTTCCCGGTCGACCGCCTGTGCCCGCCGGTCGTAGGTGGCGCGATCCGCGTCCGCCTGCGCCTCCTCCCGGATGCGGGTCTGGAGGGCCCGTTCGAGCTCCTCATCGGCCCTGAGCGCGACGACACGGACTCCGATCACCTCGATGCCGGCGCCACCGAGCTGGCCCTCCCCGGTCAGACCCTCGGCGATCGCGTCGCGAACCAGCCGCAGCCCGTCGTCGAGGATCGTCCTGAGGGGTTCCCGCGCCGCCACTTCCGCCGCTAGCTGTTTCGCGGATTCGGCGAGGCGGTTCTGCAGGTTCTGCAGGGGCTGGCCGGTCCATTCACCGGTTCGCTGGTCGATCTCGAAGTCCATCCTCCGGGCGGTCAGCTCGGGGGCGGCGATACGCACGGTGAGCGCGGTCTGGACGCTGACCTCCTGGCGGTCGAAGGTGGTGACCCGGAAGATGTTCCCGAACTCCATGTCGTCGACCGGCACCTCGGAGAGGCTGGTGTCGAGCGGGCGGAACCAGAACGAGGCCCCGGCGCCGCGGTTGACCAGTTTTCCGCGCTTTCCCTGGAAGAGCGCCCTGGTGGCCGAGCTGGTGGCGTGGGAGAAGAACGGGTAGCGATGAATGGTGGCCATTGGAACCTCCTGATTTAATGTGCCTCTGACAATAAAGACTTCTGGAGATCCTGTCAATTTGACGTTAATCTTGGTGCATGGAACTTCCCGTCATGACCGTCGCCGTCGACATCGTCGTGCTCACCATCGCGAACGGCCGTCTGCAGGTGGCCCTGGTCGAGCGGGGCATCCCCCCGTACGAGGGAAAGCAGGCCCTGCCGGGCGGTTTCGTCCTGCCCGAGGAGTCGGTGATGGACGCGGCCCGGCGCGAGCTGGTGGAGGAAACCGGCCTTGGTCTCGACGCGACCCACCTGGAACAGCTCGCCACCTTCGGCGAACCCGGGCGCGACCCGAGAGGCCGCGTGGTCTCGGTCGCCCACCTCGCCCTGGCCGCAGCCCTCGGCGGCCTGACTCCCGGGTCGGATGCGTCCGGGGCCCGCTGGTGCCCGGTCGATGACCTGCCATCCCTGGCCTTCGATCACGACGAGATCCTCCGAGTGGGGATCGAACGCGCCCGAGCGAAACTGGAATACACAACGGTGGCAACCCGGTTCTGTGGACCCCGGTTCACCATGACCGAACTGCGGCGGGTCTATGAGGCGGCCTGGGGCGTCGAGGTCGACGCCCGGAATTTCTCACGCAAGGTTCTGGGCTCGCGGGGATTCGTCGTCGAGTGCGGAACCCGCAGCGGCGGTCGGGGAAGACCCGCCGCCCTCTACCGCGCAGGAACCGCGGGCGGCCTCCACCCCCCGATCATGCGTGAAGGGTGAGGGATCGCGCCCATGAAGCCCTCTGGCCGGGTCCTGTTGGGTTTTGATCTCGCCCCGATCCGTGGCCGCTGGGCCGAGCAACACCTGTGCCCCGGTTGGGGACGCCGGCTTCCCGGCGCCCCCAATCAGACCAGGTCATTTCTTCCAGGGCGTTACGAACTTGTTGGCGGGTCGGCCCTCCACGGCTGCGTTGAGTTCCGCAGCCTTGGCGCCGTCGATCTGCTCCCGGATGATGTCCGCGTGTCCGGCGTGCCGGGCGAACTCCTCCAGATCGTGGACGACGAGGTAGCGCATGGTCGTCTCAGCGGGTTCGTTGCGTCCGTACCAAGGTGCGGGCGGCGCCTGCACCACCTGATCCAGATCGGTCTCCTCCACCAACTTCAGGTACTGCTCACAGAGCCTGTCGTAGTCCTCGAGGAGCGTGGTGAGATCTTCATTCTCGCCTGGGGCGAAACTGGCCATGAAGTCCTCGTAGCCGGGCTTCGCGTCCAGGACACCAGCCGCTGCGAGCCGGCTGCGCAGGACGTAGGAGCAGTGCTTGATCACCCCGGAGACGGAGAACACCGAGGCCAGAAGTTGCCGCCGGGCCTGTGCGTCGGTCAGCCCGTAGGCGGTGTCCCGGATGGCCTGGAGCTGCACCTGCATGTAGTTTCGCAGCGTGGTGCGTTCATCGTGGATGGCCGGGAAGTACATGTTTCCTCCTGTTCAATTCGGTCGACACCAACGTTGCCGCACAATCCGGACAGATCCTGTCCGCTACCCGTGTGAGACTTGGAATCATGAGCGAGATCACCCACCGTGTGCTGCGGCTGCTCGGGCTGCTCGAGTCCCGCTCCACGTGGACGGGATCTGATCTGGCGGAAAGGCTCGGGGTCACGCAGCGAACCATCCGACGTGACGTCATCAGGCTCCGGGAGCTCGGCTACCAGGTGGATAGCGTGCAGGGTCTAGACGGTGGATACCGCATGTCGGGTGGTCAAGCCCTGCCCCCGCTGGTGCTCGACGACGACGAAGCCATCGCCCTGACGGCCTGCCTGAGGATTGCCGCCATGGACGGCAGCGACCAGATCGGTGAAGCCGCGCTGCGGGCCCTGGCGAAACTCGACCAGGTATTGCCCACGCGGATTCGCCCCGAGGTCGCGGCGGTGTCGGAGGCCGTGACGACATTGCCATCCACCCGCCCCAGGATTTCCTGGCAGTCCTTAGCGGCACTGGCGAAGGCCAAACGCGACCACCGCCTGGCGCGCATCGACTACGTACGCGGCGACGGGGAGGAATCCGAGCGGGACGTGGAACCCGCCCAGCTGCTCGCTCAAGCCGGGAAGTGGTACCTGATCGCCTTCGACCGATTGCGTTCCGACTGGCGGATCTTCCGTCTGGACCGCATGAACCGGGTGCAAGTCCTCACCTTCACTTTCACCCCCCGTACACCACCCAACCCTCGAGACATGCTGCTGGGTCGCCACCCGGAACGCTGGCCTCACGAGGCGGTGGTGACGCTCACTTGTCCCTCA
>JABCNW020000140.1 GCA_013333945.2 Propionibacterium sp.
AGCGGAGGCGTTGACGACCCAGGGCATCACGGTTTCGCAGGACGCGATCGTAGCGGCCGAGGAATTCGTCATCGGCCGCTACGCCCAGCTGATGCGCGACGAGGGGCGCTCCGCCGACATGGTGGCCGCGGTCCTGCCGTCGGCCACCCACCCGGCGGACGCGGAGACGAAGGCCAACGACCTGGAGGCCCTTCTCGGGGAACCCGGCTGGCGGGCCATCGTGGAGGCCATCGTGCGGATCCACCGCATCCTCCCCGCGGGCACCACCCCGGGGTTCGATCCGGCGGCCCTGGTCGACGACGCGGAGAAGACCCTCGCCGAGGCCATTGCGGACAGGAAACCCTGCGAATCCGTCTCCGGTTTCGCAACCTCGGCGAAGGACCTGGTCGACCCCATCGCCCGGTTCTTCAACGACACCCTGGTGATGGCGAAGGAACCCAGGCTGAGGGCGGCTCGCCTGGGTTTGCTGGCCAGCGTCGCGGCCCTCGCCCCGGCGGGCCTGGACTGGACCGCCATCGACGCAGCCACGAAGTGAGAACACCAGGGACGGTTTCGAGAGCAGGCGGTCCCCGGTGTCACGACCACTCACCCTGCGGGTGCTGGGTGATGCGGTTCACGCATCCAGCAGGCGCAAGATCTGTTCGCCGACGGCCCCCTCGTCGTTGGGACCGATCCGGGTGAATCCCCGGCCGAGCAGACACGGATCGGCGTCCGCCATGACGTAGCCCCGGCCCACCAACTCCAGCATTCCCAGGTCGTTGTGCATGTCCCCGAACGCGACCGCGTTGGCCGGGTCGACGTCGATCTCCTCCAGCAGCCTCGCCAGGGCAGTGCCCTTGGTGACGCCCGGCGCCGACAGCTCGACGGTGCCGCACACATCGTGCCAGGAGAAGGTGGCCTGAAGGATCTCATCCGCTGCGGTGATTGCCACGGGGGAGAAGGCATGGGTGTCGGCGTGGCAGGTGCGCGCGAGAACCTTGATGATTGGGCCGACCATCAGCAGCTCCGTGAGGCTGGCCACATGGTCTGCCTCGGAAAAGTGGCCCACTGGATAGCCGGGTTCGCGACCCCATCCGTACTCGTACTCCACCGCGAATGAAACCTCGAGTTCCGGTGGCAGCGCCGCAGCGAACGCCAGGGCCCGTTCCGGTTCGATCGGGTGGAGGAGAGCCGGGCTAGGACTCGCCAGCCGGCTAACAGCCGCTCCGTTGCTGGAGATCACCAGGGGATCCAGGTCACGCAGCTTCGCCAGAGCGTCGAGCCAGCGCCTGGGTCTGCCCGTAGCGATCACGAAGACGACATCCTCTTCGATGGCTCGTCGTGCCGCTGCCAGGTTCGACTGGAGGAGGACTGCGTTTGCACCGAGGAAGGTGCCATCCAGGTCCGTGGCGATCAGGGCCGGTTTCATGCCATCAGGCTACCGATGTTTACCGGGATCACCTGCCGTTCAGGTCTGTGAACACGAATGCTTGAGCGGAGCTCTTGGAGGGGAATCGGCCATGCCGGAGGTCCCGATTTTCCGTAGCTCGACTCCGGTGATGGAAGGTACCAGTGAGAACAGCGACGGTCGAGAGCAAGGCGAGTCCAGGTGTGGGCCTTCGCATTTTCATGTTCGGTCCATCGGTGGTCTTGTCATCAGAAGTGCCGGTTCAAGACGCGGCGCCAGCGGTTCGCGGGTAGTTCGGGATGCAGGGCGGCGAGGCCGGTGGCGTATTTTGAAATCCGTTGCGGGCGGTAGCCGCAGCGCCAGAGGGTGCGATCCGCAGAACTGGGTGTTGAGCCGGATTTGGTCTCGATGATCGCCAGCCGGGGGATCCGCAGGCTGCGACCGTTCTCTGTCCAGACGAGTTCTCGGTCCAGGGTGAGTCTGGCTCGCCCGTCGGCTGTGAGCAGCGTGGCGCGCAGGTAGCTGGTTTCCAGGCTCGGTCTCAACTGCTGCGGCTGGATGCCGCGAATTCCTCCGGTGGCAAGGCGGTCATTGACGAAGCTGTACTGTTCGGGCGCGATCTCGAACAGTGCTGAAGGGTCGTGAGGAATGCGTTCCTTGATGGTGTTTCCGCCGCGCCGGGTCTTGACTTCTAGGAAAGCTTCACCCGAGTCCTGGTAGTTGCGGACCCTCACCTTGAACCGGTGCGGGCGGCCCCGTGCTGCCATCAGGTAGGAGTCGCGGGCTGTGGTGTCGAAATAGATGGATGTGTAGCTGAACTCTGTTCTTCCCTCGATGTCAAGGACCCTGGTGCCGGTTGGCAGGGAATCGAGTATCGCCTCGGCTGTGCGCTCGTGCAGTGGATATTTGCGGTCCACCCGGCTCATGAGCTCCGCGGTCGCGTTGAGCTCATCGAGGTAAACCGGTGCAAGATCGCTCAGGCTCATCGCAGCACCTCCACCTTCTCGGTGACCGGGAGACCGATTCCCGGAGCGTAGCGGACCTCGACGAGGGTGGTGTCGGCGACGAAATCGAGGCGCTGGACGTTCACACCGAGTACTCGGCCACCGAGACGGGCGGCCAGCTCGTAGCGGAGTTCTTCGGAATCGGTGATTGCCCGTTCCAGGTTGACGATCTCACGTTTAGTACCCCGCCGAAACCAGGAGGAGTCTGCCGCTGCCAGGACCACCACGATGAGAGCCATGGTGGCGTAAGTGGTGGTGGAGCCGCCAAGCCCGCCGAGCAGGCCGAGCGCAAGTGAGCTGAAGTAGTAGGCCACCTCGTGTTGAGCCAGCTCGTCAGAACGCAGCCGGATGATTGACAGCACCCCGAACAGTCCCAGGCCGAGTCCAGCTGCCACAGAGCTGTTGAGAAGTCCTATGGAGACCGCCATGACGCCGACGTTGACGCCCAGATAGGCGACCGCCAGGTCACGGCGGTGATGTCGTGGCAAGTAGATAGCGAAGACGAGGATGCAGATCGCGATGATGTTGGCCAGATAGGGCAGGAATTGCATGATTGTTGCCTTGGTGGTCGAGATTGAGAGGTGCTACCTCTGGGCGATCACCATTCAGCCGGAGCAACGTGTACGTTTCCTGTGTTCCTCGGATGCGATAGATGTGAAGAAAGCCCGGTTACAACTTGCGCTCGGGGCTCGGGCTGCCCGGCCCTGAAGAATCGCCCGAAGGCTGTTCCATCGAGGGGGTGTCGCTGCGGCTCTCCAGTTCAGAGGGTTCTCCCGAGGATGGTTCCCCGGAGGTAGAGCTAGTGGAGCCGCCGCCAGAAGCAGACGCAGAACTTGGTACAGGGGCGGGAGGGGACACTTTCTGTTGGTTCTGGAATACCAGGATCGCCAACAAGACGGCTATGGCGGCAAGCAACAGCATCAGCAAGAAAGATGCCAGCAGGGTGAGCCAACCGGCTCGGTCCTTGCGGCCAGGCCAGGGAAGTGGCCACATCCGCCACGTTCCCGGGCGGATGTTCTGCCACCAGTGCATCTGGAAATCTGGTCCTGCTGGGGAGCCGAGCTGGGGAGTGTGCACGAGATCGACGGCGGCCAGCACTCGCTGTGCTTCAGCCACAGCAGCAGGGGAACCGGAGAAGGCCAGGGCCACCCACGGGGCGAGGGGGCGGTGAGAAGCGACGATCGGGTCATCATCTTCATCTCGGAAACGCACCGCCATACGACCTTCGTCTTGGCCCTGACCACCGCGGGCCACGACGGTGTCTATGTGCATGGCGTTGATCTCACCTGAAAAACGTGCCCGTGCGGCGGGGTCTGATGCCGCACCGTCGCGCAGGTGAATGAGCATCACCGGATCCGATCCATCTGCGTGTGCAGAGTAGACGACGCCTGCAGGGCTCTCCGCGAGACGCGAATCAATCCAGAAATCACCCACGCGTACCGGATCTTCCGGGAGGAGAGGGAAGTGCTCCGCGTATTCGGATGTGGGATCTGGTGGCTGAGTCATCAAGGACTATGACATCACATCGAAGTGTCTTTCCGCTCCTCGGGCACCACGTCTCGGTTCTGCTCCTGGAAGCGCGGTATCGTGGAGCGCGATCGTTTCAAGGAGACTCCAAGTTGACTACCCCCAGCGCGCAGCCAGCTCTGCCCACCACCACCGCCGACGCAGCGCGCCTCTTGGGCGTGGCAATCAGTCAAGTGCAACGGGTCATCGTCGGGCAGGAACACATGGTCCAGCAATTGATGGTGGCTCTCCTGGCGAAGGGCCACTGCCTTCTCGAAGGAGTGCCGGGCGTGGCGAAGACCTTGGCGGTACGGTCCTTCGCGACAGTGGTTGGAGGGGAATTCGCCAGGGTGCAGTTCACTCCGGACCTGGTTCCTTCCGACATTGTCGGAACCCGCATTTACTCCGCTAGTTCCGAATCCTTCGAGATCGAGCTCGGGCCGGTGTTCGTGAACTTCGTGCTGGCTGACGAGATCAACAGGGCACCCGCGAAGGTGCAGTCCGCGATGCTCGAGCTGATGGCCGAGAAACAGGTCTCCATCGGCGGTAGGACCTACCCTGCACCCGAACCGTTCATCGTGATTGCAACCCAGAACCCGGTCGAGTCGGAGGGCGTTTACCCACTTCCCGAGGCCCAGCGGGACCGTTTCCTCGTAAAGGTGGACGTGCCCTATCCGAAGGGAAATGAGGAGTTCGAGATCCTCAGGCGCATGAGCGTCAAACCGCCAGAAGCGGAGCAGATCCTCAACCCCGGACTGGTACGTCATCTGCAGGACATGGCGTCCAAGGTTTTCGTCCACAACCTTGTCAGCGAGTACATCGTGCGCCTCGTGCTGGCCACCCGTGATCCCGCCGATTTTGGAATGCCCGACCTTGAGCCCGTGATTCAGATCGGTTGCTCCCCACGTGCCACGCTCGGCCTGGTAGCTGCTTCGCGTTCTCTTGCACTGATCAATGGTCGTGACTACGTGCTGCCTACTGATGTCCAGGCAGTGGCGCGTGACGTCATGTCCCATCGCATCGTGCTTGGGTTTGACGCAGTGGCTGACAACGTTCTCACCACCGACGTGGTGGATCGCATACTGGCCATGGTCCCGGCGCCCACCCCGGTGTGGAACGACCAGTCGCGCCAGCAGCGTCACCAGCAACACGGCTACCAGCCCGGTCATGCCTGAGGATACCTTGACCTCCCCATCCTTCGTGCCCGTGGCTCAGGGGCCCCGCGATCCCGGGGCCGCCACATCCGTTCTGCACACACCGAGTGGCCCCACCATTCCTTTGACCAAGCTGGCTCCGGAAGCCGCCCTGCGGCGCCTGGAACTCGCCGTCGTCCGACGCCTGGAGGGCTTTCTCCATGGTGATCATCTGGGGCTTCTTCCCGGGCCAGGATCCGACACCAACGATGCCCGCCCTTATCAACCGGGTCAGGACGACGTCAGGATGATGGACTGGGCCGTGACCGCGCGCACTACGGTTCCCCACGTTCGTGACACCATAGCCGATCGAGAACTCGAGGTGTGGGGCTTGCTCGATGTGACGCCGTCGATGAACTGGGGCACAGAGGGCATCACCAAACGTGACCTGGGCATCGCTGCCATCGCCACGATCGGATTCCTCAGCCAGCGAATGGGGGACCGGTTCGGTGGGCTGATGATGCTTCCCGACCGCGTCAAGAGGCTGCCTGCCCGTTCGGGCCGAACTGCTCTGTACGGGATGTTGCGGCAGATGCTCACCGAACCTATCGTGCCGGACAACGCCCCCGGCGACCTGGAACTGGTCGACGGTATCGAGCAGATGGCGCGTTCCCAGCGCCGTCGGGGCATGCGTGTGGTGGTCTCAGATTTCCTAACCGCAGGTGAGGCCGAGCTTGATCCTGACCGGCCACCCTCGTGGGAAAGGGCAATCAGGAGGCTAGCAGTTCGCAACCAGGTGCTGTGTGTTGAGGTGGTGGACCGCCATGAGCTGGAGTTTCCCGATGTCGGGGAGATGTTGATCCGGGACCCGGAAACCTCGTTCTTGCGCTACATCAACACGTCCGATCCCGTCGCGCGTCAACGAATGGATGATGCTTCCCGTGCTCAGCGTGAGCGTATCAAGGTGGCACTCAGACGTTCAGGGGCGGGGCACATCCAATTGCGCACGGATCGTGACTGGGTCGCCGACATCGCGCGTTTCGTTCTTGGATACAGAAGGGTTGCCAGCGCTCTTCATGCACCGCCCCAAGGGGTGAGTCGGTGATGGACTGGTTGGCTTTCAAAACCCCTGAACGTCTGTGGGTGCTTCTGGTCCTGCCGGCACTTGTCATCGCTTACCTGGTGTTGATGCGTCTCAAAGGGCGGACCGCGCTGCGTTTCACCAACACCGGGGTGCTGGGCCGGGTGATTGGTTCCCAGCGCCGCTGGACGCGACATCTTGCTGTTTTCATGTCGTTGTGCTCCCTGGTGGCGCTCGCCTTGGCGTGGGCCCAGCCGCTAGGAACGGAGAAGGTGCCGCGGGAACGGGCCACCGTTGTCCTGGTGGTCGACACGTCACTATCCATGCAGGCCACTGACGTGGAACCGAACCGTCTGGACGCGGCCAAGGCAGCTGCACAACAATTCGTTGACGCGCTGCCTGATTCCTACAACGTCGCTCTGATCTCCCTCAATGGTTCTCCCTCCATGATCATGCCCCCATCCACGGATCGGGGGGCTCTCACCAGAGCCATCAGCAATCTGGAACTCAAGGAAGGAACTGCTATCGGGGATGCGCTGGACCAGTCACTCAAGGCAGTCAGTGAGGCACCTGCCCCCGACGATGGTTCCGAAGCCGCGCCGGCCATGATCGTGATGCTGAGTGATGGTGGAAACACCACGGGAACGGACCCAGCAGAAAGTGCAACGCGTGTGCACCAGGCTGGCGTGCCGGTGTTCACCATTGCTTACGGAACTGAGAATGGCTATGTCGACCTGGACGGGAAGCGGTACAATGTCGCGCCAGACAACGAGACCCTCCGCTCCATCTCTGCGACCACGGGTGGGGAATCAGTCTCCGCTGACAGCGCGGACAGCCTCAAAGATGCCTATAAGAAGATCGGCTCATCGGTGGGTACGGAAGAGGTGAGGAAACCAGTGACCGCACAGTATGCGTTCGGGGCTCTCGGTTTCGCTGTCGTGGCTGCGCTGGGTGCCGTGATGATGGCCGCGAGGTGGCCCCGATGACGACGTTGGTGCTCGAGTTCATGCAGCCCAACCGTCTGTGGGCTCTGGCTCTGATCCCGGTCATCGCTGGGGTGTACTGGTACCTGGCGAACCGGCGTCCCCCATCGCGGGCACAGAATTCTCGCCTGCGGCTCGTCATCCCCAAGGACGCGGCCTGGAAACGGCACGGTGCCGTGCTGCTGGCGTTGCTCAGCCTTGCCTCGCTGGTGATCGCATGGGCGATGCCGAAAGACTATGGTCGCCAACCGAGGGATCGTGCCACCATCGTCGTCACGATCGATGTGTCCTGGTCCATGGAAGCCGAGGATGTGACACCCAACCGGCTTGAGGCCGCGAAGGAATCGGCAAAGAAATTCATTGCGAGCCTCCCGGAACGCTTCAATGTTGCGCTGGTCACCTTCGCAGGCACCGCGAATGTCAGTGTTCCCCCAACCGTGGACAGAGGTGTGCTGAATCGCGCCATTGACGGTCTCCAACTGGCCCCCTCCACTGCGATCGGGGAAGCGATCTACACAAGCCTCGATGCCCTGAAGCTGGTGCCATCGGACCCTGATCATCCTGATGAGGCGGTACCTGCAGCAATAGTGCTGCTCTCGGATGGAGCTTCCAACCTGGGCCGGAATTCGGCCACAGCAGCCGAGCAATCGAAACACATGGGAGTCCCCATCTACACCATCGCTTATGGCACACAGGATGGGTACGTCGAGTCCAATGGCAGACGGGAACGCGTGGCCGTGGATCATCACGAGCTCTACGTCGTTGCGGAGAACTCTGGGGGTAAGAAGTTCTCGGCTGAGTCGGCGGGCGAGCTGAGCGAGATCTACCAGGCGATCTCATCCGATCTGGGATATGAACTGGTTCCTATGGAGATCACGGATCAATACGCGGGACTGGCTATCATTTTCGCGGTTCTCGCTGCCATGGGTGTTATCTCCCTCGGGGCCCGTTGGCCGTGATCGCGCTCTGAATCAGGGTACAAGGTTCTCGATCGACAGGACAGGGATGTCATCGCTGAGGGGCATCCCGAGTACTTGCTCAAGAAAGGAGAGCTGGGACTCCAGTGATTGTCTGCGGGCTGCGAGTGAACGGAAACCGTGGCCTTCGTGTTCGAATGTGACCAGCGCCAGCGGAAGACCTTTGGTGCGCACTGCTTTCGCCATGTCGAAGGCCTGCCTGGGTGGTACCACTCGATCTTCCAACCCCTGCAGAATCAGCATGGGGGTGTCGAGTCGGTCAAGTTGGGTGATCGGGGAACGCTCCCGGTAGACCTGCTCGCCCTCCGGCCACGGAGCGACTAGCGTGAAAGTGTAGCGGGACTCTGCCTTGTGGGTTTCCTCAACGAGGGCTCGCAGATCCCCAATACCGTATGAACTGATGCCGGCTGCGAAGAAGTCGCTGGTGACCAGGGCCTGAAGAGTGGTGTAGCCGCCCGCGCTACCGCCAGCAATGGCCACACGTTCGGGATCCGCCAATCCAGCCCGGCACACCTCGCGAGCTGCAGCCACCACGTCGGCGACATCGAGGACGCCCCATTGCCCCTTCAACCGGTTCCGGTAGGCACGACCGAAACCGGTGGACCCCGAGTAGTTCACGTCCAGGACACAGATCCCGCGGGAAACCCAGAACTGGATCAGCCTGTCGAAGCTCGGGTAGTGCACGGAGGGCGGGCCGCCGTGGGTGAGAACGAGCATGGGGGGTGCTGTTGCGGCGTCGGGTACAGGGTAGAACCAGGAGTGCACCGGCCCTGCGGGCCCCTCGGACCAGTGGCGCATAGGGCGACTCAGGTCTGTCTGTGGCTCAGAAGTCACGAGTTCGGTGTGCTCTCCGGTAGGGGAGATGCGTACCAGGGATGCGGGACGGTCCTCCCACTCGGCTATCGCGAACAAGCTCTGCCCGTGGGAGGCCAGGGATTCGATCATGGCTGTCCCAGGCAACGGGTAGGTGACCTCATCGTTGTGCGGATGCCACAGCGCGAGCGCACCGCGACCGTCATCGATCTCAACCGTCGCCAGCAGGTCATCCCCAACGGCGCAGGCCGGCGGGGTGTCCAATACCCATACGGGAATCGAGCAGTCGTGAGGGGTACGCCAAGTTGACGTTGTGTCGGAGTGGTGCACGACCCAGTTCCAGTGACCGGATTCGTCCGTGACGTAGGCCAGGGAACCGTTCCCGAGCCAGATCGGGTGTTGCGTGCTGACTCCGGATTTCCCGTGGATCCTGTCGATGTTCCCGGGATCGTTGAGGGTCGTTACCCACACCGATGCCTCGTCCCAGCTCATGTGTGGGTGCATCCACTGGAACCATGCGAGCTGCCCGTCGTGCACCGCTGGAGCCGCATAGAAGTCGGCGCCGCTTACCAGTACGCGGCCTCCACCGGCATTATCAGAATCCAGTTTCAGCGCAACGATCTCACTGCGTTCCTCGGGGGTTACCTCGTGATCTTCACGTACTGCGAGAAGCAGTCGATGTTGTGGGTCCAGGCTCAACCCGCCGTAGCGGAATCGGGCGCTCTCAGGTGTCAGGGGGCGGGTACTCTCCCCGTCCCGGAGCCATATTCGTTTGGTGAAATCGTCACACCAGGCCACCAGACCGTCCGCCACAGCATAGGCGCCTCCGCCGTATTCCATCACCCGGGAACGCACGTTGAACCCGGGAGTGATCTCGGTAATCTCGCCCTCCCGCCAGCACCGGATGGTCACTCGACCATCCTCGGAGGCGATTCCTGCCAGCCAGAAAACCCCGTTTTCACTGGCCCGGACCTGACGGATGCTGTCGGTGCCCACGAGGGCTTGATCAATGGACATGCGCTGCATGGCTACAGTTTATGACCGGCGCTGTTATCGCTTGTTGTGCCTTTCCCATAGCTGTAGCACAATTGATCTCGCCTGGAATCGGGATGGATCGCAGGGGAAGGCAATCCGGCCGAGACCCAGGAGAACAACATGAACGCTTGCACGGCCACCGAGAGCCTGCCCGGGGCGCGGGGGATGATCTTCATCCACTCCACCCCCGCTGCGCTGTGCCCTCATCTAGAATGGGCGATCGCCTCGGTGCTTGGTGCGGGACTCAGTTGGCAATGGACCGAGCAGAACGCTGAGGCCGGTTCCCAGCGGGCAGAGCTGTCGTGGTCCGGGCCAACTGGCTCGGGGGCGAGACTCGCATCCCGCCTCGCCGAGTTCGCCCGCATTCGCTTTGAGGTGACTGAGGAAGCCAAGCTCGGAGCCGAGGGTACCCGTTACTGTTACACCCCTTCACTCGGCCCATTCGCCGCCACTGTCGGAGTGCACGGAGACATCCTGGTTCCCGAAGATCGCATCCGTCATGCCCTTAACACCGCATCAGCCAAGGGGATGAGCGTTCACCAAGCCATGGAACGTCTTCTCGGAACTGAATGGGACGAAGAACTCGAACAATTCCGGTACGGCTCGGAGGATGCACCGATCCGCTGGCTCCACCAAGTTGTGTGACGACCATTGACCGGGAAATGGCTGACGCGCTCCTGACCAGATGCGTCAGTTGGTGATGTTAGCGTTGGTTACGGTCACCGCGACATTGGAACCTCCGAAGCCGAAAGAGTTGTTCAGGGCCGCGAGATCCCCATCGGGGAGCCGGCGCGGTTCGTTCACTGCGATGTCGATGGGGAGGCCGGGCTCCAGGTTCTCGATGTTGATGGTGGGCGGCGCGGTTCGGGTCTTGAGAGCCATCACGGTCGCAAAAGTCTCCAAGGCGCCAGCACTGCCGAGCAAGTGGCCGCTCATCGACTTCGTGGAGGTCACGACGCACTCGTCCACGGCAGAACCGAGGGTGGTTGCGATGGAGTTGGCCTCAGTGATATCGCCCTGTGGGGTCGAAGTGCCGTGGGCATTGACGTGCTTGATGTCGCTGGGCTGAAGATCTGAAGCTTGCAGGGCCTTGAGCATGGCAGTTGACTGACCGCGCCCCGTCGGCTCAGGCTGGACCATGTCGTGGTTGTCGTTGCTGATCCCGGCTCCGGCGAGAGTGCCGTAAATGCGTGCCCCTCGTGCGCGGGCATGTTCGAGAGTTTCGATGACCATGATCACGGCGCCTTCCCCCAGGACGAATCCGTCGCGACCGGTGTCCCACGGGCGCGAGGCGTGTTCCGGGTCGTCATTGCGGCGGCTCAGGGCCTGCATCTGGGCGAAAGCATTGATAGGCAAAGGATGGACGACACCTTCCGAGCCCCCGACGACTGCGATGTCGCAGCGTCCCAGCCGGATCTGGTCGAGGCCCAGAGAAATGGCCTCGTTCGACGATGCGCAGGCGCTGACGGGCGCGTGAACACCGGCGGCGGCACCGAAGCTCAGGCCCAGGTTGGCGGCGGGTGCGTTGGCCATAAGCATGGGAATGGTGAAGGGAGAGACCCTGCGCAGCCCCTTCTCCTTCTGGACGTCCCAGTTGTCGAGGAGGGAGTGCAGACCGCCGATACCGGTTCCCACGCACACTGCGAGCCGATCCGGATCCAAGGAATTGTCCTCGCCGAGCCCGAACCCGGCGTCCTGCCACGCCTCCTGGCCGGCGACCATGGCGAGCTGTGAACTCCGGTCGAGACGACGGGCCGCGACGCGGTCGAGTTTCTCGGTCGGGTCACCGGCCGCCTCTGCGGCGAAGGTCACGGGCAGCGGTTTCGCCCAGTCGTAGGGAAGGGTGTGAACACCGGAGCGGCCTGCGAGCATGGCCTCCCAGGTGCTGGGGGCATCTACTCCGAGTGGGGTGAATGCGCCAAAACCGGTGATGACTACCTCGGTCATGTTGAACTCCTGGGGCTGAAGGATTTCTCAGGTGTGGAAGATGGTGGGGGAAGGCAGCAGCCACCCCCCACCTGTTCGACGTCAGGCCTGGGCGCGTTCGATGTAGGCCACCGCATCACCCACGGTCTTCAGGTTCTTGGAATCCTCATCGGGAATTGAAACGCCGAACTTGTCCTCACACGCATAGATGATTTCCACCATGGAAAGAGAGTCGACGCCCAGGTCATCAACGAAGGACTTGTCCAGCTGGACGTCCTCCGCGGCCACCCCCGCCACATCGTTGACGATTTCGGCGAGGTCGGTGCGGATCTCTTCAGTGCTTGCCATTGCTGTCTCCTTGTTGGTTGATGGTTGCGTGGATCATGGAAGGGCGACGACCTGGCCCGCGAAAACGAGCCCGGCGCCGAAACCGATGATCAGGGCGTTCTGCCCGGAGGTTGCCTCGCCCGATTCGAGCAGGGCTTCCATCGCCAGCGGAATAGATGCCGCTGACGAGTTGCCCATGTGCCTGATGTCGCGGGACACCACCACGTTCTCGGGCAGTTTCAGGTGGCGCAACATTGAATCAGTGATTCGATTGTTGGCCTGATGAGGAATGAAGACGTCCAGTTCCTTGGGAGTAATCCCAGCGCGTTTGACGGCTTCCAGGGCTTTGTCGGTGATGTACGTGGTGGCCCAGCGAAACACAGTGCGCCCATCCATGCTGATCAAGGGCATCCGTTGCTCCGGATTGGTCACGTCGGTCCAGTCTTGGATCTGGATGGTGAGGGCCTGGGAGCCGTCGGAACCCCAGACGACGGGCCCGATGGCAGGTTCGTCGCTCGGGCCGATGATAGCTGCCCCAGCTCCGTCGGAGAACAGGAACGCGGTGGTGCGGTCCTCCATGTTGACCATGTGACTCAGGGTCTCGACGCCGATCACCAGAATGTGGGTTGCTGCCCCAGATCGGACGAGCGATTCGGCGATGCTGATTCCGTGGCAGAAACCGGCGCACGCCGCCGAGATGTCAAAGGCAACTGGACCGGCGCTCAGGCCGAGTTCGTGGGAAACATAGACAGCCAGTGAGGGGGACTGTTGGAAATGGGAGACGGTGGAGCAGATGATCCCGTCGATTCGGGACGGGTCCAGTCCTGCGCGATCCATAGCCTTGCGCGCTGCGGCCACCGCCATGAAAAGGGGAGTTTCCTCATCAGTCGCCCAGCGACGCTCCTGGATGCCGGTACGTTGCTCGATCCACTCAGGGGTGGAATCGATGATGGTGCACATCTCCTCGTTGTCGACGACTCGCGAACCACGGTAGCCGCCGACACTCAGAATGCGGGCGTGGCGGCTACCGGTGGAGGGGATCAGTGTCATGTCGCGGCCTTTCGGGCGGTTTGGTGAAGCAGGGTGATGTGGGGCTCAGTCTTTGGCTGAGTGGGTTGCGCAGAAGACGCGGGCCTCGTCCAGCTGGTCTGGTGTGTTGAGGTTGAACAGCTCGACTCCCTTGAGGCTGCGTTTTGCGATTCCCGTGAGGGTTCCCGCGGGAGTGAGCTCGAGGATTCCGGTGACACCGAGAGTCGACATGGTCTCCATACACAGGTCCCATCGAACCGGGTTTGCCACCTGCTTGACCAAGCGTTCTAGGTAGTCGCGCCCCGAAGGCACGACCTCTCCATCGGCATTGCTGAGGAGGCTGGTGTGGGGATCCTCGGTAGGTACAGCGCCGGCAAGTGCCTTCAAGCGGGCCACAGCGGGAGCCATGTGATGGGTGTGGAAGGCGCCGGCGACGCTGAGCGGCCTCAGGCGTGCGCGGTGAGGAGGCTCGTCAGCCAGCGCGGCCAGCTGTTCCAAGGTGCCGGCAGCAACGATTTGCCCAGGCCCATTGTTGTTGGCGGGGGTCAGGCCCACGGCCTCGATGGCTGCCAGTACCTCTTCCCGGTCCCCGCCGATTATGGCGGTCATGGACGTGGGTGTGATTGCCGAGGCCTCGGCCATACTGCGGCCACGTTCCCGGACCAGCACTATGGCGGATTCGACAGAGACCACACCTGTCATGGCCGCGGCGGCAAGTTCACCCACGGAATGCCCGGCGACCACGCCGGCGAGTCCAGTGGTGGTCGGGCTCAGCTGCTCGGCGCTGGCAAGCGCTGATGCGACCAGCAGGGGCTGTGCCACCGCTGTGTCCCGGATGGTCTCCTCATCCGACGTGGTGCCATGGGCTACGAGGTCGATGTCGGCGACGGCGCTCAGCCATTCGAGGCGAGTCCTGAAGGTGGGTTCCTCCAACCAAGCAGTGAGAAATCCGGGGGTCTGGGCGCCCTGACCTGGCGCGACGATAGCTAGCACGCTCTCAACTCTGCCCGTCCGCCGATGATCTGTGCGGCTACGAAGGTGACGAAAATGACTCAGGGGAGATTGTAGGAATCCAACAAAAATTGCTTCCGGAGTGGCGATGAGCAGGGTCACTCCTGGAGGCGCCCCAAGGTGATCGCCAGCCTCAGCACGTAGGCTTCGCGTGCATCTGTGGGGTTGTACCCCGTCACTTCCTGGATGCGTCGCAGGCGGTAGCGCACGGTGTTGGGATGGATGAACATGGCCCGGGCGGTGGCCTCCATCGAGGACCCTGCATCGAGGAAACCGACGCAGGTCTCCAAAAGCTCTTTGGAGCCCTTGAGGAGGCCGAAGAGATCGCGGGCCAGGGTTCGTCGGGCATGTCCGTCACCTGCGAGTGCCCGTTCTGGAAGCAAGTCGTTCGACGACAAAGTCCTGGGTCCCTCTGGCCAAGCCCGGGCGGCCCGGTAGCCGGAGGCCGCAGACCTGGCGGATGCGGGGGCTCCGCGGAGCCCCTCGGCAAGTGGGCCTATCACCACGGGACCGGGTGCGAAATGGGGTTCGAGCTTGGTTACCAGCTCACAAGCCTGGGTAGGGTCAGTCAGAGCCCCACCGGCGAAGATGCACACAAGACGCTCTCCCTGGGGGGCAGCAAGCATGTCCAAGCAGAGCCGCGCGGATGCTCTGCGTAGCTCGTCGATTCGCAGGTTTTTCGGGGCGCCTGCTATGACCACCACCGTCGGGGCTTCAGAATTCCAACCGAGGGTCGAGGCCCTGGATGTGACGGATTCATCGGCCTCGGCGCGAACCACCGCATCGACGATCGTCGCTTCCATGCGTGAGTCCCATGCCCCTCGCGCCTCAGCGGCGCGGGCATAGACCGCGGCCGCGACGAATGCGATTTCGCGGGAATAGTGCACTATCCCCAGTTGCAGCGGCTGCTGGTCCGCGCGCGGCAACAGGAGTTGGATCTGTTCCTCCACGACATCGGTGGTGGTGCGCACCAGGTCGACTGTCTGTCTCAGGGAAATGCGGCCCGCAAGAGCGCGGGGCGCGGAGTCGAAGACCGATTCGAAGGAGAAGATAGAACCGCTGACCCAGCTCACGAAACCGTCGATGCCCTCCCGGGCCAGTACGTTGATCCAGGAACGGGACTCGGCATCAAGCTCTGCGAACCATGTATGACGGTCCTCGAGCGCCGTCAAGGTGGCGGTGTTCATAGTCGCCGTGGCGGCACGTAGTCGTTTCAGGATGGCAGCCCGGGAGCGAGCTGACGATACTGTGGCGGGAAGGGTCCCTGGACGTGCGGGCTGAGCGGTCATGGTGCTCGCTAGCCTACCGACCGGGAGAGGGCTGGCCTGTGGTTGGTCAGCTCTTCGGCCAGGAGTTTTCGATCTCGGTCAGTACGTCGAGGGAGGACTTGTCCAGGGAGATCCAATCCGTCATGCCGGTCCAAAAAGTTCCGGTGCCGACAGCGCCCGGCATCTGATCCGACGCATCGAAGCGGACAACGGTGCTGTCGTCGGTGAGCAGCTCATAGGAGAGTCTGTCGATGGGCGAAGAGAAGACAGAAGGATCGAGATTTTTGTTTGCGGAGATCCATCCATGTCCCGTAACCCGTGCCTTCGTGTTGCTGAATTCCGGGGAGGTCAAATATGCTTGAAAAGCGAGAACCTCTTCACGAGCGTTAAAGGCTGCTGCGAACTCTCCACCAACGAGAACTGGTTGTTCCGAGTCGGTTTTTCCAGGCAAGCGAAAGGCAAAGATATCGCCATCTTCTGCGATTTTTGTTTCAGCAGGCCAGTTTATCTGATAAAAGGAAGCTTGACGGTGCAGAAAGCATGTTTTGTCCAGTATCGGCAAGCCGGCAGCTTTGAAAGATGTGGTGGCGATGGACTTCACGCTTCCCAGCCCGCCGTTCACGAAGGTTTCATTCTTGAGAACCTCTCCCGCTTGATCCAGAGCGGTGACTACATGGGGATCGTTGAATGGAATCTGGTGTGACACCCACATGTCGTATTTTTCTGGGCCAGCGGTGTGCAGCATCATGTCCTCGAGCCAGTCGGTGGCTGGCCATCCTGTTCCGTTGCTGGCCTGGAGGCCGGCGCACCAAGGTTTTGCGCCCGGATGGCCCTCGGTGATCCTCTGAGTCAATGTGATCAGTTCCTCCCATGTCCGAGGAACTTGGTAACCGTTCTCCATGAATGCGCGGGGAGAATACCAGACGAAAGATTTCACACTTGCTCCAACTGGAACCGCGTAGGCCTTGCCGTCAAAGGACCCGTACTCTTTCCAGTTGCTCCGGTAATTGGCGTCAAGATTTGCTAGAGCCTGCCCCTGTACTTCTTTGATCTTGCCGGGGAAACGGGCGATGAGACTTTTCAGCAGCCCAGGTTGTGGGAAATAGGCGATGTCTGGTGGGGCGTCGGCATCAATCTTGATTGGGAGCTGGGTCTCGAATTCCCGGGATCCTTCGTAGTTGATCTTGACTCCGGTACATTCCTCGAAGGGAGCGAAGGAATCGATGTGGGACTGATCTTCCGGTGAAACGATGGGAGCGTAGACGTTGATCGACCTACCCCGGAGATTTCCGTACTGCGCGAAGGCGGCACACTCACTCGGAATCTGGCTCGGGTTGTTCGTGGGCTCTTCTACCGGGGAACCGTCGCTGCAGGCGACTAGGGCGAACAGGGAGACGATGGTCACGATGACGACAACAGCCCGTTCCTTCACTCGGAACATCCCTGATCCTTTCCGTCGGGGCGAAACATGGCTCCACTCGGCCACCCTGACATCGTGTGAGCAGGTTTGCAAGCCTGACGAGGCGGATGTCGGGCGGCAGTAATTCACGGACTGGCTATCGCGCGGTATCTTTACTTCAACCGTGCACATCATCGCAACGAGAGGACCCACGTGAGCATCCAGGACCAGGTCGGGCCAATCCTCAATGGCCTGCCGACGAACCTTCCGGACACAGATCCGGGGGAGACCGCCGAGTGGCTGGAGTCGCTCGACGGGGTGATCGAGCACGGTGGCCGCAACCGTGCCCGCTATGTCATGCTGAAGCTGTTGGAACGGGCGCGTGAGCGCCATGTCGGTGTTCCTTCGCTGACCAGTACCGACTACGTGAACACCATCCCGGCTGATAAGGAACCGGTCTACCCGGGGGACGAGGAACTAGAACGCCAGATCCGGCGGTTGCTGCGTTGGAATGCAGCCGTCACCGTGCACCGCGCCCAGCGTCCAGGCATCGGTGTCGGAGGGCATATCTCCACCTATGCTTCCGCTGCGACCCTCTACGAGGTGGGAATGAACCACTTCTTCCGAGGCAAGGACCACCCCGGCGGGGGCGATCAGGTGTTCTTCCAAGGGCACGCTTCTCCTGGCATGTACGCCCGGGCCTTCCTGGAAGGGCGTCTCGAGGAGGCGGACCTGGACGGGTTCCGTCAGGAACACAGCCACATCGTTGATGGAAAGGTGCGGGCACTGCCCAGTTATCCGCACCCCCACCAGATGCAGAACTTCTGGGAGTTCCCGACGGTTTCCATGGGAATTGGCCCTATGAACGCTATCTATCAGGCGCAGTTCAACCGCTATCTGCAGAATCGTGGCATCAAAGACACATCCCAGCAGCGTGTCTGGGCTTTCCTGGGTGACGGTGAGATGGACGAACCCGAGTCCCGTGGCCTGCTGCAGCTGGCGGCCAACGAGGCACTCGACAATTTGACCTTTGTGATCAACTGCAATTTGCAGCGTCTCGACGGGCCGGTGCGCGGCAACGGCAAGATTGTTCAGGAACTCGAGGCTTTCTTCCGAGGCGCGGGATGGAACGTCATCAAGCTAATCTGGGGTCGGGGATGGGATCCGCTGCTTGCCGCAGACAGCGAAGGCGCTCTGGTCTCCCTGATGAATGCCATCACGGACGGCGACTACCAGACTTTCAAGGCCAATAACGGCGCCTACGTGCGTGAACATTTCTTCGGGCGCGATGCCCGCACAGCTGCGATGGTGAAGGACTGGACCGATGACCAGATCTGGGCACTGACCCGTGGTGGCCACGACTTCCACAAGGTCTACGCCGCGTACAAGGCAGCGACCGAGTTCACTGGTGCGCCCACAGTCATCCTCGCTCACACGATCAAGGGCTATTTCTTGGGGCAGCACTTCGCAGGTCGCAACGCCACGCACCAGATGAAGAAGATGGCCCTTGACGATCTCAAGGCGTTCCGCGACCGTGTGCATGTGCCGGTTTCTGACGCCGTGCTCGAGGCTGATCCCTACCGCCCGCCGTATGTGAGGCCTGGGGCGGAGGACCCGAGGATGCAGTACCTGCAGGAACGTCGCCGCGCGCTTGGCGGCTACGTGCCGGAGCGTCGTGGGGACCGCAAGTTCATCTCGCTTCCGGGGGACAAGGCATACGATTCCGTCCGCAAGGGCTCTGGTAAGCAGGAAGTGGCCACCACCATGGCCTTCGTGCGCCTTCTGAAGGACCTGATGCGTGACAAGGCATTCGCGCCGCGCGTGGTGCCCATCATCCCCGACGAGGCTCGCACCTTTGGCATTGATGCTTTCTTCCCGACCATCAAGATCTACAACCCTGGTGGTCAGAAGTACACGCCCGTCGATGCAGACCTGTTCCTCAGCTATCGGGAGGCGACCAACGGACAGATCCTCCACACCGGCATCAATGAAGCAGGTTCGATGGCGGCCTTCACCGCCGCCGGGACCTCCTACGCCACTCACGGCGAGCCCATGGTTCCGATCTACGTGTTTTACTCGATGTTTGGTTTCCAGCGCACCGGCGATGCCATGTGGGCAGCCGGGGACCAGCTTGCGCGAGGCTTTGTGATCGGGGCTACCGCCGGTCGCACTACTCTGACTGGCGAGGGTACCCAGCACATGGATGGTCATTCGCCGATCCTGGCCTCCACGAACACCGCCTTCGTCGCCTATGATCCCGCTTACGGCTACGAGCTGGCGCATATCGTCCGCGATGGCCTGCGTCGGATGTACGGGGAGAAACCCGAGAACGTCATGTACTACCTCACCGTCTACAACGAGCCCTATGTGCAACCCGCTGAGCCGGAGAACGTGGACGTCGAGGGCATTCTGAAAGGCATGTACCTGCTGCGTCCCGGTTCTGTCGAAGGAGTTGGTCAGGACGCCCGTCGCGCTCAGATTCTTGCCTCTGGTGTCGGTGTGCCGTGGGCGCTTGAAGCCCAGCAACTACTCAAGGATGACTACGGAGTGATCGCGGATGTCTGGTCCGTGACTTCCTGGGGCGAACTGCGTCGTGAAGGTCTCGCTCACGACAAGGCAAACTTCAACGACCCATTCGGGGAACACGCTCCCACGTGGGTTGAGTCGAAGTTGGCTGGAACGCAGGGTCCCATTGTCGCTGTGAGTGACTACATGCATGCCGTACCGGACTTGATCCGGCCTTGGGTGCCGCGCGAGTACACGACCTTGGGTGCGGATGGTTTCGGTTTCTCCGATACCCGGGCGGCCGCCCGCCGTTACTACAACATCGATGGTCCCTCCATTGCCGTTGCAGTGTTGCAGCAACTGGCTTTGAAGGGTGAGGTGCCCCATGAATGGCCCCTGGAAGCCGCTCAGCGATACCGTCTCGACGACGTCACCGCTGGTACCTCCGGGAAGACCGGAGATGCCGAATGAAGCCTAGGATCTGAAACGATCTGATCCCCCGGGTGCACAGGGCCCGGGGGATCTGGCAGGCTAGGTCCCGTGGGACACATAATTCAAGGGGAAGTGTCGTGACCGCCGCTCGGGGAGCAGAATTGCTCGGCTTGGAAGCCGGCATGGTGGTTCAGGAGTTGGGGTGGGACGAGGACACCGATTCTGAGCTGCGTGACGAGATCATGGATGCCATTGACGCAGACATGATCGAGGACGCCATAGAAGCTGTGGACGTGGTCGTTCTCTGGTGGCGGGAAGACGACGGTGATGTGGTTGACGGCTTGGTGGATGCGATGAAGGATCTGGCGGCCACGGGCTTCATCTGGCTGCTGACTCCGAAGGTCGGCAGGCCCGGGTATGTCGCTCCGAGTGATTTGGCCGAGGGAACCGCTACCGCAGGGCTGTCCTTGACCAGTTCTGCGAACGTATCGCCAGACTGGCAGGCGCACAAGGTGGTTCGTCCCCGGGGGGCCGCTCGTCGTTGACACCCACCTCGGAAGGAGTGTGGAAATGACCGCTAGGACTAGAGTCGGTGTGCTCACCTCAGGTGGAGACGCCCAAGGCATGAATGCCGCAGTGCGCGCGATCGTGCGGGGAGCGATCCAGGAGGGTGCAGAGGTTTTCGCCATCCAGGAGGGGTGGCAGGGAGCCGTAACAGGTGGCGATCACATCAAACAGATGAGGTGGAACGACGTCTCCGGGATCCTGAACAAAGGCGGTACTGTCATCGGGACGGCGCGCTGCCCCGAGTTCCGGGACCGTGAGGGGCGCAGGACCGCGGTGAAGAACCTCGTAGCCTCCGGCATTGATCGGATGATAGTCATAGGTGGTGATGGTTCCCTCACCGGCACTCGTCAGCTGCGCCTAGAATGGGGCGAGCTGCTGGCGGAACTGGTGAGCAGCGGGGAAGTGGGGTCGGAATTGGCTAAACGCCACCCTGCCCTCCACATCGTGGGGATCGTTGGCTCGATCGACAACGACATGGTAGGCACCGACATGACCATTGGGACCGATTCCGCGCTACACCGCATAACGGAGGCGATAGACGCCATCTCCGCCACCGCGGAATCGCACCAGAGAACCTTCATCATCGAGGTGATGGGACGCAACTGCGGTTACCTGGCGTTGATGAGCGCCATAGCAGGTGGAGCGGACTACACCTTCCTGCCGGAATCCCCGCCCCGGGACGGTTGGGAGGACCGCATGGTCGATGTCCTCGACCGGGGTAGGCGAGCCGGGAGACGCGACTCGATCCTCGTGGTCGCCGAGGGTGCCGCGGACCGGCAGAGTGAGCCGATCACGGCACACCGTATTCGCGACATCCTGAAGGAAAAAAGCGGAGAGGACGCCCGGATCACGATCCTGGGGCACGTCCAGCGCGGCGGGAAACCCTCAGCGTACGACCGCTGGATGGCAACCGCCTGCGGCGTCAAGGCGGTTTCCGAGGTGCTCGAGGCAGGTGCCGAGACTGAGCCGGTTCTCATCGGTATGCACGATGACCAAGTAGGAACCCAGCCTCTGCTGGCCTCCGTGGAGGCGACCCGCAGGATCGCTGGCTACATCGCTGAGGGCGACTACGAGGCCGCCATCTCGTCGCGTGGTCCCGGGTTCCAGATGATGATCGACATCTACCGGGCCATCACTGAGGCGCGGCCATCGGTGGTGGATCCCGCGGGTAAGAGGATCGCGATCATGCACGCCGGGGCGTTGGCTCCGGGCATGAACCAGCTGGCGCGGGTCGCAGTGCGTTCCGGCATTGACCTCGGGTACCAGATGCTGGCGGTGCGCGGTGGGATGCCGGGTCTGCGTGAGGGCAACTTCGACGATGTCAGCTGGGCCGATGTGGAGGGCATGGCTCATACCGGAGGAGCAGATTTCGGGACCCGCCGCTACATTCCCTCGGAAGCCGAACTCTACTCGATAGCGCGTCAGCTGGAGGACCACCAGGTGGATGCTCTCCTGGTGATGGGGGGATACCACGCCTACGCGTCGGTCGACCTGATGGAACGTGAACGTCGACGCTATCCCGCTTTCAACATCCCGGTCGCGGTGGTTCCGGCGAGCATTGACAACAATCTCCCGGGCTGGATGATGGCGGTCGGAGCAGACACAGCCCTCAACACGGTGGTGGACGCGATCGACATGCTGCGGATGAGCGCCTCGGCCAGCAAACGGGCGTTCATCGTGGAGACCATGGGTCGCGGTTGCGGCTTCCTGCCGCTGGTTGGGGGACTGGCCGGGGGCGCCGAAAAAGTATACCTGCCAGAGACCGGAATCACCCTCGCCGAGCTCGAGACCGACATTAAAGCCCTTGTTGATGCCTTCGAGTCCGGGCGAAACTTCTACTTGGCCGTGGTGGGGGAGGAAACCAGCGAGTACTACACCACAGATGTGTTGAGAAAACTCTACGAGGCGGAGGGGAAGGGGCGGTTCTCCGTGCGGGAGTCTGTGGTTGGACACCTGCAGCAGGGGGGTACGCCCTCGCCGTTCGACCGCATCAATGCCACCCGGTTGGCCTGGAATGCCATCCGATATCTGGACAGTCAGTTGCGTGACGGCAAAACCGGGTACGCGGCCGCACATGCCGAGACCGAGGGCCTTTTCGCCCCGTTCCGCGACGTGACCGATGACATGGACTGGGAGAACATGCGTCCCGACACTCAGTGGTGGTATGACTCGCTTCGGTATCCCTTCGGCGTCCTGAGCCGACGCCCCGGCCAAAAATGATTGGCTAGGTGATCGTCAGCAGAGGGGAAGGGTGACCCCGAAGTTGAGGCTGGCGGTGCAGTTCATGGCCGCCAGTTCCTGACGTGCGATAGATCCTCCACTGACAGAATCCGGAATCATGCTGCGCAGAGTCAGGACGTGGCTGTCGCTAGTTCGCAGCAAGAAGATGAATGTGACCGTGTAGGGCACGTCATTCTTGATCCGGGTCCCATGGAAACCGCACGTGAACCCTGCTCCCTGGGATTGGTTGATACCGACCGTGGTGGGTTCTGCGGCTGTGACATCTTTGAACTGCTGCTGCTGAGTCCTCTCCGACACCCTGTTACAGGCTTCGGCGAGGTCGCCGAGATCGCTCTGTGGGGTCACCGAAGTCACCTGCATGAGGACCCCGGTGTCGTCGTGGAGGAGTCTCGTCACCAGACGGCCCGGTTCTGGCAGTGGCTGATCATTGGCATACTCACTCCATCCACTGGGAACAGAAAACTTGGTGTCGTCGAGGACCTGTTCTGTGCCAGCGGGTTTCGCATCCTTGGTGTTCTCGGGATCTGGAGATTCCTGTGGCTCTGGCGACGTGCTGACCCCGAATGGCCAGAAAGAAGCAAACTCCCAGGTGCCGCGAGTGCTCCAGGACCAGATCGTGATGCCAAGCGCAATGACCAGGATCCCGGTCAAGACCGTCACACCGATTCGTTTCACGTGGCCCGAGAGGTCGAGTTTGACAGCCCTGGTCGGGACGGCTTGCTGATCTTCCTCGTCGATGGCATTTGGGGAAGATGGCGGAGAGGGGATTGGTTCGGATTCATGGGTGTGTTCCGGTGAATCAATTTCCATATCCGCTGCTGAGGCCCGACTCCGAGCTTCAGCAACTGTCCAGAAATCGGAGACTGGCTCGGGCTTAGGCTTGACGGTGGCGTCCCGCCATGATGGGTAGGAACTGCCCCTGTCTTCGCGGCTTTCGATGTGCAGTGGTCTCAGGTTGTTGTACGGATCCGGCGGCCTTGATTCGTACGAATATTCAGGCTCGGGCTCTGCGAACCTGCGGGCGCCCCTGCGTATCGGTTCTGGAGGAAAATCAGACTCTTGAAACGAATGTCGTCCTCGAGGCGGAGCCGGATCGATCGCATCGGCGTGCCGGGCTGATGCCCCGTAATCAGCTGACCTGCGGGGAGCGGCGGGCCGCGACGAATCATCCGTCATCCATATCCCTTCCCGTCAGCCTCTTCAAGGAAAACAGTCTAGATCTCCAGCGAGTCCGCGTCATGTGCCGTACGTCTGAATTGGGTATTTCCAGAGCATGATCCGCTGTGGCTCTGTCCCCCCGGATAGGGCTACAGCGACCCCAGGTCTGTGAAGCCCTCTATGGAACTCCACGTCTCCCCCGGTGGGCGCAGAGGGACTTGAACCCCCGACCCCCTGCTTGTAAGGCAGGTGCTCTGACCAGCTGAGCTATGCGCCCGGGTCCGCCTATTGTGGCAAAGGGACGGGGCCGGGCCAAGTCAGCCCAGCAGCATTGCCTTGACGCGGGCTGCCACTTCAGCTCCCTGAGCGCGGCCTGCCGCGGCTGCATTCACGGCCTTCACGACGGTTCCCATGTGCTTCATGGAGGGCGTCTGGCCATCAGCTTTCACTTTCGCAATCTCTGCCTCGACAAGGGCATCCAGCTCCTCATCGGTCAGCGGGGCTGGCAGGTAGCCGGCTATGAAGTCGGCCTCGGCGTACTCCTTCTCGGCGAGTTCCGGGCGACCGGCCTCGGCATACGTCGCGGCTGAGTCGAGACGTTTACGGCGTTCCTTGGTGATGACGGCCAGCTCCTCGGCGTCGCTCAATTCGCGCGCCACTTTGCCGGCGACCTCTTCAACGGTGAGGGCAGCCAGCATCATGCGGATCGTAGACTTGCTGAACTCGTCTTTTGCTCTCAAGGCTCTCGCCAGCTCAGCCTTGAGCCGAGTTTTCGTCGCGGCCATCGTGCTTCCTTTCTCCGGGGACACCAATTCAACCAGTCATCGATACAGGCGCAAGGCGGTAGACTGCTTGGTTGTGGCTGATGCAGACCTCATGACCCAGATTGACCAGCTCGGCAGGTCCTTGGAATCCATCGAGGCGGTGGCCGACATGCCAAGGTTGCGCGCCGAGATAGCACGGCTCGCGGAGGAAGTGGCCGCCCCCAATCTCTGGGATGACCAGGAAAACGCCCAGCGGGTTACCTCGACCCTATCTGCGAAACAGGCCGAGGTGGAGCGCCTTGAGGCGCTGCGCGGTCGTCTTGACGATGCCGCCGTCATGCTCGAGCTGGCAGCCGAGGAAAACGACGCTGAAGTGAAAACTGATGTCGAGCGTGAACTTCATCGGCTCGCCAAGGAAATTGAAACACTCGAGGTGCGGACCTTGCTGTCCGGCGAGTATGACTCCCGTGACGCACTGATCACCATTCGAGCCGAGGCTGGAGGGGTTGATGCCGCGGATTTCGCGGAAAAACTGATGCGTATGTGCCTGCGGTGGGCGGAACGTCACGGTTACACCGTCGAGGTGTACGACACGTCCTATGCGGAAGAGGCAGGTCTGAAGTCTGCCACCTTCGCTGTCAAGGCACCTTTCGCCTACGGCACGCTCTCGGTGGAGCAGGGTACTCATCGTCTCGTTCGGATCTCTCCGTTCGATAACCAGGGACGTCGGCAGACCTCCTTCGCCGGTGTCGAAGTGCTTCCTGTTACGGAGGAAACTGACCATATCGACATCCCGGAAACCGACATCAGGGTCGATGTTTTTCGTTCGTCGGGGCCCGGTGGACAGTCCGTCAACACAACTGATTCGGCCGTGCGCATCACGCATCTGCCCACCGGTGTAGTCGTCAGCTGTCAGAACGAGAAATCTCAGTTGCAGAACAAGGCGGCGGCTTTGCGCGTGCTCCAGTCGAGGCTTCTGGAACTGGCTCGGCAGGAACGCGAGAAGGAGATGAACGCGCTCAAGGGCGACGGAGGCAATTCCTGGGGAGCGCAGATGCGTTCCTACGTGATGAATCCCTATCAGATGGTCAAGGACCTTCGCACCGAGTATGAGGTGGGAAATCCGGATGCGGTTTTCGATGGTGACCTTGACGGCTTCATCGACGCGGGCATCCGGTGGCGCAAGAAGAGAGGGACTGAAGCCGAGTAGACGGGTGGTAACCGTCTGGGGGCGGCGGCCTCGTCGAGTTGACGCGCCGCTCCATCCGTGGTGTGGCACGTGCGGACCTCTGGTCAGCCGTGCGTCGGAGGTTGGTCGTACCTCAGGAGTTCTTCCTGTGAGACCCTCAACCGGGATCAATTGGGCGCGGCGTGTTGGTTGGGTAGGGCAGGTGGGGCGTGGTTAACTGCTACAGGCCGTGTCCTGAGATCCTCTCAGGAAACTTCCCCTAGTCGGTCGGAGCAGCACAGTGATCACTTTCGAGGACGTCACGAAGTTCTACCCCGGGCAGGATCGCCCGGCACTTCGCAATATCAACCTTGAGATAGCCAAGGGTGAGTTCGTCTTCCTTGTGGGCCAGTCGGGCTCTGGAAAATCAACCTTCCTCCGGCTCATTCTGCGTGAATACCGGCCAACGAAGGGGACCTTGTACGTCGCGGGCAAGAACCTCTCCACCCTCAACCAGTGGAAGGTGCCTGCGTTGCGTCGCCAGATCGGTACGGTTTTTCAAGATTTCCGTCTGCTTCCGGGTAAGACGGTCTACGAGAACGTGGCCTTTGCGCTGCAGGTGATCGGTAAGCCATCCCGTGTCATCCGTGAAGTGGTTCCGGCGACCCTCCAACTCGTTGGCTTGGAGGGGAAGGAGAACCGGCTGAATGAGGAACTGTCTGGGGGAGAGCAGCAACGAGTCGCCATCGCGCGGGCATTCGTGAACCGCCCAAAAATTCTCATTGCGGATGAGCCGACAGGGAACCTCGATCCGGAGACCAGTGTCGGCATCATGAAGTTGCTTGACCGAATCAATCGAACTAAAACCACAGTGATCATGGCCACCCACGATTCCTCGATCGTGGATCAGATGCGACGTCGCGTTCTGGAGCTGCGTACGGGCGAACTCGTGCGCGACCAAGCCAAGGGCGTCTACGGCGTCAACTGAAAAACTGGGAGAATCACATGCGGCACACGTTTCGGGAAACCTGGTCCGGATTGAAGCGCAACATGGCGATGACCATAGCGGTCATAGTCACCATGTCGGTTTCTCTCTCCCTCTTCGGGGTTGGCATGCTCACTTCCATGGAGGTGGATCTGGTCAAGGACCGTTGGTACGGCAAAGTTGAGATTTCTGTTTTTCTGTGTGTCGAACGCAGCACAGGAGGTACCTGCGAGCCGGGAAAGGCCACCACGGATGCCCAGCGTCAAGCGATTGAATCTGCGCTGAAGTCCAACCCTGAGGTCAAGGAGGTCTTCTATGAAACCCAGGAGGAGGCCTTCAAGGAGTTTCAGAGGGTGTTCAAGGACTCGCCGGTCCTTGCCCTCGCACTGTCGAGCAGATGCAGGACTCCTTTCGCGTCAAACTGAACAATCCTGAGAACTACAAAGGCGTGGTGAGCGAGGCGCAAGGGCTTCAAGGGGTCCAAAATGTGCGGGACCTGAAAAGCGTCCTTGATCCTGTGTTCAAAATTCTGGGAGGACTCCAGTGGGCGACTATCGGCATGAGCGTCCTGCTGCTACTTGCGGCTGCCCTGCAGATCTTGACCACCATCCGGATGGCGGCCTTCACGCGGCGACGTGAGATCGGGATCATGCGTCTGGTTGGGGCCTCCAACTTCTACATCCTGCTGCCGTTCCTGCTGGAAAGCCTCATCGCTGCTCTGATTGGCGTCCTCATTTCATCTGGCTCAATTGCAATTACCTATTATCTATTGATCGAGAATGCTGCTAAAAACTCACTCCCTGCTATAGCTTGGATTGGTCGTGAGCATGTGTTTAATGCCATCATCTACATAGCAGCGGTTGGTGTTGCTCTGTCGATCATTCCGACGCTGCTGGCGACCAGAAGGTATCTAAGAATCTGACGCGTAAGGAGATCATGGTGAATCGGGCTCTTCCCCATCTACCCGAAAACCCAATCCTCAACCGGATCGCCCATGTTCTGGTTGCTTCGCTGCTGAGTGTCACGATGCTTGGTGTGCTTGCGATCCGAGCAGGTGCGGACGACCTGGACGACAGGCGAGAACAACTGGACTAGCAAATCGAGGCCCAGAAGTCAGTGGTGGAGGGGGCATCCAAGGAACTCACAGATGCGGTGAGCGCTCTCGATGCTGCCAAAACAGAACTGGCCGCCGCTGAGACCGCGCTGGCTGATGCAGAAAACAATCTCACGGCTGCCAAGGAGTTGGACACCCAACGTGCCTCGGAATTGCAGGCTGCGGAGACCAAGGCTAAGAAGGCGAAGGCCGACGTAGCCGCCGCCCAGGCAGCCTATGACTCTGTGGATGCTCGCACATCTGAGGAGATCACGGTGATCACTCAGCAGAACGGCGGGCTGGCGGAGCTTTCAGTTCTTTTCACCGATATCGGCACAGGCAACATGAATCAACGGGCCCAGTTGGCTGACACCTTGTTCAGTTCCAGCGCGCTCGAACTGGATGAACTGACCTCGCGGCGATTCCAGCTGGATGCGGCGAAGAAAGAGGCCGACGCGGCTGAGGCATCAGCTGCGGAAGCGCGCAAAGCGGCTGCTGAACAACTTGAAACCTCCAAGGCAGCTGAAGAAGCTGCGAAGGCGAAGCGCGCCGAGGTGGCAGAGAAGGTCTCTCAGCGTGATGCCGCCAAGGAGAAGGCTGACTCTCAACTGACAGCGGAGAAGGGTCGTCAGAGCGAGTTGGAGAGTGAGTCCAATGACGTCGACCGCCGTATTCAGGAGCGTATCGCTCAGCAGAAACGTGAAGAGGAAGAACGACGGGCTCGGGAGAGTTCCTCACAGCAGAGCGGTTCCTCTTCCAGCTCTTCGTCCGGTTCGAACAAGGGCTCTTCTTCCAGCAGTGGTTTCATCCGCCCGGTGGACGGCGCCATCAGCTCTCCCTACGGCATGCGTGTCCACCCCGTTCTGGGCTACAGCAAACTGCACGATGGCACCGATTTTGCGGCCGGCTGCGGGGCGCCGATTCGTGCTGCCAGTGACGGTGTGGTGTCCGAACGGTACTTCAATGCCGGGTACGGAAACCGCCTCATGATAGATCATGGCAGCAAGGGCGGCACCTAGGTGACCACCGGATACAACCACGCCACCAGCTACGTGGTTTCGGTTGGGGATCACGTGAGTCAGGGACAGGTCATCGGGTATGTGGGAACAACTGGTTATTCGACTGGCTGTCACCTGCACCTCATGGTCTGGGAGAACGGCTCCGTGACCAATCCGATGTCCCGCTGGTTCAGCTGAATCCCGACGTGGCATCATTACGGGATGCCCAGGGAAACCGGACGCAAGCTAGTCGCTCAGAACAAGAAGGCTCGCCACGACTATCAGATCGGCGAGACATATGAAGCTGGGCTCGTGCTCACTGGAACCGAGGTCAAAACTTTGAGGATGGGACGCGTCTCCTTGTCCGAGGCTTTCGCCACGGTGGATGATGGCGAGGTCTGGCTGCGGAACGTCAACATCCCCGAGTACGAGTTCGGGACTTGGCGCAACCACGCTGCTAAGCGCTCTCGCAAGCTGCTGCTCAATCGCAAGGAGATCGTCCGCCTGGCCAAAGAAACGGAGGCTACGGGAAAGACGATCGTTCCGCTGTCGATTTATTTCAAGGACGGCTACGCCAAGGTTGAGATCGCTGTTGCCACGGGCAAGAGGGATTGGGATAAGCGACAAAGCATCGCGGAACGTGACGCGAACCGTGAGGCACAGCGAGCATTGCGGGCTCGCAATCGGTTGGGCGGTGGGCGACGCTGACCGCCTCGTGAGTACCCGGGAGAGTTCAGGGCTAACCCCGGTGGAATGTGGCGGGTCATGGGGCAACATAGAGGGCATGACTGATCCGAGTCTTGCCACCGCGGTCACGGACGTGCAACGTGACCGTGCAGTGGAATACCTGCAACAGGTGTACGCAACAGGTGGCCTGAGTGACGAGCTTTTCGAGCAGAGGCTAGGGATGGCCCTGACCGCTCGGACCCGGGCGGATCTGAATGCATCATTACAGGGCCTGGCTCGGGTGGCTGGCGTGTTCCCGAGCGCCCCAGTAGTTCGGCATCCCGTTCATGATGGCGCACAGAACTTGGTGGCTGCTTTCCTGCACCTTGCAACCCTTCCGACCATGTTCCTGGCTCCTGCTCTCGGGCGAGCCCTGGCGCCGCCGAGAAGCCGCATTGCCATGGAGGCCTCGCGTGCCATGTGTTTCCAGTTCAGTGCCCTGATCTACGGGGTGATTGCGAGCATCCTCGTCGCGTCGCGTTGGGCGCCTCCTGTGCTTCTGTTGCTGGGTTTCATCGCCTGGGTCCTGATGACGCTCTGGCTGGCCATCCGATCAGTCACGGGTGAGAAATCGACGGCTGTCGTCGAACGATTGATGTTGATGCGACCACCTGAGGATCGTGGGTGATGCCGGGATGGGCTAGACTGGGAGTTGATACAACTCAAGAGGGGATGACTGGTTTCGACTTGGATGGTAGTTCGAGGAGAAGCGGGCCGAGGAACCGTGCTTATCTCGTTAACGCTGCACGGAAACCAATAAGTGCCAACAACAACCGCACTGACTTCGCTCTCGCTGCCTGATCAGCGATCGAAGGGTCACGCCCGGGAGTGCCTTCCTCCCGGTGCCTGGCCTCATTTCAGAAGGCTTGCTGAATCGCCTGTGTCCCAGGGGCGATTCGGGACTCAACTGGGACTGGGCCTGGCTGCAACTTGCTGACATGAGTGCAGGGGCCGAGTAGACCGCTTTGTCAGCTGCGCCCGGAGAATCCCTGGTTCGCCTTTCAAGGACGCGGGTTCAATTCCCGCCATCTCCACTGGATCGCGTCAACAAGGTGCCCCCAAAGAAGGTCGAGGGCACCTTGTTCTCTCTTCTACTGATGCCACAATTCCCGTCCCGTCGCGTCGCGAATGGTCGCGTTCGGGGAAAACGACAGATCAATCTCCACGTCCAGGAAAGTGGAGCCGTTCGCGGCGGAACTGCGATAGACGATCCGCTGGTTCTCCAGATGAAGAGTCTCGGTCCTGGCGTTGACCAACCATGGATGCCGGCGGCGCAGTCCTATCAGCTCTTGGTGAGCTCGCAATACCGGACGGCCCCAGGGAGCGAGTTCAGCAGGAGAATCGGGGAAAGCAGGGCGGATTGCGTCGTCCCCGCCGAGACGATCCTCCTTGATGCCGACAAAGGCCTGTTCGTCGCCGTAATAGATGGACGGTATTCCCGCGACGGTCATGAGGACCGCCAGCGCGGTGACCGTCCCGTCGGTTCCCACTCTGCTGGCGATACGGGTGACATCGTGGTTGCCGACGAAAGTGTTCGGGATGAAGGAGCCGAGAAACTGGTTGTGGCGGCCCAGGGCATGATCCAGTTCGAACAAGTTGCGGTCGTTGATGCTGGACCAGATGGCCTTCCACAATTCATACTGGGTAACGGAGTCGATGCCGGACTCGGCAACGAACGCGCAGTAGTCACCGTGCAGCACCTCCCCGAGCAACCAAGCATTGGGATGACGGGGTCGCACTCTCTTCACCACCTTGGACCAGAACTCGGGGGGGACGGAGTAGGCCGCGTCGAGACGCCCCCCGTCGATGCCACGCTCCAGCCAGTGGCTCATCACCCGGACCACCAGCTCCACGGCTTCCTGGCCGGAATGGTTCAGGCGTACGAGGGAGGAATGCCCTTCGAAGACCCGGGGCGTCGGAGCGTCAGGGTGCTGCCAATCGATGTCGAACAGCTTTCCGGTCGCTGAGTCGGGCCC
>JABCNW020000141.1 GCA_013333945.2 Propionibacterium sp.
CGTGAATTCGTCGCCGTCGGTGATGGGCCGGAACGCCTCGTGCGGGTGGGTTTCCCGCCACAGGAACTCGTCCGCGGGGTTCAGGTAGACGGGCGGGTCGCCCATCAGGGCCGCGAAGGCCGGGGTCGCGGTCACGTGGTCCCAGTGCCCGTGGGTCAGCAGCTCCGCCCTCACCTTCCGGTCGCCGACGGCGAGCGCGATGCGGTCGGGCTGGTGGGCCGGATCGATGACGATCACATCCCGGTCATCGCCGACGATCCAGGCGTTGTTGGTGAAGTCCGGTTGTCCGGGGGCCTCCGTGATCAATTTCTCGATGGTCATGCCACCTAGTCTGCCCGCTTGGCCAAAGTGTCGCGGGACATCGGGCCGGGCCTGTCAGGACCCTTCCCCCGAGGTGGTCGGGACGGAGCCATCGGCGATGGCCCGTAGAGCCGCCAGGTGAGACTTCCACAGCTTGCGGCCCTTCGGGGTGAGGCTGAACCAGGTGCGGGGGCGTTTCCCGATGTAGCCCTTGCGGACGGCGACGATCCCGAGGCCTTCGAGCTGGCTGGCCTGGCGGGAGAGCACGGAGTCGGATACCTGGAGGTGGTTGCGCAGGGCGGCGAAATCGATCTGCTCGACCCCGGCCAGCCCTGCCACCAGCGAGAAACGAACCGGGTTGGTGAACTCGTCGACCAGGTTGTGCCGGGGATGTTCGGTGCTCATCTGCGTGCCTCCACGAGGGCGCCGACGAAGGATGCGACCGCGATCACCGCTGCGAGCGGCACCCGGACCGCGGCTGTGGGGAAGAACATGGAGATGCTCCAGCACAGGGTCCAGACCGCCATGTAGATGCCCCAGCGAATCCCGAAACCGTTCTTGGCGACCTTCGCGAACGCGACCACGAGGATCAGGGGTGCCAGCACCCAGATCATCATGCCGATGAAGGAGACGGCGTCGAAATGGGTGTCGCGATTGGCCAGCAGGTACACGCAGGTGGCGGAACCCAGGCTCATCTGGGTGGTTATCGTCGGCCATCCCGCGTTTCCCCTAGTCCGGGTGAGGGTGGTCTCGGCCTGCCGCAACATGCCTGCGGCTTCCTCGGGTGTGGGAGCTGGGTGAGTGGTCATGTCGTCCTCCTGAAACCGTGGGCCATCGCTTGCTAACAAGGTAACAAATATTTTCCAAATAGGCAAGTACTTGTCCGGTCTGTGTCGGTCAGGTGGCCAGTTTTGATGTCAATCATTCGGCGGCGTGTCTCCCGCACGTATGGTCGGCCTCATGAGTCGAGAAGAAGCGATCAGGGTCCTCGCGACGCATCCCGGTGTGGTTGAGGTGCTGGATGCGCCTCAATCCGGGGAGCCGGATTCGGACATGCTGATGCTGCGCCTCGAGGATGAGCAGGTGATCGGGATCGATCCCCGTCTGGCTGAACCGGTTCGCGCCAACGAGCCCGAGGCGGCCCGCGTCGCCCGGGTGCATCGTGCCGTGGACGTCGTGAGTGCTTCCGGGGAAGCGGGCGGAATGGATCTTGAGGCCGTCGTCCCGCTGGTCCGCAGCGCCGACTACTTCGTTGCGCAGGGGCAGCGGGCTCCGGCGGCGGGCGGATGGCTCACCGACTTCATCGGTTTTGGGCTGGCCATCGACGAACCCACGACCCTGCGTGTCGTCCCCGAGACGGAACTGCCGGGCAATCGGATCGCGGAGTACGACATCGAACTCCAAGGCAGGGCCATCGGAAACCTGCGCACCATGGAGGAGGCCATGGCCTTCTCTGAGATGGGGCTAGGACCCGATGTCTTGACTCTGACTGCTCCGCCGGGAAATGAAGCGGCCTGGTTCGCGGATGCTGCGGCCATGGAGGAGCTTCTGAGCAGGCTCGGCGAGCGCACTGGTACGGCTTGGGCGGTTATCCCAGCCCGTCGTAACGACGTCTTCCTGGTCAACGTTGCGACGGATCGTTGGGATGATCTCCTCGATGACCTGGAGGAGGCCGTCCTCGCCCGCGACGGTCTCCATCCGCTGCCTCATGTTGTGGCCAATCGGCGGTGGCAGTTGAGTCTGCCCCCGAAGACCTCTCAGCTCGGAAGGCGACTGCAAAGGCTCAAACAACACGCGGAGGGGCGTGTCTACAACGCTCTCAAGGAATCCGTCCAGCAGGAATACCCCCATCACGTGGCCGACTACGAGGATCTCTACGTTCATGACGACGAGCTCTTCTCGATGGCCTTCGTTCCCGAGGACGTGCCCGGAGCCAGCGTTCCGCTGGTGGACGTGATCGCCTTCGAGCGCGGGCACTCCGTCTTGGACGTGCCCTACGCCGAGGTCACCTCGCAGCTGCCCCACCTCGTCACACCCCATCCGGGTACACCCCCGCCGAGGGTGATCATCACCCATCCCTCGAAGGAGGATTACGCCACGCTGCGGGAATTGACCCTCTGAGAGGGCCGGACTGAGCTGAGGCATCGTCGCGGACGGTTTCTGTAGGAATGCCAGCGGCTGCGACATGCCAGGACACATGGTCCGGCTATCGCTGCCGCCACCATCCACCTTCGAGGTGACCGGGCGTCAGTCCTCCGAACGCATGAGGAACAGCGCCAGGGGGGTCAGAAGCGGCCGGATGCTGTACTTTCCGTAACGGTTGAACTCGAAGTAGTAGAGCGCTTCGAAGAGGTCAAGGATGTACTCCGTCGGTAACACGAAGGAGATGCCGAGGCGCGTGGCCAGGTCGTCCACGAACTTGACCAGTGACGGGCGGGTCTCGGTGTTGATCCGCTCCAGGTGGTCGGCCAGTTTGGGGCTTCGCAGCGCCCGCATTCGGATCTCCAATAGGGTGATCGTCATCTCCCGGCTGGGAGACAGGATCTTGAGGAAACTCTCCAGGGCGGCATCGGCCACCAGGGCGAGGTCCTCGTCTGTAGGCAGGCTCGCAACGGCTTCGGGCAGGTTGGCCTGCACGCTGTCGCGGTAGCGCTCGGCCACTGCGACACACAGGTCGTCCTTGGAAGTGAAGTTGGAGTAGAAAGCGCCTCGGCTGAATCCTGCGGCTTCGCACAGGTGTTCCACACTGGTGGCGTCTATGCCTCGGGCGGCGAACTGGCTGATGGCAGCTTTGACCAAGCGGCCGACAGTGGCCTCCCGCCGTGGCGTCAGGTCGGTCATGTTGAACAGTCTACTGTCATGCCGAGCGCTGAGGTGTCACCGAATCGCTGGTGAACTGCACCTGCGGCTTCGCTGTGCTGGATCCCGCCGTGCAGGGGTGAAGTGGTCGAGGCCGCCATCACCCCGGTGGAGCGGGTCGCGGGTGGGCGACGGGTGTTGTCCATCGTCGTCCGCAAGAGATATTCCTGGTGTGTTTCTCGAGGCTTTCCTGCGAATCTTGGTGGGATTGGTGGAAGCAATCATGTATCGAGTTGACGCCGACTTCACGAAAGGCGCGGAAGGTATTCATCTTTGGATATTTAACTTTTAGCCAGGCGGCTTTCGAGGCGTTCTTGTTCGTAGTGGTGCAGGGGTGTGGTGATGATAATCGATGGCGTTCCGCCAGAGATCAGTTTGCGGAAGTAAATATTCAGAGAAGGTCTTAAGGAAGCGGGAAGATAAATATTCAACAACCTTCGGTCGGGTGTTAGCGGATTGATTTGTCGAATGGTGTTGCACCATGCCGTATTGGCAATTAGCATAGGTTGCCATGTGGCGAATCCTGAATGTCGCGATGGCTGCATCGCCGAGATGCCGCGGTGTACCGCGGGTCCTCGCGGCAGGTGCTGCCTGCGGTCGTGACCGAGGGGTGGCCAATGCCGCTATTTCTGGTGGTGTGCTGATGGGGGGGCGATGCCGTCACTCGACGTGTTGGAGCGGTCGTAATCGAATGAGTATCGATCGTGGCTGCTTCGATGGCCATGGCTCTCGTGGGTGTCGAGGAAGTTCGGATCGTCCAACACGTTGCCTAAATCGTGTCCGTCCTGTCCGGGTGGCTGCTCTGTGCGGGTTGCTCCGGCGTGCAGGGCAGAGTGAGGTGAGTAATGGATGTTTCCCCACCGTGTTCGTCCAGCCCGTTTCACCCCTCCGGTGTTGGGAGCCCGCGCGAGGTCTTCCGTCGTTTGAGGATGTCTCCGGGCCTCCGGTCTTGGATCAGTTTCCGGTTCCTTGAGCGTGCCGCCGGCGCCGGTTGCGCTCCGAGGCCTCGTGATGGATATCGGAGAGTGGCTGTTCGGTCTCCTTGGGATTTGTGTCGGATTTCGAGGTATCCCCGGGGTAGGTTTTATGGAGTTTGCCTGGGTCTTCGGGTATATGTGCGATGTTATTAGTGCGATGTCTCGGAAGTTGTTCCCTCTCTTTGTGGTAGCTATTGGATAGATTTTTTAAATGTAAATCCTAGTGTTTTCGGGTGGCTATCATTTCGCCAGAAGATAGTGATTCTTACGCGAATTTAATCCTTGCTAAGTGCAAATATGTCTGGAGTTTATTGTGAATCCCTTTGATGATCAAGATGCTGATTTCTTTGTCCTGGTCAATGCGGAAAATCAGCATTCGCTATGGCCTGTTTTTGCGGATATTCCCTCGGGGTGGGTGAAGGTCGCTGGGCCCATGAAGCAGAAGGCCGCGTTGGAATGGGTAGACTCTCATTGGACCGATATGCGTCCCGCTTCCTTGGTTAAGGCAATGGATTCCCGTTCCTCGCTCTGAGTTCGAAATTTTTCGATTTCCGAATGCTCGCTCGGTGCGGTGTTCCGCTACCCGGTTCACCCGACCTTGTGCAAAGGATTCCTGATGCTGACTTATTCCGCCATCTTTGAGCGGGCTCTCCGGCTCAACCCCGAAGGCATCGCGGTGGATGCCAACGATGCCCGGCTGACCTACCGTGAACTCGATGCCCGTGCAGAGGCGCTCGCGAACCTGCTCGTCGAGAGGGGAATCGGGGGAGCGGAATGCGTCGTCGGTATCTGCGTTCCACGTTCTGCTGCCATGATCGTCGCATTAGTGGCGATCGTGCGCACAGGAGCTGCTTACCTTCCTCTCGACGTCGCTCATCCCCGGTCGCGCCTGCGTTACTTGCTGGAGGATTCCCGTCCACAGGCAATCGTCGTCACCGACGAGACGGCGGGAAGTTTTCCTGCAGGACAGAATCTGGTGGACATGGGTGATGTGAGTGCGTCCTCCGGAGCATCTGTGTGGCCGCCGGTTCCGTCATCCGCGGCTGCTTACATCATCTATACATCGGGCACGCCAGGCCGCCCTAAAGCGACGGTGGTTCCTCATTCCGGGCTGGAAGCACTCGCGCGTTCGCAGGCCGAGTCCTGGCGTTTGACGAGCAGGAGTCGAGTTCTGCAGACCGCGTCCCTTTCTCTTGACGCAAGCGTGAAGGACATCATCGGTACGTGGTGGGCGGCTGCGACGCTTGTGTTGCCCGGTCCACAACGACTGAGTGGACAGGCCCTAGCCGATCAAATGAAGAATTGGGGCATCACTCACGCTCTGGTTCCGCCGCCGGTTCTCTCCGGCGCCAGCGGGTCAGATGTCGACAGCCTCGAATGCCTTTTCGTCGGGGCCGAAGCGTGCCCACCAGCCCTGGTGCGGGAATGGGCGCGTGGTGGGCGGCGCATGGTCAACACCTACGGCCCGACGGAGGCCACTGTCACATGCCTGCACTCCCATGACCTCGACCCGGCCCGCGATCGTGTGCCCATAGGCCATCCGATCGAGGGGATGCGCGCCTATGTCCTGGACACGACCTTGGCCCCGACCACGGACGGCGAACTCTATGTAGCCGGGGCCGGTCTTGCGCGTGGATACGCCGGGCAGCACGGGCTCACGGCCTGTCGTTTCATTGCCGATCCGCTGGTTCCCGGCGAGAGGATGTACCGCACTGGTGATCGGGTGCGCATCGACGAGACGGGGGAGATCCATTACCTCGGACGCACCGATGATCAGATCAAGATACGCGGTTTCCGCGTCGAACCCGGTGAGATCGAGGCCACGGCCTTGGAGCTTCCCGGAATCAAAGGGGCGGTCGTCACCGTGGGAGGTGGTCCGCAGTCCGACAAACTGCTGCTCCACGTCACACCCCTGCCCGGTGCCACAGTGGATCCTCGTGCGCTGCGTGCCGCACTGGCGCGGAAACTTCCTGACTACATGGTGCCCTCCTCGGTGACCGTCCTACCTGCTCTGCCCCTCACAGTGAGCGGGAAGGTGGATCGTTCCGCGCTCCCGGAACCGGTGTGGCTGCGGGCAGCAGGGGAGCCGCCGCGCACGACCACGGAACGCATCGTGGCGGAGGCGGTGGAACAGGTCACCGGAATCAGCGATCTCACGGTCGAGGACTCGCTGGTCGATCTGGGGTGTCATTCGCTCGATGTGGCCCGGATTGTCGCCGAGGTGCAGTCACGCACCGGGCTCTGCCCGGCAATTGCGGATGTTCTCGCGTCACCGCGCATCGGTGATGTCGTGGCCCTGCTCGATGACCTCAGATTGACCAGCGCGACACCTGCGCCTGTGCCCGTGCCACGGACCAGGCAGATGGTGTGTTCCCCCTCGCAGGAACGGATGTGGCTGGCCGAGGAATCCGCTGAAGGCTCCTCTGGATATGTCGTGCCCGCCGCCGTGCGTCTGGGACCCGGCCTCGACGTCGCAGCTCTGGAACGAGCCTGGCTGGATGTGGTGGAACGCCATGAGATCCTGCGCACCCGATATGGCAGCGACGGCGAACGGGTCTGGCAGCGCGTGGATGCCCCGGATCCCGTCCGTGACGGCATCAGGGTCCGCGAGATCGGTTCGGATGAGGTAGAGGAGGCCGTGGCCCGTGCCGTGCACGACCGGTTCGACCTGGCCGAGGAGGTCGTCCGACCGATCCTGCTGCGGACACCGAGCGACCACGTGTTCGTGCTCGTCGTGCACCACATCGCCTGCGACGGATGGTCGATGATGCTGCTGGATCGCGACCTCGATGCCGCCTACGCGGCCCGTTCCCGGGGCTCCGCGCCCCCATGGCAGCCGCTGCCGCTGCAGTTCGCCGATGTGGTGGTCCAGCAGGTGCACCGGGCCGCCGATTCGGTGGCCACCGCCGAGCAGATCGACTTCTGGCGGGATCGTCTACGCGACGTTGCCGCCGGGTGCCAGCAGATACCCGCCGTCGAGGACGGCCACGCACGAGCGGGCTACGTCGCGTTTGACATCGACGCACGTGTTCACCAGGCGGTGCTGGCCCTGGCGCAACGACTTCGGACGACACCGTTTGTCGTCCTGCACGCGGCGATGGCGGTGGTGTTGGCCGGTCTTGGTGCGGGGCGACGTTTCAGCATGGGTGCCGCCGTCGGTGCGCGCCACGAAGCCGGGCTGGCAGACATGGTGGGACCACTCGTGAACACGATCGTTCTCGTCAGTGAGGTCGATCCTGGTGGGACGTTCACGGAATTGGTTGCGCAGCTGCGGGAGAGCGATCTGACGGCGATGCGGAACTCCGGTCTCGGATTTGATTGCGTCGTCGAGGCCTTGAACCCGAACCGCGAACCCGGGCGCACCCCCTGGATCGACGTCCTGATCAGCATGGGTGCAGGGGAGCGCGGATTCGTTCCCGACTACGCCTCGCACGGTGCATCCGGAGCCACCCTGGAACTTCCACACCTGCCCGGGGTTCGGCAACAGTCGACCCCTGCGCCCGCCGCGCGTTTCCAGCTGGTGTGGGCCTTCACCGAACGTTTCAGGGCCGGTAGCCCGGACGGAATCGCAGGGGTCCTCGAATACGCGGCGGAGGTGGGTGCCGAGAACGCCGAACGGCTGGTCCATCGGCTGGAATCCGTGCTACGGCAGGTCGTCACTCGCCCCGATGCGCCGCTCGCCGAAAGCGATGTCCTGCTGCCCGGAGAGGCAGCCGACATGGTGGGTCCGGCATCCGTCGGCGGCGCCACGATCGCATCCTTGTGGAACACGCAGGTGGAGAACGACCCGCAGGCCGTCGCGCTGATCGCGGGGCAGGATCGGTGGACGCGGGCGGAGCTTGACGAACGTGCCCGCCGCTGGGCCGCCCTGCTGTGCAGCAGGGGCGTGGCGCTCCAGGACGTGGTCGCGTGCGCGCTTCCGCGCGGAGTGGACCAAGTGGCGGCATTCCTCGGGGTGAGCCTGCTGGGGGCCGTGTGGCAACCGATCGACCGGCGCTACCCGGACGAACGGCAGCGGATGGTGGTCGAGGACACCTCGGCGGCTATCGTCATCACGCTTGCAGCGGATGCGGCCCGCTGGGACGGGCAGCGCATGGTCGTCGCGGATGACCCCGGTATCACGGATCTGCTGACCACCATCGCCCCGGTCACCGACTGCCCCGGTGCGACCCTGCTCCCCGACACCGGCGCCTACATCATCCACACCTCCGGATCCACCGGTCGTCCCAAGGGGGTCTACGTCACCCACGCTGGGATCGCCGACATGGTGGCCTCCGAACGTCTGTGGTGTGGTGTGGGGGAGGGCGCCGTCGTGGCGCAGGCGGCCTCCCCGGGGTTCGACGCGAACGTGTTCGAGGTGACGATGGGGCTGCTGACCGGTGCCGCCGGCGCATTGATCACCGACGAACACCGCGACTCTGGCGGCGCTCTGGTGGCCGAGTGGGCGCGGCTGGGCGTCACCCACGCCTTCATGGTCGGATCCTTCGCGCTGACCCTGGACCCCGCGAGCATCCCGGAGGATGTGACCCTGGTGTTGGCGGGGGAAGCCTTCCCCGCACAGTTCGCCACCGCTGTGGCGGGGCGCAACCCACTGGTTAATCTCTACGGACCCACCGAGGCCACGATCTTCGGAACCGGGCACCGTCTCAGCGGTCCCTACGGGGTCTCCGTGCCGATCGGGAAACCCGTGTACGGCGCGAGACTGGAGGTGCTGGACACCACCTTGCGTCCCGTCGCCCCGGGTGTGGTCGGCGAGCTCTACATCAGCGGTCCTGGTCTCGCCCGCGGGTACGTCGGCGAACCCGGCCTGACGGCCTCCCGTTTCGTCGCCGGGCCGGACGGTGGCCGTCGTTACCGCACCGGCGACCTGGTCCGCCTGGACGGAGAGGGACGCCTCCACTTCGTCGGACGCAACGACGCCCAGGTCAAGCTGCGCGGCTTCCGCATCGAACTTGGTGAGGGCGAGGCGGTCCTCGGCGCCGCCCCGGGAGTGGCAGGGGCCGCGGTGTCGTTGCGTGACGATCTCGCCGGTGGGAAGGCGCTGGTCGCTCACGTCGCCGGAGTCGGGGTGGACGTGGAACGGATACGCGCCCATGCCGCCGCATCGCTGCCGGCTCATGCCGTCCCGTCGCACTGGGTGGTCCTCGACCGGCTTCCCGTCACGATCCATGGCAAGCTTGACCGGGATGCCCTCCCTGCCCCGTCCCTGAGCGGCTCGGGGAAAGCAGCCGAGGACGGTGAACAGGCCGAGGCTTGCCGCATCATGGGGGAGGTGATCGGGGTTTCCCGGGTCGGGCCCGATGACGACTTCTTCCGTCTCGGCGGGCACTCACTGCTCGTCGTGAAACTGGTCTCGCAGCTGGCCGCGGCTGGCATTCGGGTCGCCATGCGTGACGTGCTGCTGGCACCGACCGTGCGTGGATTCCTCACCCGTGCCCGTGGCGGGGCACCGGCGACCGGCATCATGCAGGCACCCCGGCCCGCCGATGGCGTCGTTCCCATGTCAGAGGCTCAACGCAGGCTGTGGCTCATCGAGCAGATCGACGGACCCACGCCCGTCTACAACATTCCTGTTGTCGTCGACGCCGATGACATCGACCTCCCGGCCCTGCAGGCCGCACTCGGGGACGTCGTCGCCCGCCACGAGCCGCTGCGAAGCATGGTGTTGCCGGGCGTCGAACCTGTGCAGAGGATCATCCCCGCGTCGGAGGCGGTCGCCCTGGTTCCGGTCATCAACGAGATCTGTACCCCGGATGCCGCAACCGCCATCGATGCGGCAGCACGTCACGTGTTCCGGCTCACCGAGGAACTGCCCGTGCGGGTCAGCGTGATCCGGAGCGGGAACGGTTGTTCGGTGGTCGTGGTGCTGCACCACATCGCCGCGGACGGCTGGTCCATGGAGCCGCTGCTGCGTGACCTGGAAGCGGCCTATGTGGCCCGCTCGGAGGGGCGGGACCCACGACTGCCCCAACCGGTGTTGCAATATCACGACTGGGCGCGCGCCGCGGCGGCGAGCGATCCCGCTCGCCTGGCCGAACGGACCACGTGGTGGGAACGCAGGTTGGGTTCGCTGCCGGAGGAGGTCACCTTCCCGCCGGATCGTGCGCGCGGCAAGGCATCCGGACGGGGGGCGGGACAGGTCCGCGCGGAGATCGATGCTGCTACGCAGCGTGGAGTGACGGCCCTGGCCGGTAGGGCCGGCGTCAGTTCGTTTGTCGTGCTGCACGGTGTGTTTGCGGCGCTGCTGAACCTTCACGGGGCAGGCGATGACATCGTGGTCGGTACCGTCACCGCCGGTCGCGACAGCAGTGCACTCGAGGATGTCGTCGGGTTCTTCGTGAACACGGTGGTCCTGCGCAGCGATCTGTCGGGGGATCCGACCTTCGAAGAGCTGCTGGCTCGCCTGAAACTCTCCGATGCCGACTGCCTGGCGCATGCCGACGTGGCCTTCGACAGCGTGGTGGAGCGCCTCAACCCGGACCGTTCAGGGGGACGCCATCCCCTGTTCCAGGTGATGTTCACCACACAGGACCACCGCCGCGAGGCGGTTCCAGGTGCGCTCTTCGACGTGGCGCGTGCCCGCAACCTCGTCGTGGGATCTAAATTCGATCTCACCCTCACCCTGGAGGAGCGTCGCGACGGCATCGGCGTCGTTGCCGACTACTCACGCGACCTGTTCGACGACGAGACCGCGACGGCAATCCTGCACAGATACGTCCTGCTCGCGCAGCGTGTCGTCGCCGATCCGTCGCTGCGCATGCACGAGCTGCGGGGTCATGCCCCAGGGGAGACGGCGGCGATACGGTCCTGGGGGATGCCCACGAAGGTGGACCTCGCGCCGGCTGGCCTGGAGACCCTGTTCGCCGACGCGTTGCGCGGTGCCGGTGCGCACGCCCTCGCGGTCGAGGCGCATGACGGTCACCTCACCTATGGTGAACTCGACCTCTGTAGCTCCCGGATGGCCGGGTGGCTGCGGACACAGGGCGTGGAGCCGGGCCACCGGGTCGGGGTGTGTGTGCCGCGTTCCGCCGACACGATCGTCGCTCTGCTCGCGGTGGCCAGAGCGCGGGCGGTTCCGGTGCCGCTGGATGCCACCCATCCCGCCGCGCGTCTGCGCCGGCTGGTCGAGGACTGCGACATGCGGGTGGTGCTGGCCGGCGGCGGGGGAATCGAGGCCCTGGAACGAGCCGGTACGAGAACCCCCGTGCTCGATCTGGCCGATGCGGACGGCGACAGCTGCCTGCCAGGGGCCGCACCACGTGGAGGTGACGTCGCTTACATCATCCACACTTCTGGTTCGACTGGCGAACCCAAGGGCGTCGAGATTCTCAAACGCGGACTGGGCGCCTTCGCCCGGGCACAGGAGGAACGCTATGGCCTCACCCCCGGCACGCGGGTGCTGCAACTTGCTTCCCTCGCCTTCGACGCATCGATCCTGGAGTTCTGCCTCGCCTGGCCCGCGGGAGGCACCCTCGTCGTCCCGCCACCCGGTGTGCTCGTCGGCGACGAACTGGCGCAGTGGTTGTCGCGCTGCGATGTCTCCCTGGTCACTCCAGGTGCCCTGGCCACGGTCGATCCCACCGGTCTCGACGGGCTCGACATCCTGCTGGTCGGTGCCGAGGCGTGCAGCGCCGAACTTGTCGCGCGGTTCGCCCCTGGACGTTCGATGTTCAACGCCTACGGGCCGACGGAGGCGACGGTCGCGGCCACAGTGGCAGGGCCGCTCACAGCTGGTCGGGACGCACCCCCCATCGGAGGCCCACTGGCCGGTGCGCGCCTGCTCGTGCTGGACTCCCTGCTGCGACCGGTCCCGATCGGAGTCGACGGTGAGCTCTACATCGGGGGCCCCGGTGTCGCTCTCGGCTACCGCGATCGCGCAGGTCTGACCGCGACCCGCTTCGTCGCCGATCCCGATGGCGGCGGGGAACGGGTCTACCGCACCGGTGATGTGGTGCGCTGGAACCGTGCGGGAGAGCTGATCTACCGCGGTCGCAGCGACGAGCAGGTCAAGCTGCGCGGCTTTAGGGTGGAGCCGGGCGAGATCGCCGCCGTGCTGCGTGCCGTCGAGGGGGTGGAGCAGGTGCACGTGATGGTCCGCGAGGATCAGGCGGGCCAGCCGGCTCTCGTCGTGTACGTCACTCCCGCCGGGATCTCCACCGGCGCCGTGCTGGAGTGCGCCAGGGCCGAACTTCCCCCCCACGCTGTGCCCTCGCACGTCATCGCGCTGGATGCGCTCCCGCTGACGGCCAACGGGAAACTCGACCTCGCGGCTCTCCCGGAACCCGGAGGCAGCGCACCCGGTGACGACCTCGTCGCCCCGCTCACCGATGTGGAACGCGCCATCTGCGAGGCCTACGAAACAGTCCTGCGATGCCCCGGGGTCGGGCGGACGACCGACTTCTTCGCCATCGGGGGGCACTCCCTGGCGGCGGCTCGGGTGGTCGCTGCAGTGGCAAATGCGGGCTGGGCGGTCAGTATCCGCGACCTGTTTGAGGCCCCCACACCGGCTGCGTTGGCGTCCCGAGCCGCCGCCGCTGCAGTGCCACGCCGTCCGCGTCCCCGCCTTACCCCACGTTCCCGCGTCTGAACTTCTGGAGAGAAGACATGTCTCAGCCCCTTTCCTACGGTCAACGCCGGCTCTGGTTCATGGCCCAGACGGAGCCCGGTTCTCCCGCCTACAACATCCCGCTGGCGATGCACCTGGCCCGTGACGTCGACCGGGTCGCGCTGGCCCGGGCGGTGCGTGACGTCGCCGCCCGGCACGAGGTGCTGCGCACCCATGTCCGCGTGGTCGACGGTGAGCCCGTGCTCGACGTCGTGGAACCCGAGGACCTGCCGGAGCTGCTGCGGTGCATGACTCACATCGGTGACCCCGATGCCGCGATGCGTCGTCTGGCCGTCGAGCCGTTCGACCTGGCTGGGGAGTTGCCGCTGCGGGTGCACCTCATTGCCGAACCCGGAGGATGGATCCTTCTGATCGTCGTGCACCACATCGCGGCTGACGGGGTCTCCATGGAGCCGTTGGCGCGGGACCTCGGTGAGGCCTACGCGGCCCGCCGGGACGGGACGCCCTGGGAGCGGGAACCGTTGGAGATCCAGTACGCAGACTTCGCCGCCTGGCAGCGCGAACTGCTGGGCGATGTCCACGACCCCGGGTCACTCGCCCACGAACAGACCGAGTACTGGCGCACCCGGCTGGCCGACGCCCCGCAGGACACCGAGCTGTCGTTGGCGACTCCCCGTCCAGCCGTCGCCACGGGCAGGGGATCGCGTGTGTTCGTGCCCGTTCCCGCGCCCCTCCGCGCCCGGCTGCGTGACCTGGAACGTGACCTGGGATGCACCCCCCACATGCTGAACCAGGCACTGGTGGCCGCCCTGGTGAGTCGTTTCGGTGTCGACGACGTCGTACTCGGCACGCAGGTCGCTGGCCGCGATGAGGAAGCTCTTGCTGACCTGGTGGGGCTGTTCGTCAACACCCTGGTGATGCGCCATCGCATCTCCGCCGCCACCACCTTTGCTGAGCTGTGCGATGACGTGCGTAATGCGACACTGGATGCTCTGGAACACTCCGACTTGCCCTTCGATGTGTTGGTGGAGCACCTCAACCCGACCCGCTCCATGAACCGGCACCCGGTGTTCCAGATCGGTGTGGCGGCCAGGCAGGGCGACGACATCGACCTTGACCTTGGGGTTCCCGCCACGGCAGTCACCGACCTCGACCTGTGCACGGCGCAGTTCGACCTCAACTTCTGCCTGTTCGACCGCGCGGACGGCAGCGCCGAGATTGAGGTGGAGTTCTCGGGGGATGTCTACGACGAGGCACGTGCCCGCTACCTCGGCCAGGCCTGGTGTGAGCTCGCCGCTGAGGCCAGCGCGCGGCCCGATGCTCCGGTGTGTGAGCTGAACGTGGTTCCAGCCGACATCGTCGAGCAGGTCACCGCATGGGGTATTGGTGAGCCCTGCCCGGAACCGGTGCGTTTCATCGAGTTCTTCGATCACGCTGTGGCGACGCGTCCCACGGGCATCGCGGTCGAGGAGGGGACACAGGCCGTCACCTACGCCGACCTGGACGCGCGCGTCGAGACCCTGGCCCGTGGGCTCCGCGCCCTGGGCGCCGGCCCCGGGGCCGTGGTGGCGGTCAGCCTGCCGAAGAACATCGACGCCGTTGTAGCCATTCTGGCGGTGTGCCGCACGGGTGCGGCCTACCTGCCGATCGATCCGGCCCAACCTGACGAGCGGATCGCCTTCATGGTCGAGGACGCGGCTCCGATTGCCGTGATCACCGACTCCGCGAACCAGCAGCGTTTTGGGCTCCTGCCGGTCGTTGACGCCACCTCCGTGGTGGATGCCCCTGCCCCCGTGGAGTGGCCGCTTCCGGAGATCTCCGATGTTGCCTACGTCATCTACACATCCGGGTCGACTGGCCGCCCGAAAGGCGTGGAGGTCACCCATAGCGGTCTGGCGGGTACGGTCGCCTCGCAGGTGCGCGGCTTCGGGCTCGACGGGTCGCTGAAACTGTTGCAGTTGGCGGCGTTCAGCTTTGACGTGTCCGTCATCGACCTGCTCACCGTGTTCGCTGTGGCCGGCACCATCGTGCTCCCAGGAGAGGGAGTCGTCGCGGGTGATCGTCTGGCGCAGCTCCTGGAGGATCATCGCGTCACCTACTGCGAACTCACGCCGTCACGGCTCCAGAGCCTGGAACCGGGCGCGTTCGAACACCTGCGCAACATCAATCTCAGCGGAGGCCTGCCCGGAGTCTCTGGTGCTGGCGTGGGCGAGTGGCCGCAGGATCCTCAACACCTACGGACCCACGGAAGTGACCGTCACCAGTGTGGTGTCGTGGCCGCTGGACGGCCTGCGGCCACCGGAGATCGGGCATCCGACCGACGGTCTCGTCGCCCGGGTGCTGGATGAGAGGCTGCGACCCGTGGCGCCGGGTGTTCCTGGGGAGCTGTACCTGTCCGGCCCGGGCCTGGCGCGCGGCTACAGGCGCCGTCCCGGAATGACGGCGTCGCGTTTCGTCGCTGACCTCGATGCACCGGGGGAGCGCATGTACCGCACGGGTGATGTCGTGCGGTGGCGTGCGGACGGGGAATTGGAGTTCATCGGTCGCAGCGACGACCAGGTGAAGATCCGTGGTTTCCGCATCGAGCTGGGGGAGATCGAATCCGAGGTCAAGGCGGTCGAGGGTGTGCAGGCCGCCGCGGTGATCGTCCGTGAGGACAGCCCCGGCGACCAACGAATCGTCGCCTATGTCGTCGGCAGTGCCGATGGAGCGGAGATCAAACGCCGGGTGGCGCGACAGCTGCCGGCATACATGGTGCCCTCCGCGGTCGTGGCCCTCGATGCGCTGCCGCTCACCGTCAGCGGCAAGCTGGACGTGCGGTGTCTACCGGTGCCCGCCGTCGAGAATCCGGGCACGGGACGGCGAGCCTCCACGCCACGGGAGGAGGCGGCCTGCCGCTGTTTCGCCGAGATACTCGGCCTGGACGAGGTCGATGTGGATCAAGGGTTCTTCGAGCTTGGTGGGCACTCGCTGCTCGCGGCCCGGTTGATCAGCCGCTGGCAGGAGATGATCGGTGGTTCCATCACGTTGCGTGACGTGTTCGAGGCGCCGACCCCGCTCGGTCTGCTGGAGCGTTCTGTCGTAGATGTGGCGTCGGAACCCGACCTGGTGCCGTGCGAGCGACACGGCGACGTGCCCGTGTCCGCCCCGCAGAGGAGGATGTGGTTTCTCAGCCGCCTCGACGAGGCCGCCGTCTACAACGTGCCCATCGTGCTGCAGGTCGCGGGTCGCCTCGACGAGGGCGCCCTGCAGGCGGCGCTCAACGATCTGGTCGGACGTCACGAGAGCCTGCGCACGATCTTCCCGGACGTTGACGGCACACCATATCAGCGGATTCTGCCGGCAGGGACAGCAGTGCCTCTGGACGTGCGGGAGACCGATGACGCTGATGAGGTCGACGAGGTTCTCGTCCGGATCGCCCGCGAACCCTTCGACCTGGGCCGCGAGATTCCGTTGCGCGCCACCATCGTGCGTGGCAGGACCCGCGACCTGCTGGCGTTGGTGCTGCACCACATAGCCACCGATGGGTGGTCCGTCACTCCGCTGGCCCGGGACCTGGGGCGTGCCTATGCTGCCCGTGAACTCGGGGTCGCCCCACAGTGGGAACCGCTTCCCGTGCAGTACGCCGACTACACCGAGTGGCTGCGGCGACGGGCCGGGACGCACGACCCCAGGACTGGGCTCGACCACTGGGCTCGTACCCTGGCCGGGCTGCCCACCGAGATCCCTCTGCCGTACGCCCGGCAGCGACACGGACGATCAAGCAACGCCGGTTCCTGGGTGCCGTTTTCCATTGATGCGGAGCTGCACCGTCGCATCGACGAGCTGGCCCACGAGTGTGGGGTCACCACGTTCATGGTGCTCCAGGCCGCGATGGCCCTGGCCCTTCGTCTCCTCGGGGCGGGTGCCGACATTCCGCTGGGGACGATGGTCGCCGGACGTGACCACGAGGCACTGTCCGACCTGATCGGTTTGTTCATCAACGCCATCGTGTTGCGCACCGATGTCTCCGGCGATCCGACGTTTCGTGAGTTGCTGGCCCGGGTGCGCGAGACCGATCTCGCCGCCTTTGATCATCAGGACGTCGCTTTCGAGGACGTGGTCGAGGAATTGCAGCCGGAGCGGCAACCCGGTCGCCACCCGCTGTTCCAGGTGGCGCTGACCGTGATGACCGAGGACAACGAACCGGAGTGGTCGCTGGGATCGCTGCCCACCACGGTGCTGGGCCAGGATTCCCAGTTCGCCCGATTCGATCTCACCTTCTCCTTGGATGAGCATCGTGCCGGGGGAGCGGCCTCCGGGATCACCGGAACCATCGATTATGCGGCCGACCTGTTCGACCGGGCCGATGTGGAGCAGCTGGGACAGCGCATTCTCTCCGTGCTGCTGCAGGCAGTGGAGGATCCCTCGCGCCGCCCATCGAGGACAACCGTCACCCTGCCGTCCGAGGCCGGGTGGGAACGCGAGGCCGGGGAGGCCGTCGCATCCCTGGCTACCCTCCCGGAGCTCTTCGCACGCCGGGTGGCGGCTGACCCGGACCGGACGGCCGTAGAGTGCGACGGTGAATCCCTCACCTTCGCGGAACTCGATGAGTGCTCCACTCGGTGGGCACGGCTGCTGACCGAGCAGGGAGTCGGCCCCGAGGTCGTCGTCGCGAGCTGCCCGTCACGCTCGGTGTTCTCCATCGTCGCCCTGCTGGCGATCATGAAGGCGGGCGGGGTGTGGCAGCCGATTGATCTCACCTACCCTGATGAATACCTCAGCTTCTTGCTCGAGGATTCCGGTGCCGCACTGGTGCTGTGCGAGGAGGCCGCGGCCCACCGTTTCACCGTGCCGAAACTCGTGATCGACGCGCCAGAGACGGTCGATCGGCTCTCCGCCGCCACCGCGACCCCCAGCGGTCCGGCCAGCGTGTACGGCGCCGCCTACATCATTCACACCTCGGGATCCACCGGGCAACCCAAGGGCGTTGTCGTCAGCCACGCAGGACTGGCGGGGTTCGCCCAAGGATATGCCGCCTACGACATCACGTCGGAGAGCGTCGCCATGCAGTTCGCCTCACACAGTTTCGATGGCGCCATATCGGAGATGGGAATGTCCTTGATGGCTGGCGCCACCCTGCTCATGGTGCCGGAACGGGCACGCACCCTCGGACCCGAGTTTGTACGCATCCTTCAGCGCTGTACTCACGCGATCCTCACCCCCGCGACCGCGCTCGCGCTGAACCCCACGGACATTCCCTCGGGGCTGACGCTGCTCTTGGTGGGAGAAGCATTTCCCGCGTGGCTCGTCGAGGATATCGGCCACCGGGTACGGCTGTTCAACGCGTACGGGCCGACGGAGACCACCATCGACGTCACCTGCCATCTTGTCGACGATCGTGACGTCGACCCCGTGCCGATCGGCCACCCCACTCCCGGCAAGAGCGTGGCCGTGCTGGACGAGTTCCTGCACCCCGTGCCCGTCGGTTGCGTCGGTGAGCTCTACGTGGGTGGTGCCGCGCTGGCCCGGGGATATGCCGGTCGGCCGGGAACGACGGCCAGCCGGTTCGTCGCCGATCCCGGGGGCGGCGGACAACGGCTGTACCGCACTGGTGACCTGGTGCGCCGTGGCCGTGACGGTGCGCTGCGGTTCCTCGGTCGGGCCGATGACCAGGTGAAGATCCGTGGCTTCCGCATCGAGCTGGGCGAGGTCGAGACTGCGCTCGCAGCCCTACCGGGAGTCACAGCGGCTGCGGCGATGGTGCGTCGCGACCTCGGGCCCGACGCGGTGCTGGTGGGGTACGTGGTCGGTTCCATCGATCCCATGTCCGCGCGAAGTGCCCTGGCGGGCAGGCTGCCGAAGCAAGCCGTGCCCGACCACATCGTGGTGCTGGACGCCCTGCCTCTGACCCGCAACGGCAAGGTCGACCGCACGGCGTTGCCGGCTCCCGTCGTCGCGACACGGGCCGAGTGTGCGCCATCCACACCTGCCGAGGAGCAGGCCTGCGCGGCCCTGGCAGCGGTGCTCGGTATCGACGACGTGGGTGTTGACGACAACTTCTTCGAACTGGGTGGGCATTCGCTGCTCGCCGTCCGGTTGGTGTCCCGGCTGCGTGAGACGGGGTTCACGATTGCCGTCAGTGACGTGTTCACCGACCCAGTGCCGCGGGCGTGGGCGCGTTTCGCGGGCGGCGGGTCCGCCACGGAACTGATCCGCGAGGTGGAGCGCCCGGCCGATGGCATGCTGCCCGCGTCGCGGGCGCAGCGGAGGCTCTGGTTGGAGCAGGACCTCGTCGCGGATCCGGCCGTCTACAACGTTCCGGTCGTTCTCGACGTGGATGTGCTCGATGTGACCGCTCTGCGGGAGGCCGTCAGCGACCTCGTCGGTCGTCACGAGGCGCTGCGCACCCTCGTCGTTGAGCGTGATGGCGAACCTTGGCAACGAATCCTGACCTCTGCCGAGGCGACGACCCGGGTGCCGGCCCGCATCCACGTGGTGACGGACCCCGACATGTTCACCGCGGCTCTCGGCGTGGGCTTGGACATCTCGGCGGAGATTCCGGTGCGTGTGGTGGTGCTGCCGATGGGTGCCGGCGGAGGCCGGATCGCTTTGGTGTTCCATCACATCGCGGTCGACGGCTCCTCGTTCGCCCCCCTGCTGAAGGACCTGTCATGCGCCTACGGTTGCCGTCAGAACGGTGAGGAACCATCCTGGCCGAGTTCTGGTCTGCAGCCCGCTGACTGGGCTGCCGCGCAGGCACACATCCTGGGCGATGATGACGACCCGAACTCGTTGACTGCACGCGAAACCGCGTGGTGGCTGACCCAACTGGCCGATGCACCCGCCAGGTCAGGCCTGCCCGCGAGCTCTTCTGCAGGGAGGACGGCTGCTGCCGCCCGGGTGATTCGTGACGAGGTGCCGATGGCCACACTGGAGGGCTTGCGTGCCCTGGCCCGCCGTGAGGGAGCCACCGTGTTCATGGTCGTGCACGCCGCTTTCACGGCCCTGCTGAGCCGTCTGGGTGCCGGTCCTGATCTCGTGCTCGGAACCGTCACGGCAGGACGTGATAATGCCGCCTTCGAGGAAACCGTTGGATTCTTCATCAACCCGATCGCGTTGCGCACACGGCTCGCGGGGGACCCGCGTTTCACCGACTGGCTCGCTGAGGTGCGCCACCGTGACGCCGAGGCGCTCGCCCATGCGCACGTCCCGTTCGACGATGTCGTGGCGGCGCTGCGGAAGGAACGCGTACCCGGCAGCCATCCGGTGTTCCAGACAGTGCTCGTGTCGCTCGCGGACCGCGGACCGGTGGACACGGAGATTCCGTTCGGCACCGGCCGCGCCCGTCTCGTCGGCGATGATGTCGCCAGCTCGAAGTTCGACCTGACCATCGCGTTCGGCGAGACCAGGAACGGCTTTGCCCTGGAACTGGAGTTCGCCGCCGACCGCTACGATGTGAGCACCGTCGAGCACTTGGCCGCCCGCCTTTCAAAGGTGCTGAGCCAGCTCGCGGACGATCCCTCTACCCCGGTCTCGGGACTCGATGTGTTGCTGCCCGGGGAACTCGATTCGCTGCGGGCGACGGGATCCGCCATGCCGGCACCGGAAGTTCCGGCCATGGGGCTCGACGATCTGTTCGCCTCGGCACACGCCATCGTGGGAGATACCGCGCCCGCCGTCATGGGGGACCGGGAACTGACCTACGCCGATCTGGAATGGGAAAGCCGCTGGTGGGCCCACCGGCTGCTCGCTGAAGGGGTGCGACCGGGCGATGTTGTCGGCGTCTGCGTTCCCCGCAGCGCAGACACGATCGTGGCCGTGTTGGCCGTCGCGCGAACCGGTGCCGTTCTGCTTCCGCTGGATGCCACCTACCCGACGGCGCGCCTGACCCAGGTCACGGAGGATGCGGCTCCGCGCCTGATCCTGGCGCGCGACGCGGGTGTGTCCGTCATGGCCGCATCCTGTGATCTCCCGGTGCTTGAGATGGGGCGGGTTGGCTCCGAGGAACCGGGTCCACTGCCATCGCGCGCTCCCGCAGCAGAAGAACCGGTCTATGTGATCCACACCTCCGGCTCCACCGGTCGTCCCAAGGGGGTGTGCATCACTCGCCGCGGGCTCGGTGTCTTCGCTCGCTCACTGACCTGGCGGATCGGCGCCTGGCCCGGGATGCGGGTGCTGCAGGCGGCATCCCTGTCGTTCGATGCAGCCATCATGGAACTGTGCATGGCTTGGGGTGCCGGAGGCAGTCTCGTGATTCCCGATCCCGGGCCGCTCGTCGGTGAGGAGCTGCGCACGGCACTCGAACACGTCGACGCGGCGCTGCTGACCCCGAGTGTGCTGACCACTGTCGACACCCCGTTGGACGGCATCACAGTTCTGGTGGCTGGCGCGGAGGCGCTGAGCGCCGACCTGGTCGAACGTTTTGCCCCCGGCCGGAGGCTGTTCAACGCCTACGGCCCCACCGAGGCGACGATCGCCGTCGCCGTCGCCGGTCCGCTTTCCCCTTCCCCGGACCTGGGCGCACCGCCGATCGGTTACGTGCTCGGAGCCGCCCGGGTCGTCGTGCTCGATGACTTCCTGCGACCCGTTCCACCGGGAGTTCCCGGGGAGCTGTACATCGGCGGTCCCGGCCTGGCGATCGGATACCTCAACCGACCGGGACTGACCGCCAGCCGTTTCGTCGCCGATCCGTTCCGGCAGGGCGAGGTCCTCTACCGCACCGGTGATGTCGTGGCCTGGAACAGATCGTGGGAGCTCATGTACCTCGGACGTGCTGACTCGCAGCTCAAGGTCCGCGGCTTCCGTGTCGAACCGGGCGAGATCGAACGATGCTTGGCGGATACTCCCGGTGTGACGGGGGCCGTGGTCATTGAGGCCCCCGACGCCCCGGGCCGTCTGGTGGGGTACGTCACCGGTGAGGATGTCGACACC
>JABCNW020000142.1 GCA_013333945.2 Propionibacterium sp.
AGCAGGTGGCGTCCTCGGCGGATGATCCGCTGGTCGGCGCGCTGCTCTCCGCCATCTATCGGGCGTTCCGGCGCCGCCGGAGTCTGCTGCTGCTCGACCTGGAACGACAGGTGCGATTCAAGGAGCTGCCGTGGGTGGCGGCCCTTCAGGGGCTCACGGCCAGCGGCCCCCTCGACGACCCTCTGGTGCTGGCGCGGCGGCTCGGATCGGTGGTGTTGGACGCATTCCCGGGCACGGTCCTGCCGAACGGGTTCATCCGGGAGTACGGCACCCTCCTCGACATGGCGCAGGTGCGGCTGCCGTTAACCGAGGAGCTGGCCGCCGACATCTTCATGGGACGCTTCTCGCCCAAGTTCCAGCAGGCCGCGAAGGTGGCGGCGGAACTGCTGCGCGGGTCGCTGTACGAGCGCTACTACGGCATCGACTACACCACGGTGCTGGGCCTGCCGGAACCGGACGGGCACGGGAATGTCGAAGAGTTCGACCGCATGGTCGCGGGGGATGTACCGGCGGGACGGAGCGTCGCGGCGAACGGCCAGATCATCGAACGCCAGCAGTTCCTCACCACCCACAACCTGGCGGTCCTGGTGAAACTCGGCGTGCAGCCCGGTCGGAACTGGACCGAGCTGGCGCACCGCGCCGCGAGGAGGTCGTTCGAGCTGCTGGAACGCGCGAGGAACAGCCCCTGGCCGCTGCCGGCCATCAAGAACGCCGCCTACGCCTGGCGGCAGGCGGTGTTCTTCCTATCCATTTGTGGCGACGACACCGCCACCGAGGCCCTCCGCGACCTCCCCGGAGCAACCATCTGGCCCGCGACCCGGATCCTCGACGACCTCACCCGCTGCCACCAGGGCGAACCCGTGACCCCGTTCACCGGCTGGACCCAGGGCCCGCACTGGGTACAGTCGACGGTCCCAGAAACCGACCCACCCCACGCCGGTTGAGCCGCGCCCTGAGCACCGGCGAAGAGCTCGTGTCGACACCACCCCAGCCCCCGAACTTCCCCTGAGGCCCGTCCTCAGGTATGCTTGCCCGGGCCCGGGGCATTAACTCAATTGGTAGAGTGCCCCCTTTGCAAGGTGGAAGTTAGGGGTTCGAGTCCCCTATGCTCCACACAAAACGGTCGACAGCAAAGAAGCCGTATCGACCAGCGGAAAACCAAAGGCAATGGCTGGGATCGGCCTTTGAGGAACGACCCCAGCCCACACATCAAGCTTGGAATGACAGCCAGGACGCAATTCCCACGGCTACAGCAACAACTTTAGCACCCTTTAACAAAATCCTTTTTTTCCACAGCCATAAGAAAATAGAGGCCAAGCCGGCTCTGGCTAGGGAATCTGCCCCTAGGAAGCGATTTTGGATTGACCACCCAGCGGCAAGGTTTTGTTTTATGCGAGCTATTGAATTCCAGTCCAGATCAGAACTGCCAATGGAGTGCTGCGCGTTTGCATGATCTTCCTCCCTGACGGCCCCGACTATTCGCCTTCATGCGCGGGTGTGCCCGCACACCGGTTGTCTTGCACACAGTTCCTTCCACACGCTGTGCCCGTGTTAGGTCTCCACCCTTTGGATGGTTGCCATGCCCATCACCTCTCCCACTTTCTACTGGTCACCAGCATGGCGCCGCAGTCCGACAGCCTCTGACGGGAACCAAGGTGAGCGTCAGCGTAGGTTCCCTGACCTATTAGCAGTCATGCTGCCCTGCGGCAACCTCTTCAGGCGCCCAAGGCATGAAGCACTTACCGCAGGTGATCTTTGTGGTGATCGGGGCGCAGCTGCAACGGTCGCACCATGAGCAGGCTGGTTCGTCGCACTTGTCGCAGTGACGCTTCACCCGCTTGGCCTCGAACGTCTTGCCGCAGGCTGGATTGGAACACTCGTAAACGGGCCAGTCAATGCGTCCAGTTCCGAATCTGTCCTCAGGAGTCAACGCTGCGAACAGGTAGTGCCCCTCGTGATCAAGGAAGGCCTCGACCAGCATGTCGTGGAGTTCGGAGCCGTTGCTGTAGCGGATGCCCTCGTGGAACCGTCGCCGCACGGGGCCTTTGGCTGCTTGCTCGGCCAGGGCTTTCAAGCCCGGTTGGTGTGACCCCTTCGCGGGCTGAAAGTCGGTGTAAGTCGAATGCCCATGCTGAACTATGCCATCCAGATCAGTGACCACAAGAATCCACTTGGCCGTTTCAGGAAGCTTCTTGATCACATGCTCCAGGACTGCCGAGCGCGAGGCCTTCTTGGCCTTGTACAGACCAACCATCAACTCAGCTGGATGCACGTGACAGGCGTCCAGCGGCTCATCCGTCCCGGAAAGCAGAATCTGACTGGCTACCTCGTCACTGATCTTCTCCTCGGCCATCTTGCGTCCCGCCGGGGAGAGATCGAGTAGCGCGAAGGCCAACTCAATGTGGTGCTGTTGGAGGTGGTGGCCAAGTTCGTGGAGGAGGGTGAAGTTGTTGCGCCGCGCGTTGGAAGGGTGGAGGTAGATCGTCGGCGGCTTCGGCTTGTAGTAGCCCCCACCGCCACAACCGGCCTGGAGTTTTTCTTGGACGTTAATTGTAATGAATTGCTTTATCGTGCGATAGGGGGACTCGCTCAGTGCCAGCACATCGAAGTCGCAAACATCAATCAGAGCCGATGCGATCTTGTCGTAATGGCCCTGGGCGAGGAGTGAGGCCCAATCAGTCATTGGCCTCTGCCGCTCGCCTAATCGCATCCATCAGTCGAGTGTCGCTGACCTCGAGCGAATCGTCTCGGGCCGCCAGTGCGTACTGGCTCCGAGCACGGTCCCGCGCGATACCTTCGGTGATCCCGACTTGGGAGGCGAGACCCAGCAGAGGTTCCTTGAACAGGGGTGCCGCCAGGCGTTCCACAGCCTCGCCCATAGGGTCGTCGTCCAGCAGGGTTGATGCCTCGACACCAAGGACACGAGCAACCTCGGCCAGCTGTTCCTCGGAAGCGGGCTGTACGCCAGTCCAGAGCGGGCGCAGATCGACTGCTGACAGGCCGAGGCAATCCGCCATGCGCGAGGCGGTGCCGCCAGCGTTCTTAATCTTCGTCTCCGACAGATAGCGCGCTCCAGCCTCTGGCCAAGTGTGGAAGCACAGGCTCGCCCACCGCTCGACCATCGCCTCATCCGCCTCCGTGTTGGCAGCGTCCGCTGCCGAACCAGGCGCGAAGGGTATCCCCGGGTCTTCGCCGTCCTCCATGGCCCAGGCGATCCTCTGGATGCTTTGTGGGTTGATGAGTCTGCCCAGGGGCCAGTGCAGCAGGTGCATGCCAAGGCCGGGCTCTCGCGTCGGCCACAGGAAAAGAGGCGTGCGCAGCGGGGTGTGGTTCACGACGAGCGCAGGGGCGAAAACGGGTTCGTCGGGCAGAGTCACGGGCCACCCAAGGATGTAGCCCTGCTTCACCGCTGCAACGCAAACGAGCCCTAAGTAGGAGCGATCCCATGACATGACCCATAGGTCGCCAGCCATGACCTCCAGGTCGGCTGGGTTGGGGGATTCACTCCCGTCCCGGCTCGAAAGAACGGGCGGGAGCCCTGTCAGGTGAGCCACTAGTGCTTCTCCTTCACTGGGCAGAATTTTAACTGTGGTTCTAGCCCTTCGCGCCACGTGGGTGATCGTGACGATTGCGGTAGTAGGCCACGAGACGCTCTCGTTCGGTGTCCGGAAGAGCGCCGAGGAAACGACATGCGCCCCCTCCGGTCTTGTTCTTGTGAACCTGATGAACCCACCGCAGCGACCACGCTCCCTTCTCGTCGAGGCCGATGTCAGGTAGCGCTGGAGAAGCCAGATCCATATCCACCTTGATGTCGGTCGTCAGCCTAGGAAGGGCAGTCCAAGATGTCTGGTCATAGGGTCGGGGGGCGACGCAGCCACAGGGTCGCGACTTCTTAGCACCGAAAGCAGCAGGGTTGTCGGTGACGTTGCGATACACCCAATATACGTCGCCCTGTTCTGCAACGGGGCCAGGCATGCGACCATCCTACTGGGTCACTCCCTCCAACTGATACAAGCCCTCGCCTTCGACTTCTCACGAGAGGATTTGTGCTGGTAGGCCGTGGTTCGAGACCCTACAACGACCTCCACCGCAAGCGACGTCTCCCTTCTCACTGACCGCTCTCAGCAGTGACCCTTAGGGCTGACCCAGCGCGTCGACTCTGTCAGTGCTTCATGCCATGCTGGACTCCACCGATCAATCACAGGAGCCCACAATTGCCAACACCAAGGATGCAATCTCAGTCCCAGATCAGGTCCCAGATGCGCGCTGTTCAGCGCAAGGCAGAGCAGCAGATCAACACCGAGGTCCGAAAGACCAAGCAGAAGGTCGAACACGAGCTGAAGGCTGCCCAGCGTGAGAGCGACAAGTGGCTGAGGGACGGGAATCGGAAGTTGCAGTCGGCCAGTCGACCCACTGTTACCTACCGACCCGTGGAGGAACGCACCTTGAGGCGGTAGCCACCGAAGCTGAGCAGCAGACAGCAGCGCACCCGGAGCGTCGCGACGTTTTCCTGTGCCACGCCTGGGAGGACCGGCAGGGACCCGCGAAGGAACTCCACGACCTCTTGGAGCACTTCGACGTGAGAGTGTGGTTCTAGGAGAAGGACGTTTCTCTGGGTACATCCTTGGTGCGCGAGATCGACAAAGGTCTGCGCATGTCGCATATCGGCATCGTCTTGGTTACGCCCAACTTCTTGAAGAGCCTCGCTGCCGAGGGCATCGCGGACAAGGAATTGTCAGCGCTGCTTGCTACTGACCGGGTCATTCCGGTCGTCCACGGCCTCACGTATGAGGAACTGCGCGAGGAGAGCCCGCTGCTGGCCTCCCGGTCGGGGTTGAGCACCGGAGAGGATACGCTGGAGCAGGTCGCAGTGAAGATCGCCAACGCAATACGGCCAGAAGCCGACTGATCAGCTGTTCTCAACCCAACGCCTGATGGCCTGCCCGCCATCTGCGTAGAGCACCTCACTGCCCTTACGGCAGGCATTCTGCATGACCTGCGTGGCCTCCCGAAGCGATGCTAGGTCGTAGTAATTGCGGACGTAGCCAGGGTCGTTACTGCGACGGCGATGCAATCCGTGCAGCACGGGAAGGGCGTGTAAAACATCATTGCGAACCACCAGCGCCTTCTCGGCCTGGGTAATGAAACTCTCGATCCCCTCTACGGCGGGAGGCGACTTACGCAACTTCTCCAGCAACCCACCCAGAGGGTCCTTATAGAGGTCCTTGGACTCGAGGCCTGAGTGCACACGCAAGAGGTCAAAGGCGATGCCGGACAGCCCGGCAGCGGCATAAGTAGCCCGTCCGAGTTCGAGGAGCCACTCTGGATGATCAGGGTGTCGTGGGTCCCCAGGATACTGAGCGTCCATACTCATAGATCTATTCTCACTAAACCGTCCACTCTCTGTCTATACGGTTTTCGAGACCTACTGTGCACGTCGTTCGCCGGGCTACCTACAAAGGCCCCTATCGGCGCATTAACTGCGACATCTGCAAAAACGGTCGACAGCAAAGAAGCCGTACTGACCAGTGGAAACCAAGACGACGGCTGGGATCATCTTTAAGGAACGACCCCAGCCCACACATCAGGCTTGGAATGACAGCCAGGACGCAATTCCCGCGACTGTGACAACACCTTGAATTCCAATCCAGATCAGAACCACCAGAAGTCCTTGACGCCGGTGCGGCACGTCGCGTCGCGTCTGCAATACCAGCACCAGCGCCACCAGGGAGAGCCCCAGGGAAATGGGCAGCGCCGGGATCAAGGCGATAACACTCAGGGCGAGAACAATCCACACCCTGGTGAGCGAGGATGATCCTCGAACACCCTGCTCCATAGTCTTGTCTTGTTGCACCATTGTCCCTCCTCGTGACGATCTGCCGCCCGATGCTTGCCCATGAGGCTTATTCACAGATCGCCTTCCGATCAACGAAACATTTATTCAGGTCACACGCGATGGCGACTGTGAATAAGCCTCCATGAAGCAGGCGGTGTGGATCAGTTCACGCAGGTCAAGGATCTGGTCACCCTCAAGGCATGTGGTAGTATTCACGGCAACGCTTGTCTTTCATCTGAGAGTCTTTGTGGTAAGATACATTGATCATCCCAGATCAGGCAAACCGCCCCCCATATACCCCCTCCGGTAAAGCGTTATTTGGGGAAAATCAAAACAACCCTATGAATAAGCCTCTACGCATCGATCAGCAAATCCCTACTCAGGTCACAACTGAGGTTGACCGCGGATAAATCTCCTGATAAGGTAAATAGCAGCAAATTCCGTTTATTTTAGTTGAAAGGTAGTTTCATGCAGCCGTACGCACCAGGGCAGTTCAATGAAGTTTTAAGAATGATAAACGAGACCGCGCAATGCGCAGATCCTAGCGCGCGAAAGCTGGGTACCTATGCAGGTGAAATCGCCAAAGAACTTGCTGATAAGAATGCGTTTGACTATGTTGATGACCATTGGGTGCTGTCTGACCGAGCTTGGACAGATTGGTTGTTTTCCGGGGCTCCAGCGAAGTACATGCCCAAGTGAAGTTTGAGCAAGACGCGTAGAATGCGTTGGTTTAGGGCACCTTCATGCCGTCCGCCCGCTCTCAAGCCAAACACCTTGCAACACGCCTGCGATAGGTCGAGATTCTTCCCACGATGCCTGAGCACTACATCACAGGCTTCCACGCTTTGAATCTCGCTGCTCCAGAAGGTATCATCGGTGGACTGACACGATGTCTCCCACTGACAGGATGGCGCTAAGCGACCACGTCAGGTCATCCTGGCCGGTGTAGGAGATATCGAGACAACACCGGTCTACGGAACGCTTGGCATCTGTGACGACCGAGACCGTTTAATTTGCTCAATGCTTAGACGTCCCCACCGACAATAGAGTAGGTCCACATCGCTAATCACTCACAGGTCCATCCTGGACTTGCGCTACTACTCCCTCCATCACTGGGAACGCATCCTCAGCCTCACCATTACCACCGCCGACTGGCTCAGCACTAAACCTGAGTTGTCGCAGGTTAGCCCGACTTGGGCCAGCTAGTCAGGTTTTGGTTGCCTGCTGGATTATGTTGTGGACCTCGTTGGGCAGCGGGGTGACGACGTTGATGGTGCTGCCACCAACGGGGAGTTCGTAGGCGCGGTAGCGTTTCAAGGTTCGAACCGGACGCTTCAAGGACAGACCTGTGCGGGGTTCCAGTTCGTGGCCAACAGTCATCGTGACTATCACGATGATCAGATGGGCATCGATAGCGTCCTTGAGCCGGTGATAGTTCGCTCAGGCCTTCAGGTTCGACTTCGACGCCCGAAAGGCTTGGTCGATCCGCAGCAGCTGCGGATACGACGAAATCACCTGCCCGGCCTCCAGATCGACCCGAGAGGTTTTGTAGCCCTTGAAGCTTATTCACGCTAGGAAAATCCCTAGTAAGCGCACGCTTAGGGAGAGGCTTATTCGCAGCCACCTTCAAGTGCGGTCTGACCAGAGGCATCACCACTCAAGGGGCAGCCTGTGAATAAACCGGCTCTTCGGGCCTGAATGTGGCGTGAATGTTCGGTATGGGGAGAGCGTGTCGGGCGATAGTTGGGGTCGAGACCCTCAAGAATCGGGGTTACCAACCAGCTGTTTCAGAGGAACTCGACGATGCCCGATGCTACTTCCTGCTGCCGCGTCTCGGGCGGCTACTGCCAACGTTGCGACTTTCTTGTAGGACTCGATGGTCTCCACGTAGTGGCCGTGGAGCACGACGATAGTGGACTGCAGGTGGTGGTCGAGTCCGCTCCGGGGCAGATGGTTGGTTGCGGCAACTGTGGAGTGGCAGCCTAGGGTCATGGTCGGCAAGAGGTGGAGTTGATTGATACGCCCTGCTTCACCGCATCGATCCGTCTGTCCTGGCGCAAGCACCAGTGGCGTTGTCTGGAGGCGTTGTGCCCGGTGATCTCGTGGCTGGAACAGAACCCGCAGATCGCCCAGCCACGAGAGTTTTGACTCACCTGCCCGCTCCCCGAAATCACTCATCTGGGCCGGACCCTGAAACAGTGGAAGGACGCGTTCCTGGACTACATCATCACCGGCAGCTGCACCTACTCCCTCCACTGCGCTGCCCAAGGACACTGGACGCCCACGTGAGGGGTTGCCGGTCCTCGCGGGCTAAATGGTGTCAGCGGCCTACGCAGCTAGTTCGAAAAGCTAATAAACCCCGGAGAGCTGTGTATAGGCCTCATTGTCGATCGTGATCTGCGACAGCGCTCCGGCCCGTTCAGGTTTTGAATCACTGAGCGCTTCTTGCAGTTCTTTTCCAGCAGTACCATCCGAAACGGCCTGCTCAATCTGCCCCTGCTGCTCCGACGTGAGTGCGTGGAATTTCTCCAGATTGGCGGACGCCTCCACATCGGTCGCAGCCAGCCGATTGTGGGCACTCGCCGACCTGCGCCTTGTCGGCTACATGGCCACGGCGCGAGGAAGCTACGTCATCCGCCTCGTGACCCACCCTCAGCAGCCCCCTTCGCTCCCCCGACCTGCATCCGCGTCGCGTTCCGCCAGCGCGGCGAGGGTGCGCAACTGTTTGCGCATCATCAGCAGATCACCCCAGGCCAGCAGATACCGCAGGGGTTTTCCCAGCAACCGACCGACGGGGGGCATCCACATCGCCGCGACCAGCCGACTGCGAGTCTCGGTGATCGTTTCGACACGGTAGTGGAGGGTGATCGCACCGAAGATCCGGGTCGGACGACCATCCTTCATCCACAGCATCAGCGACTCGCCATCAGTGAAGTCCGTCAGCTCGAAGATCGTCATGAACGACTGCCCCACCGCAAGATCGGTCAGCGACGGATCGGCCCGCCGCGGACTGCGTCGCCCGAAATTGTCCAGCCAGTCGTACGAGTACGGAGCGCGACGCATCTGGCACAGCCACAGGAAACCAACCTCCCGCGGTGCTTCCATGGCGACGGCACGAACCGCGAGTCGCGAGCCGGGCGCGACCTTCGGAGTCGGCAGCCCCGCCGGTTCCACGGGCACACCCCACACCCACGGCAGCCCGTCACCACCCGCCATCACGCCCACCTTTCGAGTTACTGAAGGATAATTCAAATATTACAGGCCGCCTTCCTCGGCGACGGCAGAACCGGAGCTCAGGTCCTGGCAAAAACGGAGTTCCCAACCTGGCAGTTCCGGAACTCAACCATGAGTCATAAGACGAAATGCCTTGTCAAACAAGGATTATTCCCCACCATCATCAGGCACCACGGGAAACTCCCGCCGCGCTCCTCGAAGCACGAAAACCTTCGGAGGTCCGTACGCTCCCGGCCCTGAACGATCTCCTCCACGAGGAGGTTCTCGTCCTCGACAGCAAACACCACAGCGGCTCCGCACCACTGCACATCCGGTGCCAGAAGTGGGCATTCCCGGGGTCCGATCCGATGCCGGATGCGGACAACTTCCCCCGTCGGACTGGCTTCCACCACGGTTCAGGGATGAACACAGAGAAGAGCACCGGGTTTAGGTTCGGGGTCCTGCCTCGGATTGTGGTGGCCATCGCGCTGGGGATCCTCCTGGGGTCGCTCCTGCCCACCTGGGCCACCCGGGTCTTCGTCACCTTCAACGACATCTTCGGCCAGTTTCTGAGCTTCTCCATCCCGCTGATCATCGTCGGATTGATCACCCCGGCCATCGGGGAGTTGGGGCGCGGAGCCGGTAAGTGGCTGGCGCTGACCGCTGGTCTCGCCTACGCCTCCACCCTCATCGCCGGCCTGATGGGGCTCGGCGCGTCCCTGCTGGTGCTGCCCCAAGTGCTGCCCGCCGAGACGGGTGCCCTCAGCAACCCGGAAGACGCCCTGCTCAAGCCCTACTTCTCCATCCAGATACCGCCGTTGTTTGGGGTCATGACCGCCCTCATCCTGGCCTTCGTCATCGGCGTGGCGCTCACCACCATCGAGGGCAAGGCGCTGCGCACCGGATTCGAGGAATTCCGAGACATCGTCAACCTCGTGATCTCCAAGATCATCATCCCGCTGCTACCGATTTACATCTTCGGCATCTTCCTCAACATGACCCAGGGCGGTCAGGTGCTCACCGTCATCGTCACCTTCCTGGGCGTGGTGGTGTTCGTGTTCATCCTCACCTGGATCATGCTGCTGCTCCAGTATCTCGTTGCCGGGACAATTGCCAGACGCAACCCGCTCCGGATGCTGAGCACCATGCTGCCCGCCTACCTCACCGCACTGGGAACGTCGTCATCGGCGGCGACGATTCCTGTCACGCTGCGGCAGTCGATCAAGTCAGGCACCTCGGAGCCGGTGGCATCGTTCGCGATCCCGCTGTGCGCCACCATCCACCTGGCCGGTTCAACCATCAAGATCACCTGCTTCTCCCTGGCCGTGATGATGCTCTCCGACATCCCCATCGACCCGGTGCTGATGATCGGGTTCATCTGCATGCTCGGCGTCATGATGGTCGCCGCCCCGGGCGTTCCCGGCGGCGCGATCGTCACCGCCGCGGGTCTGTTGCAGTCGATGCTCGGGTTCAACGAGGCCCAGGTCGGCCTGATGATCGCCACCTACATCGCCATCGACTCCTTCGGCACCGCCACCAACGTCACCGGTGACGGGGCCATCGCAGCCATCATCGACCGCATCATCTCCCGTCGTCACCGGTACAGGATCACGCAGGACCCCACCCCCGAAACATCCGAGGCGTAGAGGAGTACATCCACACCGGGCGAGTCACCTGCTCGCGACTGGCACCAAGCGATCGACCAGGAAGAGGGCCTGCCTGGCAGCAATCTCCGCGACCTCTTCTCTGCGGGGCACGGTGACTGTCGGGGAACTCTGCCGGCACCCCGCTCACCGTGGTTGGCCTCTGTCCGGCGCCAGCCTCGGTGAGCGCCGGAAGGCGACGACCGCCCCCAGTACCGGTGCCACCAGGAGAAGCAAAGACCAGGCGAGCATCCCAATGATCGCCGCATACCCCAGCCCCACCACGATGCCACTCATCACCCGCTGATATCCGGGAAGCCGCAACCAGGTGATGAGCATCCAGGCGACCGCCGCACCTCCGATCACCCCGGAGATCCGAAAAGCATGCACTATGGCATCGCCCGACCCGGGGGACGCCACTTCGAAAGCGACGGCGATCACGGCACTGGAAGCACTCACGAGAACGGCCGGCCCCCAGACGTGCAGTGGAGCACGGGAGCCAGTGGGTTCACGTGCTGCCACCAACATCCCGATAGCGGCAGCACAGGGCCACACAGCAACACAGAGGATCTGAACACCCCGCATCAACAGCTCACCTCCTCTCCTCAGATCCCCCAACCCGACCATGGAACATCCGACACCCACGACGCCGAGAACGACAGAAATGAACCCGAGAAACCTCGCCAGGCGCATCCCGGATGGGTATACGGTGCCCGCCGGCGCGCACCGCGTCCTTGGCTGTCGCCCGACCAACACCATCATGACAACAGCCAACACCGTGACATGGGGGGACAGAGGCAAAGGAACGGGCATGATACTGGGAATGACGAGAACCCCGGCACCGGTTCCGATGAGGAGACGAACGGGCCGGGGCAACTTCTGGAGACGGGACATTCCATCGGCGGCAACGCACACCGCAACCACACTCAACGGTATCGCGCACAGCACCAGTGGCTGGAAGAGCTGCCCAGCCAGGGGAACGGGCTCGTAGGCCTCAGCTGCGTAGTAGCCGATGCTCCAGGACACCCATGCCAAACCCGCAGTCGTGGCTGCCAGCACCCCGAAACAGGTTGCCAGCAGGGCATGGGGATCCAGCAGGAGCCCACGTTCCCGGACCGCCGCTGCGAACGAGATGACGAGCAGGACGGGAGCAGCAGCCGTGAGCACCATCATGGCCAGAACCAGATTCCAAGGCCTCAGCTCCTCTGGGACGAAGAAGAACCAGAGCAGACCACCGCAGTTCAAGACGACCACAATGATCGCGAGCCGCCAGGCCAGAGCGGCATCCAGCCGCATCCCGACCCCATGGGCGAAGGCCGACCAGCGCTCTCCCCGCGACGGACCGGTGCGACCGCACCGTTCGGCCTCGTCGAGCATCACCCCCAGCAGTGCATCGCCGTTGCGTTCCCGCCACGACTTCGGATACCACCGCAACAGCTTCCGGTACTCCTGCTCGTCGGCCATGTCACGCCCCGGTCAGCCGGGGTGCCGTCTGTCCCCACGCAGACCCCAGATTGGCGCGCGCCGTCCGTGCGGACCGCTCCAGCACAGTGGTTTCCGCACCCAGCAGGCTCTTCCCGTCCTCGGTGATGCGGTAGTAGCGCCGCACGCGACCGTCGACGATCTCCTCCCCGTCCTGCTGGATCGCTCCGTCGCATTCGAGCCGCTCCAGGGCGGCGTAGAGAGTGGTCGGTTTGAGGGTGACGAGGCCCTCGGAGGACAGGGCGGCCTCCCGCATGATCTGGTACCCGTGGCGACGCCCGCCCGCGAGCACCGCCAGAATCCAGAACGCCGGTCGTGACATGGACATGCGAACAGCATATTCTATGAACGGGCATATGCCGAGACCTGGGTGTTTGGCGATCGCGGTTGTGCAGCACTCGAATCGCTTCCAGGGACCACACGGGCCATTTTCCGCGTCGAGTGCCGCACAACCGTGACGTTCGGGGCCGAGCCGCTGCCGCGCCTGCGCCAGCGGGATCAGCGACCCCTCATGGTCACCAGCTGAGGCCGGTGCCGACCGGGAGGGACCCCTCCGAGGTCGGGATCGCGACCGGCAGTTTGCCCTCCGGCTTCCGCCCACCGGTGATGATCGTGGCCAGCGGGGCCGCCATCAGCGACTGGTCGGAGTAGGTGCACAGCGCCGCGGCGGAACCGTAGCGACCCACGTCGTACGGGTTTCCGACCGCCACCGCGATCACCTTGCGACCCGCGCCGTGGAGGGCGTTCACGAGG
>JABCNW020000143.1 GCA_013333945.2 Propionibacterium sp.
CCACGCCATTGCGAATGCGCAGGCTGAGGGTGGGATCTGCGCTTTCATTGATGCGGAGCATGCGTTGGATCCAGATTATGCGGGAAAGCTCGGCGTCAACACCGATGAGCTCTTGGTCTCCCAACCGGACAATGGAGAGCAGGCCCTCGAGATCGCAGACACCTTGGTGCGTTCAGGCGCTTTGGCGCTCATCGTCATCGATTCGGTGGCCGCGCTGACTCCGCGCGCTGAAATTGAGGGCGAGATGGGAGATTCGCACGTCGGTCTTCAGGCGCGTTTGATGAGCCAAGCCCTCAGGAAGATGACCGGAGCCCTGAAATCTGCCAACACCACTGCTATTTTCATCAACCAACTGCGTGAGAAGATCGGTGTGATGTTCGGATCTCCCGAGACCACCACGGGGGGGCGTGCGCTCAAGTTTTACTCTTCTGTCCGTCTCGATGTCAGGAGGATCGAAACGCTGAAAGACGGCTCGGAGATGGTTGGTAACCGGACCCGAGTGAAAGTTGTTAAGAACAAGGTCGCCCCACCTTTCAAGCAGGCTGAATTCGACATCATCTACGGAGAGGGGATCTCGCGGGAGGGGAGCCTGATTGACATGGGTGTCACCAATGGAATCATCCGCAAGGCAGGTGCTTGGTTCACCTATGAAGCCGACCAGTTGGGGCAGGGCAAGGAGAATGCCCGGAATTTTTTGAAGAACAATCCAAAAATTGCGGAGGAGATCGAACGCCGGATTCGAGCCGCTCTTGGCGTAGCGGAAGAGACTCCGGAAGGTGCGATCAATCCCGAAACAGGCGAGGTCAAGGTTGTGCCCTGAAACCAGCCGTGCTGAGCAGATCGAGTTCGCCAGACGAATAGCGCTCAAAATTTTGGATCTCAGGAGCCGCTCGGAGGCAGAGCTCCGGGAGCGACTGGATGCTCGAGGCGTGCCGGAAGATATCTCCGAAGAACTGATCGGGCGTTTCCGCGAAGTCGGGTTGCTGGACGATGCCGTTTTCGCGGATGCGCTCACGCGGACCCGGCTTCAGGTAGACAAGTACGGCCTCGCCCGGATTCGGACGGAGTTGCGACGTCGCGGGGTGGATGAGGATGCGGCGAAGGAGGCTTTGTCCAAGGTGGGGCATGAGGAGGAGCTGGAGGCAGCGCGAGCCTTTGCGCAACGTCGTGCCCGCACCTTGGTCGGACTGGATTCCCGGGTCGCGCGCCGGCGTCTGTTCGGGGCGCTCGGGCGCAGAGGATTCAGGGGATCCGTGGTGTCGTCAATCCTCGACGAGGTGCTTGGGGAAACGGACCCCGACACGGATGACATGGCCTTGTGAACTAGCCTTGGCGGTCGTAAGGTCATTGACTCACGGTTCGAGACATCTTGGTTGGTCCCATGGGCCCGTGCGCGGCCCGGCACGACGTGTTCACGTCTGCCGTTCAGCAGTTCGGGGTGCCCTGAACCTCCAGGTCACTTCGTCAGGTGCAAAGGGGTAGCCATGGAATGGCTGGGCTGGCTCATCGCCGGACTGCTGGGCGTCATCTTGGGGATTCTCGCTTGGCGACAGAGGAGGGTTGCTCTTTCATTTATTCAGGAGAGAGCCCGCATCGAGCGTCGGAGCCGTTCAGACGCTGCATCGATTCGCAAGCAGGCAATCGAGGCGGCCGAGCAGCTCAGGGCGGATGCAGCACGCACACTTGAGCAGGCGAAGGAATGGGTTCAGGAAGCGGGGGCGGACATCGACAGGCGCCGAGAGGAACTAGACGCGTCAATCGCAGCGCAAAGGGCCGAGCTTCGCGAGCAACGCAGCGCGCAGGAGCGGCAGGAAGAGCGCCTCAACGAGAAGGAGGACCGGCTTGCAGCAGAAGCAGAGGGACTCGCCACACGGTCGGAACTCCTCGAACGGCAGCGTGCGGACCTCAGGAAACAACGTGAGGAACTTGTAGCAGAGCAGAAACGAGCGACCACAGAGCTTGAACGAGTGGCTGGGCTGACGGCGAGCGCTGCTCAGGCTGAGCTCATGGCCGACGTCGAAAGACAGGCTCGTTTGGCAGCAGCCACCTTGGCGCGTGACATTGAGGAAACAGCGAAGAAGGAAGCCGATCAGCGGGCCCGTGCGATAGTCGTGACCGCTATTCAGCGATGTGCTGCTGAACAGACGAGTGAATCCGTGGTCTCGAGCGTCGATCTTCCCAGTGACGAGATGAAGGGGCGAGTCATTGGGCGTGAGGGTCGTAACATCAGGGCTTTCGAGCAGATCACCGGTGTCAATGTGATGGTGGATGACACTCCAGAAACCGTGTTGCTTAGCTGTTTCGATCCGGTGAGGCGTGAAGCTGCACGATTGACCCTCATGGATCTGGTGGCTGATGGGCGTATCCATCCGGCACGCATCGAGGAGGTGCACGCCCGTAGCATCCGGGTTCTGGACGAGCGCATCAGAGCTGCGGGAAACGAGGCCCTCCTGGAGGTGGGGATCACTGATCTTCATCCGGAGCTGCTGCCTGTGATCGGTTCCCTCGCCTACCGCACCAGCTTCGGGCAAAACGTTCTCGCCCACCTGGTCGAGTGCGCACACTTGGCTGGGGTCATGGCGGCTGAGCTAGGGCTGGACGTTGCACAGTGCAAGCGAGCAGCGTTTCTGCACGATATCGGCAAGGCTCTCACTCACGAGTCCGAAGGGCCTCATGCGATCATTGGAGCCGATTTGTTGCGTCGTCACGGTGAAAATCCCGACATCGTTCACGCCGTCGAGGCACATCACAACGAGGTGGAACCCCGTACCGTTGAGGCCATCCTTACCCAGGCTGCAGACGCCATTTCTGGGTCACGCCCAGGAGCGAGGCGTGAGTCGCTGGAGGCCTACGTGGAGCGGATGCAACATCTTGAATCCATCGCCATGGCTCATGAAGGTGTGACCCGCGCCTACGCGATGCAGGCAGGAAGGGAGGTTCGGATCATGGTTGCTCCCGAGGTCGTGGATGACGTGATGAGTCGGGTGCTGGCGCGTGAGATCGCGGCCGAGGTGGAGGCGAATCTCACCTATCCGGGACAGATTCGTATCACGGTGGTGCGTGAGTCACGTGCCACGGAGTTGGCTCATTGAGTGTGCCCATGTGCGCGCACGCCCCAGACCGCATTCGCTGAATCACCCGGGCGCAGCATAATTCGGTCCCTGTACGTTGGCCCTTCGTTGAAGGCGTCAGGACCGCACGTCATCGGTTCCACCGCAACGCTGTCACGGTGTGGCGCGGTGAACACTTGCGCCCACTGGGTTGTTGCTTCACCCCACACGTCGATAGTGCGACCGTCGCCGCTCAGACTGATGACCCAATCTCTGGTCAGGGGATCAGTGAAGGCAGTGTCCAGGACAGTTGTCCCTATGGTGCGGGGCTGGAGGAAATCGTGTGCGGGTGTTACGGGACCGAGTCGGATGGGGAGTCGCCTGTCAGGATCGACTGTCAGTTCCGCGTCGAACGGCACGGTCAACTTCACATTCGAGATGTCATCGAAACGGAAGTAGGGATGGGCGCCATACCCCCAGGGAACGGGTGAGGTTCCGATGTTCGTGGCGGTGCCCTCCACCCTGAGACCTCCTGCGCCTAGCTGGTGCAGGATCTCCACGGCAAGGATCCCGGGCCAGCCGCGTCGGGGCCAGAGAACGACCCGCTGTCGAACAGAATCTCCGAAATGTGCCAGAGATTTCCACGCCAAACCCACGTTGAGACCATGATTCGCATTGTTCCGGGCCGGTTCGTTAATGGGCAGCTGGAACTCCTGGCCACTGAGACGATAGCGCCCGTCCCGGAGTCGGTTGGGCCAAGGGAATAGATGTGCTCCCTCCCAGCCCTTCGGGGCCTGGTCGGGTCCATGTGTTGCAAGGAGCTCTGTTCCGTCAAAGGTGAGGCTGCGCAGTCTGGCACCCACTTCGGTGATCACGGCGCTGTAACTCCCGGCGTTGATCTCATACTGCTCGCCTGTTGGGAAGACCATGAATCAACACTAGAGGTTGTGTCAACAAGCGAGATGGCTGGTGGCGTCAGGAAATTGATCAGTGCGTGTGGGAGAAGCGGTATGGCGTGATACGTGGAGAACAGCCAACAGGTCCTCTGAGTTGCGGCGGTTCGGCGTTGCACACCACTAGAGTTGGGCCACCATGACTTCACGCACTTACCACGTCATTACCTACGGCTGCCAGATGAACGTCCACGATTCCGAACGGATCGCGGGTTTGTTGGAGGAAGCCGGCTTGATGCGTGCCCCTGAGCCCGCAGAACCCGTTCTCGGAGCAGGAGCAGATGTGGTGGTCTTCAACACCTGTGCGGTGCGCGAAAACGCTGACAATCGTCTTTACGGCAATCTTGGGCACATGGCGGCAATCAAGGCGCGCCATCCCGGGATGCAGATCGCGGTGGGTGGTTGTATGGCCCAGAAGGATCGAGATGTGATTCTGCGCAAGGCGCCATGGGTGGATGTTGTCTTCGGTACTCACAACGTGGGCAGTCTTCCTACGCTGCTTGAGAGGGCCCGTGTAGAGAAAGCCGCCCAGGTGGAGGTGGTCGAGGCCCTGCAGACCTTCCCCAGCAACTTGCCGAGTCGTCGCGAATCGCCCTACTCCGCCTGGGTGTCGGTGAGTGTCGGATGCAACAACACCTGTACCTTCTGCATTGTTCCGCAGCTCCGTGGAAAGGAGACCGATCGGCGCCCGGGAGACATTCTTGCCGAGGTGCGGATGCTAGTTGACCAGGGTGTGCAGGAGATCACCCTTCTGGGGCAGAACGTGAACGCCTATGGAGTGGAATTTGGGGACCGACGGGCCTTCGCGAAGCTGCTGCGGGCATGCGGCCAGGTTGAAGGTCTGGAGCGAGTGCGGTTTACATCCCCCCATCCCAAGGATTTCACCGACGATGTGATCGTCGCCATGGCCGAGACCCCCAATGTCATGCCGCAGCTTCACATGCCCCTGCAATCTGGCTCGGACGCGGTTTTGAAGGCGATGCGGCGCTCATACCGCAGGAAACGGTTCCTTGGGATCTTGGAGCGTGTTCGGGAGGCCATGCCGCATGCAGCGATAACCACGGACATCATTGTTGGTTTTCCCGGGGAGACCGATGAAGACTTCGAGGCCACGATGGATGTGGTGCGTGAAGCGCGTTTCTCCGCCGCATACCCCTTCCAATACTCGAAACGACCGGGAACCCCGGCAGCTGACATGAAAAATCAGGTTGCCCCTGAGGCTGTCCGGGAACGCTACGAACGGCTGGCCGAGCTGGTGGGAAAGATCGCTTGGGAGGAGAATCGTCGCTTCGAGGGCGAGGAAATAGAGGTCATGTTTGCTCTAGAGGAAGGGCGCAAGGACTCTGCAACCAACCGCATGAGTGGGCGGGCCCGTGACAACAGGCTGGTGCATGTGGCGGTTGGTGAAGAGCCAACGGAACGTCCGAGGCCCGGGGACATCGCCTATGCGACCATCACCCATGCCGCTCCGCACCACCTGAATTCCGATGCCCCGCTCAGGGGACTGCGGCGTACTAGGGGCGGCGATGCGTGGGAAGCCGCCAACACGGAGGTGCCTGAAACCACGGGAGTTTCTCTGGGCATGCCGGGCCTGCGGCGCCCCTGAAGAGAGAACAACCCCCGGCCTGGGGCCAGAGGTTGTCGAGGTGAGATGCCAAGAACCGCCTCGGTGGGGAGCGCTGTGGTGGCGGGCCGGTGAGACGGTGCGATGAGGAACGGGCCGGGCGACCAAGAGTATCGGTACACACCCGCGAAACCCCGTTCGTAGGACCTTCTACTCGCCCTCCTTCTTGTTGGCCAGACCGTCGACCTTGTCCTTGACGAAATCGGCGGCCTGATTGATCTGCTCGCTGTGTTTGCCGCCAGTCTTCTCATCGATGAATTCGGCACCCTTCTCGATTGCCTGATCGATGGTTTCGCCGTGTTGAGCCACCTGCTCGCCGATGTTGTCGAATATTCCCATGTCATTGCCTCCTGGTCTGAGTGCCTGGCGCACCGTAGGGATCCATCATGCCTGTTTCGGACAAGTTCCGCATCGGGACTGGCAGGATGGTGGTCATGCATCCGCCCCTGATAGTGCTTGTCGGACCTACCGCGACGGGCAAGTCGGCGCTCGCGGTCTCGTTGGCCCGTGAGCTTATGGGGCGGGGGAAACCCGCCGAGGTGGTTAACGCGGATTCGATGCTGGTCTACCGAGGCATGGACATCGGTACCGCGAAACCTTCCGAGGCTGAACGAGGTGGAGTTCCGCATCACCTGATTGACATCCTGGAGGTCACCGAGACCGCATCTGTTGCTGATTTCCAGGCCCGCGCCAGGGGAGTCATAGCGGATTTGCGGGATCGTGGAGTCGTTCCGATCCTGGTCGGTGGTTCTGCTCTTTACACTCGAGCCATCACCGATGCCTTCGAGTTCCCGGGCTCAGACGCGGTTCTCAGGGCAGGACTGGAAGCCGAACTGGAACGTGTTGGGGTGGAAGAACTGTACGCTCGCCTGACGGTTCTGGCCCCGGAATCTGCTGCCCGCATCGACCCCGGAAATGGCAGACGCATCGTGAGAGCGCTGGAAATCCGTGCGCTGACGGGGGGGCATCAAGCAGTGCTTCCCGATTGGACCTACGAACTCGATGGGGTACACCAGGTCGGGCTGGAACTGGATCGGAATGAACTGGACAGCCGCATCGACGCACGGGTGGAAGAGATGTGGCGCCGAGGCATCGTGGCCGAGGTCGAGGACCTGATTCCTCGTGGCTTGCGGGAAGGGCGGACGGCCTCCCGTGCGATCGGATACCGGCAGGTTCTCGCCTTCCTTGACGGACAGTGCAGCGAGGAGGAGGCGAAAGAGGAGGTGAAGCGAACCACCCGGAGGTTTTTCCGCAAGCAGCTGGGATGGTATCGACGGGACCCCAGGATCGTGTGGCTGCCTGCGAGGGATTCTGGTAACCCCGCCCGAATCATCGAAATCTCCGGGACGTAGAATTGTTGAATCGGGCTGGAAGGGATAGGTGGGCACTTTGTTCCGGTACACGTTCGCCAAGGGTCATGCCACAGGCAACGACTTCATCATCATTGATGATCCACACGGGATGCAGGATCTGAGCGCCGAAGCAGTTGCTGCGCTCTGCAACCGCCACACCGGTGTTGGAGGGGACGGGCTGCTGCGGGTGGTGAGGGCCGGCCAGGTGGCCGGAGACGAATTCGATCCGGAGCTGTGGTTCATGGACTACCGCAACGCCGACGGGTCGATTGCTGAGATGTGCGGGAATGGTCTGCGACTGTTCGCCCGCCACCTCTTGAATGATCAGCTGGTCCAGAGCGGGGAGTTCAACGTCGCGACCCGGGCGGGGCTCAAGCAGGTTCGGGTCGCCCGCGGAGGACTGATAGCGACGAATTTGGGTGAGGTTAGCTTGGGAACGGAACCTGTTGCCATCACTCACGAGGAGCGGATGTTTACGGGCCGGGCTGCCGATGTCGGCAATCCACACGTTGTTGTGTTCACAGACCATGACGTCCTCCGGCGACTCGATCTTTCCAAGGCGCCATCATGGAACCCCACGGATGCCTTTCCTGCGGGTGTGAACGTTGAATTTGTTCATGAAGTCTTGCCCGGGGAACTGCTCATGCGTGTTCATGAACGCGGCTGTGGGGAAACCCTGAGCTGCGGCACGGGAGTGGTAGCCGCTGCAACCGCTTATCGTGATCGCAGTGGATTTGATGGTCCGATCCAGGTGCGTGTCCGTGGTGGAGATCTGACCGTGAGCTTTGAGGGTGATGATGCCTGGTTGACGGGACCGGCCGTGATCGTAGCGCGTGGTGAGTACTGGAGCTGAGAATTTGTCGTCGGGGCCTGAAAGAATGGTCTGACGATGAGCACTTCCTTTGAGACACAATCGCACCACGACGGTGACCAAGCTGAGCTTGCCGAGCGGCACTCGCTCAGACGGGTCATTGGTATGCGCACCGAATTGGAGGATATCTCCGAGGTCGAGTACCGCCAGCTGCGGCTGGAACGGGTGGTGCTGATATCTGTGTGGACTTCCGGGACCCAGGAGGACGCCGATAACGCGATGGCTGAGTTGAAAATGCTGGCAGAGACCGCTGGCTCTGAGGTTCTGGAGGCCTTGGTGCAGCGGAGAAATCAACCCGATCCCGCCACCTACATCGGACGCGGCAAGGTGGAGGAAGTAGCCGATGTGGTTCGCGTCACCGGCGCCGACACGGTTGTCTGCGATGGAGAGCTGCAGCCGGCGCAATTGCGGAATCTGGAAGATCGCATCAGGGTCAAGGTGGTGGACCGGACCGCGTTGATCCTTGATATTTTCGCATCGCATGCGAAATCTGCGGAGGGCAAGGCCCAGGTGGAACTGGCCCAGCTGCAGTACCTGAAACAGCGCCTCCGTGGCTGGGGTGGAAACCTGTCTCGACAGGCTGGCGGTCGCGCCGCCGGCGGCGCGGGTATCGGTGGCCGCGGGCCCGGTGAGACGAAACTCGAGACAGATAGGCGGCGCATTCACCACCGGATTGCACAGCTTCGCCGCAGGCTTCGTGACATGGATGTCACCCGAGAAGGCAAACGCGCTGAACGCCGCAGGAACAGGGTGCCCAGTGTAGCGATTGTCGGATACACCAATGCGGGCAAGTCTTCGTTGCTGAACCGGCTGACGGGCGCGGGTGTGCTCGTGGAGGATGCGTTGTTTGCCACATTGGACCCCACCACCCGCCGCGCCGAGACCCGGGACGGGAGGGTGTTCACGTTGACCGACACCGTCGGATTCATTCGCCATCTTCCACACGACCTAGTGGAGGCGTTTCGTTCGACCCTGGAGGAATCCACCACCGCGGATCTTCTCCTTCATGTGGTCGATGCCTCGGACCCGGATCCCGAGGGGCAGATTGCGGCGGTGCGTCAGGTCCTCGGCGAAATCGGCGCCGGCGATGTGCCAGAACTGCTGGTCTGTAACAAAGCGGATCGTGCGGATGACGCCACACTACTGGCTCTACGGGCCGGGCATCCCGGTTGCGTGGTGGTTTCCGCTCATACAGGTCAGGGCCTGGAGGAGCTGACCGAGGCCCTGGAGACCAAGCTGCCGAACCCGGAGGTACACGTCGAGACGCTCATTCCGTACAGTCGCGGTGACCTCATGGACCGCATCCACCGGACAGGAACCATTGAGGCACTGGAGCACACCGGTGATGGCACCAAGGTGCGCGCTCGAGTCCATCCCGGCTTGGCGGAGGAACTGAGCGAATACGGTGTCTGACCTTGCGGGACGGATCCTGGAGCGGGCGATCTCCGGGATTGATGGAGGCAAAAGGCCTGGCCAGGTGGCGATGATGACAGCTGTTGCCGACTCCTTGGAGGAGGGCACCCATCTGCTTGTCCAGGCTGGAACCGGAACTGGCAAGTCCCTCGGCTACTTGGCGCCAGTGCTGGCGCGGATCGTGGAGTGTGGCGAGGTCATTGTGGTCGCAACGGCCACCTTGGCGCTTCAGGCCCAACTGGCTGGATCCGACATTCCGGCCGCTCTGGACGCGGTCGAGCATGTGGCGGGACAACGTCCCCGGGTCTGCGTGCTGAAGGGACGCAACAACTACGCTTGCCTGTTCCGTGCCCGTGATGGGTCTACCGAGAACGGTCAAGGAACTCTCCTGGGGGCGGCCGAGCTGAGCGAGTCCCATGAATCCGGGTCGCCTTCAAAACTCGGAGTTGAGGTGTTGATGCTGCGTGAGTGGGTGGAGGAACAGCTCCTGGTGGGAGGGGCAGGTGATCGTGATGAGGCTCCGCCCCACACAGCCGCTGCTTGGCAACAGGTTTCCATCCCTACCCGGGAATGCCCAGGCGTCTCTCGGTGTCCTTTTGGCGGGGAGTGCTTCGTCGAGAGGTCACGGGAGTCGGCTCGGACCGCGGATCTGATCGTTACCAATCACGCCCTGGTGGCGATCAACGCCATGCACGGTGGCACTGCGCTTCCGGAACACGATGCGCTGATAATCGACGAGGCGCACGAGCTGATGGGTCGCCTCACCACGGCTGCGACTGGGGAGCTGAGCGCTGGGGTTGCAGAACGAGTGGTGAAACGCTGTTTGGCCTGGCTGGATGATGAACTGGGTGGTGACTTGTTGGATGCGGTCGAGGAACTACACGATGCCCTGGCAGACAGCCCCACGGGACGCATCACTGGGGTTGACGTGCCGTTGCCGGCGGCCTGCGCTGGCCTTCGCGATGCCTCGCGCCGGGCGATCAGCGATTTGGGGAAAGACAGGGACAATCCTGAACGTTCTCAGGCGGCTGGGGCACTGGGGGAAATCTTCGACATTTCCGAACGAATCGCGCGACTGGCCGATCAGGATGTGGTGTGGGTCAGTCGCTCGGATGGGATAGGGGAGACTGCCCATGTTGCTCCGCTCTCAGTGGCAGGTTTGCTGCGGGAACAGGTGTTTGGGCAGGCAACCACGGTGCTCACATCCGCGACCCTCACACTGGGAGGTGATTTCCGGGTCTTCGCTACCAGCATCGGGCTTAATCCTGCCGATGAGCTGAGCGGGTACGCCGGAGGAGCCGAAGGTGACGCCAGCTGGCGCGGGGTTGACGTGGGGTCCCCCTTCGACTACGCCAAACAGGGGATCATTTATGTCGCTGCATCTTTGCCTCCACCCGGTAGGGATGGGCTTGCCGACGCCGTGCTGGCAGAGATTGCGCAACTCGTCTGGGCGGCTGGCGGGCGGACCCTGGGGCTGTTTGCCTCGCGTCGGAACGCCGAACAGGCGGTGACGCACTGCCGTCGGGTGTTGCCGGAACTCGAGTTCCTATGCCAGGGGGATGCGCAGCTTTCGGAACTTCAACGAAACTTCCGGGAGACACCGGCCACGAGCCTGTTTGGCACCATGTCCTTGTGGCAGGGGGTTGATGTTCCAGGAGAGACCTGTCAACTGGTCATCATTGACAAGATCCCCTTTCCACGTCCCGACGACCCACTGATGCAGGCGCGCAAGAAAGCTGTGGATGATGCGGGAGGCAACGGTTTCATGGCGGTGGCCGCCACTCATGCGGCGTTGCTGCTGGCACAGGGAGCCGGTCGGCTGATTCGGCGTGAGGATGACCGCGGTGTGGTCGCGATTCTTGACCCTCGGGTCATCAGGGCCCGTTATGGAGGATTCCTCACTAGCTCTCTTCCGGGATTCTGGCGCACGAAGAACCTGGATATCGCTGCCAATGCGCTCTTGAGGCTGCGCGGCGCCGAGTAGAAGACCCGGCGCCGCGCAGCTGCTTGAGAGGAAAGGGGAGAAACCTTACATGGAAATCCCGATTGATCGGAGGTAGCTCATCGGGTTTGTGGCGGAGTAGACATCGCCAGGGGTGACCCCGGAGGGATAGTACTCGAAGTGCAGGTGAGCGCCGAAGCTGCGTCCTGTACTGCCCACGTTCCCGATCTTCTGCCCAGCGGTGACCTGCTGGCCCACCTTTACATCAGTACCGCTCATATGTGCGTACAGGGTGGAAGAGCCATCAGCTGCGCGGATGACGACGTAGTTGCCGGCCCAGGAACCGACATTCCCGCTGATTACGGTGCCGGAGGTCGCGGCGTAGACGGGGGTTCCGCTACTGGCGGCAAAGTCCTGACCAGTGTGGTACCGGGACCAGCTTCCAGTGGCTCCGAAGGCTGCACCGATCCGGTAGCTTCCTTTTGCCAGGGGTGCTGCTGCCCCGCTGGTGGTTGTGGTGCTGCTGGGGGCAGCCGCGTCGCTGCTGGCGGCGGGGCTAGTGGATGATGAGCTGGAGGAGCTGCTCGACTTGGAACTGCTCTTCGTGTAGGAGTAATTTCCCGAGCGGGTGCTGCCGTTGTAAGAGTTCTTGGAGTGCTCGGCTCGTTTCTTGTTGCTGGTGGACCCGGAGTTCTTCTTGGTGGAACTTGACTTGTTGCTGGTGGACCCAGAGTTCTTGGAATACCCGGCTCGTTTCTTGTTGCTGACGGAACCAGAGTTCTTCTTGGCGGAGCTCGATTTGTTGCCGGTAGAGCTCTTGCTGTTGTAGCTGCTCTTCTTGTTGGGTGAGCTTGAGCCCTTGCGGCTGTACGAGGAGCTGCTGATGCTCTTGTCACCGTCAGTTGACGTCTGAGCGGATTCGGAGTGTGCGCGTCGAGGGACGGACTGCTCATTGCACTCGTGATCGCTGGCGGCAGCACGCTTCGGGGTCACAGCATGGTCAGAATCGGACTTCTGGGTGTCGCGAGACGTGGATTTGGCAGAGGCCGGATTCTGTTCGCCGGACTTGCTGGTAACGGCATCATGATGCCCTGCCGACGGGGCGATCTCGGCGGCAGCTGCGCGCTGGGACGCCATGCCCATCGTTCCTATGCTTCCTGCCAATACCAGCGCGGCGAGCGGGCGACGCCAAGGAGCAGGTGGAGTCGGGAGGGCTCGGCGCGGG
>JABCNW020000144.1 GCA_013333945.2 Propionibacterium sp.
AGCCTCCATCCACCCAAAATCAGGCTGCCACGTCTCATCATTGACAAACAACGGCACAACAATCACGATCGCATCAACACCCGGAATCGCCTCCGAGTAATCACACGTCGCACGCAACCTCCCCGCCGGCACCAGCCTCGACAACTTCTCCTGAAGATGCGCCTCACCCGGGAACGGCTCCACACCAGCATTGACCGCCTCCACCACACCCTGCTGAACATCAACACCCACAACCTCGTGCCCCATATCAGCAAACTGGACAGCCAACGGCAACCCAATCTTCCCAAGAGCAACAACAGCGATCTTCACGAACAAACCCTTCCCGGACACCTAGCAGGCTCACTGCCGCAGGAGATTCTACCCATCGTGTTTCAAGAACCACGGATGACGTGGGATGCGTTGGTTCTCGGAGGTGCTCTCGGTCAGCGTTCGAGGTAGCCGCGGAGGGCTGTGGCCGAGGCCTTACCGCTGTGCCAGATGTGCGCGAAATTAATCCCCTCACGCCCCAGCCGGCGGTAGTGGTCACGGTCCTCAACGATGGCGACGATGGTTTCTTCGAGTTCATCGGGGGTGGCCTGCACGATGGGCGGCGCCTCGGGCATCAGGTCCAGCACCGGAGGGGCGAGACGTCCGACGGTGACCCGTCCGGCACTCATGGCTTCGATGGCCGCCACCCCATAAGAGCCTGCCAGCAGTTGATCCACCACGATGTCGACGTCGTGCACGAGGGAGCGCATCTCGCTGTGGGGCACCGACTCGGGGCAGACGTATTCGATCTTTCCTGCATCGTCGAGCTTCCGAAGCACCGGGTCCACGAACTGGGTGCCCTTGATCGGGGGGGTGCGTTTGCTCGGGATGTGCAGCACCCGGGGTTGTGCGCGTTCCAGGAGCGGGGCATCGGTTCCCCAGGCGTTGACGTCCAGGCACACTGGCAGCCACGTGCCGCCCTCCAGGTCGAGCCTCAGGTCGGGGGTGGAGTAGAACACCGGGCTCCCGGAGCTCTCAGCGACGGCGCGGTGCAGTCGGGCGGCGCGGGCCAAGTCGGCACGCCATTCCGCATCCCCCGCGAGATACATGGACCATTTCCCGTTGATCTCGATGTGTCGGTGGGGATCGCGGACGTCGCTTCCGTGGGCAATGAGGGCGGTTGTGTATCCCGCGGCGTTCAACCAGGCGAGGTCGCCGGCGAACTTGCGTCTGCGTTTCAGGTGGAAGTAGGGCTCGAAACCGTCGAGTGCGACGTGGGTGATGTCGGCGAACAGTTTCCTGCTTCGCATTCCCCGGGCCACCGGGTTCCGGAACAGGGCACGATGAATGGGTTTGTCGACATCGAATCGGAAACCACCCGACCCGACCGGAGCCTCGGCAAACGACCACGCCGCCACCTCGAGATGCTTCCTGACAGCCGCCGCCCATGCCGTCGCCTGCCCGGCGTAGTTCGCCGGACCAATGGCCAGACTCGGTGGTTTCACGTTCTTCGAGGTGTGGTCCGACACGACGTCAGGCTATCGCAGCGTCGCGCAATCGAGGGAGTTACGTCCACCGGACCTCTTATACTTGCCGCGTGCCGAGCCAAGCCAGGACATGGGTCAGGCCGCTCGCTGTGGTGGCGGCCTTTCTGCTCCCGATCCTCGCGACCACCGCCCTGTACCTGCCCAGCGGGCTGCTGATGCCGGCCCGTCTGGTGGTGGTGCTGCTGGCGGGGATCGCAGCGGTGCAGTTCCTTTTCCACCGCGGGCCGCTTCCCAGGGGCGTCGGCGTCGCAGTGGGTGCGGTATGCGTCGTGCTCATCACCTGCGGGGTCGTGGGGGCCATTCGGTTCCCGGGGGCCTCGTCGGTCGAGGTGGCGACGGTGTTCTTCCTACTGCTCGGACTGGCCGCCTCCCTGATTCTCTCAGACTCCCTCCGTTTCGTCGGGGCGCTGATCGCGGGGTGGGAGATTTCGGCCACGCTGGCGGCCATGGTCGCGCTCTGGGAGGTCGTGACCGCCAAACATCTGCCGCTTAGCGTCGGCACCCGTTCCTTCGAGGGCGTTGAGGACTGGAACGAGATCACGTCCTTCTTCGACAACCCGAACCTCTACGCCTACCACTGCGTCGTCGCGCTCCTGGTGCTGCCGATCGCGTGGAGTGTGCTGGGACGTTCTCGGTGGCGGTGGGCGCTGCCTGTTCAGGGGGTGCTGCTGGCCGGACTGCTGGTGCGGTCCCACGGTCAGATGGCGTTCATGGCCTTCGCTCTGGGCGCTATCTGGTGGTGTACGAGGTCGCGGTGGGGACGGATCACGTTGCTGGGTGGGCTCGTCACCATAGCGGGCACCATGGCCCTGCGGTTGCCCCCCGGGTGGAACCTGTACCGCTTCGTGGAGGTTACCCTCGACGGCCTCCGCTGGGAGGACAAATCGTCCTATATCCGCGCACATCTGGTGCAGAGCGGCTGGTGGATTTCGGAACGCACCGGCTTCCTCGGCGCAGGACCCGGGGGATTCGAACGGATGGCCCTCGACGAGGCGAATCCCCACCGGTCAACAGGATTCTCGAATGCCCACTGGGGAATGATCGAGGTGCTCGTCAACTACGGGGCCCCGACCCTGGTGGTGCTGTTGGCTGTCCTGATCGCCGGGGTGGTGTGGGCGGTGCGTTCCGCGCGGAGGCTGCGGATCGGTGGCGATTCCGTAGGATCCGCGGTGATGTTCGGGGCAGGGGTGCTGGCGTTGACCCTGCCGGTGGTGTCCATGTCGCACTCGACGTGGTTGATGCAGCCGCTGACCTCGGTGCATCTGATGATCATGGTGGCCACCTTCGCCGTCGGTGGGCGCCGCCTCGGGAAGCTGGAAGAATCTTGACGTGATGATTGAGAAGCTCCGCGACAAGTTGTCGAAGCACGAGTTCCTGAAACACGTACTGGTGCTCATGAGCGGCACCACCATCGCGCAGGCCATTCCGATCGCGGCCTCCCCCATCATCTCGCGTCTCTACTCACCTCACGAGATGGGGGTCTTCACGATCTTCCTGTCCTTCGTGACGGGGCTGGTGACGGTGTGCACGGGACGCTACGAACTGGCCGTCGTGCTGCCCCCCGAGGAGCCCGAGGCGCGGGCGCTGGTGAAGTTGTCGCAGCGGGTCAGCACCTGGGTCTGTACCATTGCCGGTGCCGTCCTGCTGTTGTTCGCTGCCCCCATCAGCGAGGCCGTCAACGCCCCCGAGGTGAGGTTTTGGCTGCCCTTCGCCGGGCTGGTGGCCTGGGCCTACGCCCAAGTGTCGATCTTCAACTACTGGTGCAACCGCCGCAAGAAGTACCGGCTGATGGGCACCAACCGGATCAACCAGCAGGCCACCACCGTCAGCACCCAGCTCGGCATGGGGTTCCTCCACTTCGGGACCACGGGACTGATCATCTCCACGCTGCTGGGACAGCTGGCGGCCAGTTTCACCATGTGGCTCAAGAACCGCTCCGAGGTGAAGGAGCAGCCGATCGCCTCGCTGAAAGCCGTCGCCTCCGAGCACAGAAAGATGCCGCTGGCAAACGCTCCGGTGGCAGCCCTCGACGCGGTTCGCACGGAGGGCACTCCGCTCATGATGGCCGCGATGTTCTCAACGGCAGCGACGGGCCAGTTCGGGCAGGCCTGGAAACTGCTGCAAACCCCGGCCAGCCTGATCAACACGAGCCTGTCGCAGGTGTTCTTCAGGTCGTTGGCGACAACCCCCCGCGGTCACATGTCGTCGCTGGTACGCAAGAGCATTCTGCGTTCCGCACTCATCGGCGCGGTCCCTTTCCTCATCATTTTCTTCGCCTCCCCGCCGCTGTTTCCTTTCATATTCGGCGAGCGCTGGGCCGAGGCCGGTTTGATCGGCTCCGCCCTGGTTCCGTGGCTGTACGTGAACTTCATCACCTCGCCGATCTCCATGCTGTTCGTGGTGGCACGCAGGCAGGGAATCCAGCTCTGGTTCGCCATCCCGTTCACCGCCACCCCGTTCGTGTCGATGTTCCTGTTCCACGACACCATCCTCCAGGGCATCTGGGCGCTATCCCTGGCCATGGCGACGATGCTGCTGGTGTTCTTGGGGCTGGCGCTGTGGGTGGCGCACTCCTACGACCGGGAGGCCGACCCCGAGACCGACACGCCCGCCGAGTCTGCCGAGGAGCCCGCAGAAGCCGAGGAGCAGACCACCGACTGACCGGCAGGCCATCTCCTTGAAGCTCCTTCTATTCCCCGGGTTGGAGCGCTCCTCATACCCCGGTCCATTCCTTTCCGCAGCGCTTTTTCTTCACGACCCGAGGGGCTACGCTTCCGGCGTGCCCCGGTTCGGGGAGCGCCCGCCCGGGCGCCTCTCGACAACCTTCGGAAAGCACACCAGGTATTGATTGAGGTGTTTCCACCACGCGGTAAAGTCGCAACACCGCCGTATTGCCGTCGGGAATTCCTCGAAACGAAAATTCCCGGGTCCTCCGGGCGACACTTCAGGCCTGGCCTCAAGAATGTCCTCGAGCCGGCGGAAAGGCAAGCACCTTGAACCTCCCACGACGCATCCTCGTCCTCGCCCCACACACGGATGACGCCGAGCTCGGGGCGGGCGCATCCATTGCGAAATGGATCGAGCAGGGCAGCGAGGTCCACGTCTGCGTCTTCTCGACGGCGGAGGACTCCCTCCCGAAGGGGTCGCGACCAACCCGCCTCGCTGAGGAGTGCCACGCCTCCCTGGACGTGCTGGGCGTCCGTGACGACCGGCGCACCGTTTTCCGCTACCCGGTGCGCAAACTCAGCTACCACCGGCAGGACGTGCTGGAGAACATGGTGCAGCTCGGACAGGAGATCGCCCCGGAGTGGGTGGTCATCCCCTCCGGCTCCGACCTCCACCAGGACCATGCCACTATCCACGACGAGGCCCTGCGCGCCTTCAAGCACAAAACCGTGCTGGGCTACGAGCTGCCCTGGAACCACATCACCTTCTGTGCCTCGGCCTTCGTGACCCTGGAACGCCGGCACCTCGACAGGAAATGGGATGCCCTGACCTGCTACGCCTCCCAGCTCGAGCTGGGCAGACCGTACTTCACCAAGGAGTTCCACGAGTCCCTGGCCAGGGTTCGGGGCCTCCAGGTCAAGAACGACTGGGCCGAGGCCTTCGAGCTGATCCGCGTGGTGCTCTGACTCCCGCGGGGCTGCCGGTCAGCTCTCGGGGCGTTCCAGTTCGATGCCGTCGAGCCCCGCACTGGCCTCCTGCCGCGACTTCTCCCGCGCGGCCTCCGCGTCGCGCTGATGAGTGAGTGTCGTCAGCGACTCCGGATCGGAGCCGTCGACGGTGTCCAGCAGCGCTGGGTCGAGCGGCGGGACGCTGACCCGGTTGATCAGCTCGTGGTTGGTGGCGGTGCGTTCCTCGTCGCCGCTGAACAGCACCTCGTGCATCTTCTCGTTGGGACGCAGACCCGTGAAGATGATCTTGATGTCCTTTCCGGAGCGGCGGATGAGACCCTTGGCGACGTCGAGGATGCGCACGGGTTCACCCATGTCGAGCACCAGCACGTCGGCGGGCCGCCCGATGGCGCCGGCCTGGATGGTCAGCTCGCAGGCCTCCGGAATGGTCATGAAGTAGCGGGTGATGTCGGGGTGGGTGACGGTCAGCGGCCCTCCCGCCTCGATCTGGGCGGTGAAGGTGTGCAGCATCGAGCCACGCGAACCCAGCACGTTGCCGAACCGCACCGAGAGCCAGGTGCGTCCCGTCTTGTGGGCGTAGAACGCGGTCAGTTCCTCGGCCAAGCGTTTGGTTTTGCCCAGCACGCTGGTGGCGTCGGCGGCTTTGTCGGTGGAGACGTTGACGAGCCGCTGCACCCCGTACTTCTCGGCTGCGCGCAGCACGTTGAGGGTGCCGAGGGTGTTGGTCTTCCAGCCTTCGAGGGGGTACTGCTCCAGCATCGGAAGGTGCTTGAGCGCCGCGGCATGGAAGAGCACGTCAGGGCGGTGATCGGCGAACACCTTGTCGAGGGCGTCGTAGTCGCGGATGTCGCAGAGCACCATGTTCGGGGTGTCCAGGAGACCCTGGTTGAAGGTCGACAGCTGCGTGCCGTGCAGACCGGATTCGTCGCGGTCCAGCATCACGAGTTCCTTGGGTCCGAAACGGTAGACCTGCCGCGCGATCTCGGAGCCGATCGACCCGCCCGCGCCGGTGATGAGCACGACCTTCCCGGACAGGTAGTCGGCGATCTCACCCAGGTTGGTCTGGATCTGGGCGCGACCCAGCAGGTCGGTGACGTCGAGGGCATGAAGGTTGGACAGCTGCACCTGTCCGCTGACGATCTCGCGGGTCGGCGGCATGACGAGGACGTTCAGGTCGGCCTCGTCGGCGATCGCGGAGATCTCGCGCATGAACTGCCGATCCGCCGTCGGGATGGCGACGATCACGGTGCGGGCCCCGTTCCGGGAGGCGGCGTCCACGAGATTCTCGCGCGTGCCGAGCACCTTCGCACCGGAGATGTGAAGGTTCTTGCGACTCGGGTCGTCGTCGATGAAACCGACGATGCGATAGGGGGCGTCGGGGTCATACTCGAGGAGCCGTCCGAGTTGCTGACCCGCATTGCCGGCGCCGTAGACGATCACCGGCTCCCCGGACGAGTCGTGCCGCGACGGTCGCATCATGGAGCGGGCGATGAACCGACCGGCTGCCATGAGGATCACCGCGACGAAGGGCACCGTGAAGGTCACGACCCTGGGGTAGGTGGAGGGGGCGTAGAGGGCGAACAGCACCGCGAGTCCGGCGCCGATGCCCAGCGCCACGACCGCGAGGAGCGCGGTTTCCTCGAACGACGCGATGCCGTGCCTTCCCCGGTAGAGCTTGGTGGCGAACCCGATCGCGATCTGCAGCACCATCGCGGAGGCCGCGTAGATGAAGACGATCTGGGTCTGTTCGCCGGTGAGGACGAAGTTGTAGCGGGTCAGCACGAGACCCAGGGCGGCAACCGCCCAGGTCAGGGCATCCCAGACCGCCAGGCCGGTCCGCACCAGACCGACGCGATTACTCTTGCTCAACCTTCACTCCTCACACCGGGAACCTCAAGCGCGATCCTATCGCGGTCGGCGGGACCAACCGCCCGTCCGGACTCTGTGCCCCGACCGGAAAAGCGTGCCGCGTGGTAGCGTTGCGGCATTGTTCCGACCCGGTTTCGAGAGGTGATGGTGCCCGAGCGCGACGCCCCGACCAGCGGCTGGCGCATGCTCGGGGTCATCGTTTCGTGTGGCATCGTCCCCCTGATCCTGCTCTTTGGCATGGTCGATTCGAGGCGGATGCCGAACGGTCAGTTCGGCCCGTGGACACTTTTCCTGATCGTCGGTGGCGTGGCCGTCGCCGTCGGGGTGCCGTTGGCGTTGAAGGCAGGGGCCTGGGCGCGCACCTCCCGTCCCGGACGGTGGCTGGTCGCGGCCTTCGCGGCGCTGATTGGCTGGGGAATCGTCTCGGGTCTCACCCATGTCCAGGTCGCCTACGAACGTCTCGGGTCGCGGGGTTCGGTCGTCGTCCCCCACGCCTACGTGGTGGTGCCGATGCTGAGCGCGCTGATTGCCTGCCTGACGGGCTGGGCCGTCGCCCACGCCGTCGAACGACAGCTCCTGCCCGCCCTGCTGGCCAGCGTCGGCTGGGCGGTCCTGGCGGTGGTGGCCGTGGCGCTGGTCCGGATGGCGATCAGCGGCACCTGGGGACAGCGCCTCAACACCCCCCTGGCGGGGGCGGCGAGCGTCCATGTCGCGTTGCTGCTGGGTGCGGCGGGTTTCCTGGGGTTGGCGGCTGCGGGCCGGGCGCGTGCGGTGAACGTGACCGCGGCGTGCGCCACCCTGCTGGGTTTGTTCCTGACTGCCTCCCGGGCGGGGGTGGCCTCGGCGGGGGTGCTGCTCCTGGTGCTCCTGCTCAGGTGGCGTCCGCGACGCCACGCCACCGCCTTCCGGCTGGCCCTGGGTGGGGTCGCGGTGGTGACGGTCGTGGGATTGGCGGTGCTGCATCCCGAGTTCTCGCGGCTGCTGAGCCTCACCGATGAGTACCGGGCCAGGAACACCGAGACGGGACTGGCGGCCGTGTCCCAGAACCTCGTGACGCTGCTGTTCGGCACGGGTGAGGCGACGATGTGGCCGTGGATGGCCTACGAGTCCACTCTGGTGCATCTCGAACCCGACTGGGACCTGTGGACCCCGTTCGGCCCGGTGCTGCCGAACCCGCATTCGACCTACCTGTGGGCGTTCGTCGAGCTGGGGGGTGTGGGTCTGGTGCTGCTGCTGGCCGCCTTGTGGCCGGTGCTGCGGGGCGGGCTGCGGCGGGGACTTCCGCCGCTGGTGGCCCCGCTGGCGATGGCGCTGCTGCTGTCGCTGGTCTCGTTCGCCACCGACACCCACCTGGTCAAGAACTTCCCCGTCGCCCTGGTGTGGTGGTTCGGGGCCTTCGTGCTGGTGCGCGTCATCACCGAGGACGACGGAGCCGGGGCCGAGATCCCCGTCGAGGAAAGGAAGAGGTCGTGAGAATCCTGCTGCTGGGCAACGCCGCGTCGATACACACCGTGAAGTGGATCAACGGGTTGGCCTCCCGCGGTCACGAGGTCCACCTGGCCACCCAGGACGACGCCGCCGAGCACCGGATCTCGGACGAGGTGACGGTCCACCGGATGCGTCACGGCGGCGGGCTCGGGTATTTCCGCAACTCCGGGCAGCTGCGGCGGCTCGTCGCCGAGATCGGACCGGACGTGGTCAACGCCCACTACGCCAGCGGCTACGGCACCACCCTCAACCTCGCTCGCCTGAAGGTTCCCACGGTCATGAACGTGTGGGGTTCGGACGTCTACGACTTCCCCCACGTCTCGTGGCTGCACCGGGCGTTGATCCGTTCAAACCTGCGCCGCCCCACCCGGATCGCGTCGACGAGCCGCTGCATGGCCAGGGAGATCCTTCCCCTCATCGAAAACCGCGACGTCGCGATCACACCCTTCGGCGTGGACGTGACGGTCTTCTCCCCGCCGGAACCCGACGAGCGACCGACGGGACTGATCGGGACCATCAAGAAGCTCGACTCCAAGTACGGCATCGACACCCTCATCGAGGCGTTCGCGAAGCTGGACTCGCAGATACGGCTCGTGATCGCGGGCAGCGGTCCGGACCGGGAGTCCCTGGAGGCCCTGGCTGCCCGGCTCGGGGTCCAGGATCGCGTCGATTTCCTGGGTGCGATCCCGAACTCGGAGGTCCCCGACCTGCTGCGTCGGCTGGACGTCTACGTCGCCCTGAGCCGCCTGGACTCGGAAAGCTTCGGGGTGGCGATCGTGGAGGCCGCAGCCTGTTCCTGTCCGACGCTCGTCTCCGACGCGGCCGGGTCCGCTGAGGTGGTCGAGAACGAAACGACAGGGATCATTGTTGCCCGCGACGACCCGGACGCTGCCGCCGCGGCCCTGGACCGGCTGTTGCAGGACCCCGGCTTGGCGCGGTCAATGGGCGAGGCCGGCAGGCGCCACGTGGTCGCCAACTACTCGTGGGATCACTGCCTGGACGTGATGGAGGGCGTCTACGAGACCGCCATCACCGACCACCGGGCCGGCAGGCGACGCTGAGAGGCGCGACGGGGTAGCATCGTCGGCCACCACAGGAAGGATCCCCATGAGCGCAGCACCGAGCCCCCGGGACTCGCATCGTCACGTCTGGATCGTCAACCACTACGCCGACATTCCTTCCAAGGACGGCGGATCCGCGCGGCACCTGGATCTGGCCCGGTACCTGCCGGAGCACGGGTGGTCGGCCTCCTTGATCGTCGCCAGCACCACCTACCCGCAGGGGAAGCAGGCGATGAAGGGGTTCCGCCTCAGGAAGATCACTGAGGAGCTCGGCGTGCCGACGCTGTGGGTGCGCACCATGGCCTACGGCACCTCGACGGCCCTGCGTTTCGTCGGGATGGTGATCTTCGCCCTGATGACCCTGATGCCCGGCATGACCCGCGGGCTACGCCGCCCCGACGTGGTGATCGGCAGCACCGTGCATCCGTTCGCGGCCTGGGCGGGCATGCGGCTGGCCCGCCGCTACCGGGTGCCGTTCATCTACGAGATCCGCGACGTCTGGCCCGAGACCCTGATCCATCTCGGCAAACTGTCGGAGAACAGCCCGCTGGCGAAGGTGATGTCACGGTTGTCGCTGACGCTGTGCCGCAAGGCCTCGCTGGTGCTCTCGCCGCTGCCCCACGTCGACGAGTACCTGCGGGAAAACGGCATGCCCGACAAACCCTTCCTGTGGGTCTCCAACGGTTTCGACGGCGCCCCGGAGGATCCCGAACCTACCCTGCCGGAACGCGACACCTTCACCTTCATGTACCTCGGCAACCACAGCACCGGCGATGTCCTGGACGGCGTGATCGAGGCCTTCGACAAGGCCAGCGCCGCCCGCCCCGACCTGGAGCTGAGGTTGCGGCTCGTCGGCGACGGCACCCTCAAACCGGAGCTGCAGAAACAGGCCGCCGCCCTGCCGTCGGCGGCGAACATCATCTTCGACGACTGGATTGCCCCGACGAAGGTGCTGGAGCGTTCCCGGGAGGCCGACTGCCTGACGGGCAGTCTCCTCGACAGCCCCCTCTACCGCTACGGGATCAGCCTGAACAAGATGTTCAGCTACATGTACGCCTTCCGTCCGGTGGTGTTCGCCACCAGCGCCCCGAACAACCCGGTGCGCGAGGCGGATTCCGGGATTGTCGTGGCGGGCGACGACCGCGAGGCGCTGGCCGCGGCGATGGTGGAGATGGCCTCCGCCCCGATCGAGCGGCGCAGGCAGTGGGCGAGGAACGGGTACCGTCACCTGCAGGAGCACTACACCCCACGGATCCTCGCGGGCCTGCTCGCCGAGGGTCTCGACTCGGTGACCCGCTGAGAGCTTCCGCACACGAATGCCGCCACGGGCCGGGGAAAGGTATCCTCGGCCCGTGACCGAACGCATCTTCCTCTCCCCACCCGACATGACCTCCCTGGAGCAGGAGGCGCTGTCCCGCGCCTTCGCGGGGGGCTGGATCGCGCCGCTGGGTCCGGAGGTGGACGCGTTCGAGGCGGAACTGGCGGCCTACTGCGACCGCAAGCACGCCGTCGTCTTGTCCTCCGGCACCGCTGCACTGCACCTGGCGGGCCTCACCCTGGGGTTCACACCGGGGGACGTGGTGGTCACCGCGTCGATGACGTTCGCCGCCACCACCAACGCGATCCTCTACACGGGTGCCACCCCCGTGCTGGTGGACTCCACCCCCGAGGGTGACATCGACGTGGAACTGACCCGGCAAGCCGTCGCCGCACAGCGGGACAAGGGACGCAACGTCGTCGCGATCGTGCCCGTCGACCTGCTGGGCCACGTCGTCGACCAGGAGGGCCTCAGGTCGGTGGCCGACGAATTCGGGCTGCGCATCCTCAGCGACGCCGCCGAGTCGCTGGGCGCGGTGCACAGGGGCCGGCCCGCCGCGGCCTACGGGGACCTGGCAGCCGTGTCCTTCAACGGCAACAAGGTGATGACCACCTCCGGTGGTGGCGCGGTGCTCACCGACGACCCGGAGCACGCCTCCCACATCCGCTACCTCGCCACCCAGGCCCGCCAGCCGGTGCTGCACTACGAACACACCGACGTCGGCTACAACTACCGCATGTCGAACCTGCTGGCCGCGCTGGGACGCTCCCAACTGGAGCGACTGCCCCAGATGCTGGAGCGTCGCCGCCAGCACCGCCTGTTCTACCGCGCCCTGTTCGACGGGGTCCCGGGGGTCACGTTCTTCGGGCAACCCGACGGTTCGGAACACCCCATCGGCCAGGGCGACCACGACAACTTCTGGTTGACCTCGATCGTCATCGACCCGCAGGTCGCGGGCTTCTCCCGCGACGACGTGATCGCGGCCCTGGCCGACGACAACATCGAGTCGCGGCCACTGTGGAAACCGATGCACCTGCAACCGGTGTTCCAACACCTCGACGCCTACGTCAACGGCAACTCCGAGCGCCTGTTCACCAACGGCGTCTCCCTGCCGAGCGGATCCGCCCTCGACGACGACGCCATGGAACGCGTCGCCGACCGGTTGCGCGCCGTCATCGGACGGTCCCGATGAAACGCCGCCCCTACGACCTCGTCAAACGGGCCATCGACATCCTGATCGCGGGCCTGGCGCTGATCCTGCGCCTCCCGATCCAGCTGGTGGTGGCGCTGCTGGTGCGCATCAATTTGGGTTCCCCGGTGCTGTTCACGCAGCAGAGGCCGGGCCGGAGCGGTCGCATGTTCACGATGTACAAGTTCCGCACCATGCGCGACATCACCGAGGATCTCGTCAGCGACGAGGACCGCATCACCCCGTTCGGTTCGTGGTTGCGCTCCACCAGCCTCGACGAGCTGCCCGAGCTGCTCAACGTCCTCAAGGGAGACATGTCGATCGTGGGTCCCAGGCCCCTGCTGCCCGAATATCTGCCGCTGTACACGGCCCGCCAGGCACGCCGCCACGAGGTGCGGCCCGGGGTGACGGGCCTGGCGCAGGTCAAGGGCCGCAACGCGATGCCGTGGGCGGAGCGTCTGGCCTGGGACGTGCGCTACGTCGAGACCCGCTCCTTCGCCCTCGACTGCCGTATCGTCCTGGACACCTTCAAGGTGGTGCTCGCACGCGAGGGCATCACCGAGGAGGGGCAGGTGGCCATGACCGACTTCGAGGGCGCCCCAGACGTGGAGGTCTGACGAATCGCCCATGTCGTGAACATTTTTCCGTTTCCCTTCCCGGACGTACTAGGTTGAAGCGTTCGTCGTGAAGTTTCCGCGCGCCTTGGGCCACCGTCCGGTCGTGGAATCTCGCAAAACCCTCGGAGCTGAATTCAATGGAAAAGCGTGCGCCCAAGCAGGAGAGCTTCAACTCCCGCAACTATTTCATCCTGGCGGCCATCGGGTCGGCCGTCGGATTGGGCAACATCTGGCGCTTCCCGTACGTCGCGTTCAAAAACGGCGGCGGGGCATTCATCCTTCCCTACCTGATCGCGCTGCTGGCGGTGGGCATCCCGCTGCTGTTCTTCGACTACGCCCTCGGGCACCGCTACCGCGGTTCGGCCCCGCTGTCGCTGCGACGGATGGGACGCTGGACGGAGAGCCTCGGCTGGTGGCAGGTGATGGTCTGCTTCGTCATTGGCATCTACTACGCGGCCATCGTCGGCTGGGCCGGGATGTACACCCTCTTCAGCATCAACCAGGTCTGGGGTTCTGATCCGAAGGCCTTCCTGTACGAGCAGTTCCTGCACGTCGCAGAGGCACCGGGTTTCGGCTTCGACTTCGTGCCATCGCTGTTCATCCCGATCCTGGTGGTGTGGGCGGTCACCCTGGTGACCATCATGCTGGGCGTCAACAAGGGCCTGGCGATGGGGAACAAGATCTTCATGCCGCTGCTGGTGGTGATGTTCCTGATCCTGGTGGTGCAGTCATTGCTCCTGCCCGGCGCGGGCACGGGACTGGATGCCCTGTTCACCCCCGAGTGGAGTGCGCTCAGCGACCCCACGGTGTGGGCGGCGGCCTTCGGGCAGATCTTCTACTCGCTGTCGGTCGGGTTCGGCGTCATGCTGACCTACTCCTCCTACCTGAAGCGCCGCACCGATCTCACCGGCTCCGGGCTGGTCGTCGGTTTCGCCAACTCCGGTTTCGAACTGCTGGCCGGAATTGGCGTCTTCGCCGCTCTGGGTTTCATGGCCGGGCAGACGGGCCAAGGGGTCCCGACGTTGCCGGACAGGGCATCACGCTGGCCTTCGTGGCATTCCCGGCGATCATCTCCCAGGCCCCCTTCGGGTCGCTGATGGGCGTGTTGTTCTTCGCCTCCTTGACGGTGGCGGGGTTGACGTCGCTGCTGAGCATCGTCGAGGTGGTCGTCTCCGGGGTGCGCGACAAGCTGGGCATTCCCAAGGTGCAGGCCACCCTCGTCATCGGCATCCCGATGATGATCCTGTCCATCCTCCTGCTGTCCACCACCACCGGGCTGTACTTCCTCGACATCACCGACGAGTTCGTCAACAAGTACGGCATCCTCGGTGGGGCCCTGGCCTGCATCATCGCAACGGTGTGGTTCGTCCGCAAACTCCCGGTGCTGCGCGACCACCTCAACCGTTTCTCCAGCTTCAAAGTGGGGCGGGTCTGGATGACGCTGGTCGGCGTGGTCGCGCCGCTGGTGCTGGGATACATGCTGATCAACGACTTCATCAACAAGCTCGGCACACCCTACGAGAACTACCCGCAGCACCTGCTGGTGATCTTCGGGTGGGGCATGTCCGCGGCGCTGATCATCATCGCAGTGGTTTTGACACTGCTCCCCTGGCGACGCAGCATCCGCACCGACTTTGACGAACAGAACAACGAACACGAGGTTTCCGAAGAGGTGTCCGCATGAGTGCAGCAGCCATCATCATGATGACCATCGCTATCCTCACCCTGTGGGGTGGTTTGGGGGCAGCAGCCGTCAACCTGTTTCGCAGGCCGGACCTGTCCGCCTACGACGACGAGATCCCCCAGGAAGCGTGAGCGATGACCTGCTACGAACCTCACGTACACTTTGGGCCATGAAGACGCGCGCGCCCAGAAGCAAGGGCAAATCCGTAGCCATGTTCCTGGCCAGCAGCGTATTGTGCGGACTACTGCTCTCGGGTCTGGCCGTGCCGTTCGTCGCTCTCACGAGTGGCCTCGCCAAGGCCGCATCCGACAGCATGCAGTACCTTCCAACGGAGTTCGAGACCCCGCCGCAGTCGCAGAAGTCCAGGATCCTGATGGCCGACGGGTCGGAACTGGCCAACTTCTTCGCGGAGAACCGCACCTACGTCGCCCTCGATCAGATCTCCCCGCTGATGCAGAAGGCGCAGGTCGCCATCGAGGATCACCGGTTCTACGAGCACGGCGCCATCGACATCCAAGGTCTGGGGCGCGCCGTCCTCCGGACCCTCAGCGGCTCCACCCAGGGCGCGTCCACCCTCACCCAGCAGTACGTGAAGCAGGTGCAGATCGAGACCGCTCTGATCCGTGGTGACGAGGATGCGGCAGCGGCCGCACAGGCCGTCAGCATCGAACGCAAGATCCGTGAGATGCGCTACGCCATGGCAGTTGAGGAGCGTCTCAGCAAGAACGAGATCCTGGAACGCTACCTGAACATCGCCTACTACGGGGACGGCGCCTACGGGGTCGAAGCGGCGGCCCACCACTACTGGAACACGACCGCCAAGGACCTAACCCTCGCCCAGGCAGCGATGCTGGCGGGCATCGTCCAGAACCCCGTCGCCTTCGATCCGGTCCAGAACCCCGCGAAAGCCATCGAGCGCCGCAACCAGGTGCTGAAGCGGATGGCTTCCTCCGAGGTCGGGATGATCACGCAGGAGGAGGCGGAGACCGCCATGCAGGAGGGTTTCGACGCCTCCAACGTGCAGCAAACCCCGAACGGTTGCCCCGTCTCCCAGTTCCCGGTGCTTTGCGACTACGTCAGGCGTGTCCTGATCTCCGACCAGATGCCCTCGCTGGGTTCCACTGCGAAGGAGCGGGAGAACCGGCTCAAGCGCGGCGGCCTGACCATCAAGACCCTCATCGACCCGAAGGCCCAGCAGGCCGCCGAGGAGGCCGTCGCCAAAACAGTGGGCCCCACCGATCCGGTCTGGGGCGGGACGGTGCTGATCCAGCCGGGCACCGGGCTGATCACCGCCATGGCCCAGAGCCGCACGAAACTGGGCAGCGGTGAGGGCGAAACTTGGCTGCAGGCCAACGCGTCCAGTGATTTCGGTGGCGTCGGTGGTTTCCAAGCCGGCTCGACGTTCAAGCCCTTCGTGATCGCCACCGCCCTGGAACAGGGCGTTCCCACCAGCACGTCCTTCGAGTCAAAGTCGCGAATGCAGTTCCGCGGGTACAAGTTCAAGAACTGCGAGGGCCCATTCACGTACACGGGAGACTACGACCCGAAGAACTACGACGGGGATCACGGCAACATCAACATGCTGGAAGCCACCCAGAAATCCGTGAACACCTACTTCATCCAGCTGGAGGCCAAGGTTGGCATCTGCGCCTCCATCGACACGGCCCAGAAGCTCGGCGTGAAGCTCGCCGACGGTGACGACATGCGCAAATATGCGGAGTATCCGTCGTGGGTGCTCGGTGTCGCGGAGGTGACGCCGCTGTCGATGGCGGAGGCCTACGCCACGTTCGCGAACCGGGGCGTGCACTGCAACCCGATCATCCTGCAGAGCGTGCAGACCCAGGACGGCACCGAGGTGGAGATCCCCTCAGCCGACTGCAAGCAGGTGATCAGCTCGGATGTGGCCGACGGCGTCAGCAGCATTCTGTCGACGGTCATGACCCAGGGCACAGGCACCCCGGCGCGCTTGCCGGATGGCAGACCCCAGGCCGGCAAGACCGGAACCACCAACAACACCCAGAGCGTGTGGTTCGCCGGCTACACCCCCGACATGGCGGGCGTGGCCTACATCGCAGCAGACGTCACCAGCTCTCGTTTCAAGGGCAAGGAATCAAAGCCGATCGTCGGGCTGAGGATGTCAACGGGCAAGGTCCTGGAGGGTTCGGGCGGCCATGATGCGGGCGGCATCTGGAAGTCCGCAATGTCCGAAGCACTCAAGGACATCCCCGCGAGCAACTTCCAGGAACCGAACAAGCGGATCCTGGAGGGTGAGAAGGTCCCGGTGCCGAACGTCGCTGGCATGACCGAGGAGCAGGCGCGGCAGACACTCGAGGCCGAAGGCTTCAGCGTCGGCAGGACGGAACAGTTCAGCCCTCAGCCCGCCGGGACCTACCTGGGCAAGGTGTTTCCCAGCACCAGAGCGGCGAAGTACTCGACCGTCCAGTTGGTCTACTCCAAGGGCCCCATACCGACGGACACCCCGACGGTCGCCCCCGGGCAGCCAGGGCAACCAAGCGCCCCGGCCACCCCGGAGGGAGAGCGGTGACAAAGGCCTTCAAGGTGGCGAAGGGTCTCGCCGCGGTAGCAGCAGGCTGCTTCGCCTGGGGGCTGGTGGAGGCCACCCGCTTCCGGGTGCGTCGCGTGACGGTTCCGGTTCTGCCTGCAGGTGGACCTGAGATGCGGATACTGCATCTCAGCGACATCCACCTGTTGCCCGGCCAGCAGCTGAAACTGAGCTTCCTGCGAGCGTTGGCGGACCTGGAACCCGATCTGGTGATCAGCACCGGCGACAACATCGCCAGCGACACCGCAATCCCGCCGCTCATATCGGCGCTGGGCCGGCTGCTGGAGGTGCCCGGTGGCTTCGTCTTCGGCTCGAATGACTACCACAAACCGGAGTTCAAGAATCCACTGCGCTACGTCGCCCGGGGACGTTCCGAGCCGTCGAAATCCCCGGAACGGCTGGCAACCGACCAGCTGCGGGCGGAGCTGACCCGAAGCGGCGCCTGGCACGATCTAAACGACCGCCGCACCATCATCGATGCCGCTGGATATCGCATTGAGCTGCGCGGCACCGACGACGCCCACCACGACCTGGACCACTACCCTGCCGTCGTCGGGCCTGCCAGCGACGGCGTGGACCTCAGCCTGGGTGTCACCCACGCCCCGTACCGCCGCATCCTGGACGCCATGACCACCGACGGGGTGGACCTGATCCTCGCGGGACACACCCACGGCGGCCAGGTGTGCATGCCCGGTCACGGAGCATTGACCACCAACTGCGATCTCCCAACGGATCGCGCCAAGGGCCTGTCGGAACACCGGGTCGAGGGCCACCATGCCTGGTTGCACATATCGGCTGGAATCGGCACCTCACCATTCGCCCCGTACCGCTTCGCCTGCCCCCCGGAGGTCACGATCCTGACCCTGGTGGCGCGCTGATCACACCCCTCCCAGCCGGCTCACCCGTAAATGAATGATCCCTGGGGAGTGAAGAAGGTCGAAAGGATCAGGTCGGAACCACCGACGATCTCGGCAACGGCGTTGTTGGGCAGTCGCCACGCGATGGTGGGATCCTCGCAGGGGTCGGTGTAGAAAGGTTTACCCCACGCTTGCGTTCCGGCGACCTCGTAGGAGACGAACAGCTCGTCCAGCGTCGTAGCCTCCTCTGCGGGTGCGGCCAGGGGAAAGGACATGTTGTGGATTCCACCCGACCTGCCCCCGTACAGCACCATCCGTCTCGTCCCGCTCGAGAAGTCGACCACAAACTCCCAGGATCTGTCGGTCGGGGACCAACCGCACCCAACAGCCGCCGACCGGAAGGCATCAAGTGTGAGCGGCCATGACAGCTTGGCGAGCCGGTCAGCCCATGTGACGAAGTTGTCGGCACTCAGCGGATTCACGATCCCTCCCTGGGTCAAACGGCAGCCGCACTGCCCCCCGCCGACAGCCTATCCTGCTCCCCTGGCCCCCTACCCTTGGGACATGAGCAGTCAAACAGGCCTCCTACATCAGGATCTACTGATCCTGCAGCAGTTCCGCACCGGCCTCTCCCCCGAGTTCGACATCCTCGACGACCGGGAGCAGGTCGTCGGCATGGTGGGCGGCACAGAGAGCGGCGCTCGCCGGTTTTTACTGGGGCCCCGCGAGTTCGACGTGCTGGATGCCGACGGCAGGCGGTTGGCGCACGTCAGTGACGTTCGTGAATTCTGGCGAGACACCTACGAGATCGTGCGGAGCGACGGTTCCATGCTGGCCACCGTCACCAGGAAGCTGGGATTCTTCTCCCACAGGTTCTCCATCGCGCTCAGCACCGGGGAGGTGTTCATGGTGGAGGGAGATTTTTTCGGCCGCGAATTCAATGTGGTCGACACGGCCGACGAAAAGATCGTCGCGCAGGCCAGCCGAGAGCGGGCAGGCTTCGTCAAGGCGTTTCTCGGCCACGACCGGTACGCCCTGCGCTATCCGGTCGGCACCTCCCCGGACCGGCGGCTGGCAATTCTCGGCGGCATGATCGCCCTGGACCTGATGCGGGCCAAGGACGCCAACTCCGCGGCCAGCTACAACAGCACGTGAGCTGGACCGTGACGCGTCCTTCCCCAATCGGTCGGCTGAACGCCAGCCTATCTGCTTCCCTGGCCCCTTACCCTTGAGATATGAGCATCCTGAATCACGACCTCTTAATTCTGCAGCAGTTCCGCAGCGATTCCTCCCCCAGGTTCGATATCCTCGATGCCCAAGGACAGGGTGTCGGCGTGGTGAGTGGCACGGAGAGCGGGGTCCGTCGCATTTTCTTGGGGGCCCGTGAATTCGACGTGTTGGATACTGACGGCAGCCTCCTGACGCACGTCAGCGACGTTCGGGACCTCTGGCGGGACACCTACAAGGTTATGCGCGGGGATGGTTCTGTGCTGGCGACCATCGTCAGGAAGATGGGGTTCTTCTCCCGCAAATTCTCCATCACTCTCACGTCCGGGGAGGAGCTCACGGTGAAAGGAGATGTCATCGACCGTGAGTTCACCGTGGTCAACGAGAACAGCGGAGAGACCGTCGCACAGGTCAGCCGGGAACGAACAGGTGTCATCGAGGCATTTTTCGGCCGCAACCACGCCCGTTACGCGCTGCACTACCCGGACAGCACCTCCCCGGACCTGCGGCTCGCCATCCTGGGGAGCATGATCGCCCTGGATTTGATGCGGGCCAAGGACGCCCGCAAGAACACCCAATCCGCGGCCAACAACACCTGAGAGGCGCTGGGATCACCTGCTCACAGGTCAACCTTCTCGAAGCGAGCTGCGGCGATCCGGTAGGTGAGGATGTTGCCCACGACGAAGACCACGACACCCAGCGCGAGGACGATCAGGTGCGTCCCGACGTGCTCCCCCACGACATCCAGGTGGGTGCGGAGGAAGGGAACCGTGTGGATCAAGGCCTCAGCGACGCCGATGTAGAGCAGCACCGCCACACCCGCCACGATGAAGGGCGCCCCGATGTTGTGGGCCGTCTTGTAGTGCATGGTCAACAGCAGGAAGTTGAAGAGCGTGAACATGATCAGCGCGGAGCCGAAAAGAGCCGGATTGGCTTCGATTCCAGCGGGGTTTGATTCGTAGAACACGTTGCGCAGCACCGCGACGGGAATGGCGACCACCAGTTGGGCGATCTCGAAAAGGCAGCAGAGCAGAACCCGGGCGCGCACCGTGTCACGTTTCCGGATCGGCAGCAGCATGGAGAAGTAGACATCGTTGGCTTCGCGGAAGTGCATGATGGTGAAGAACACCGCGAGGCACATATACATGAGCCCGACGTAGAGAGGATACGTTGGGATGAGCATGAGGAGGCAGAGCGACCCCATCACCACGGGAAGCACCAGGTTCGCGAGCTTGAGTTCCTTCAGCAGCAGGTTCTTCATGGGATGGTCACTTCCGCTCGAGGTGGATCATGATGGATTCAAGGTCAGCTGCGCCCACCTGGAGGCCATTGGCCTCGGCAGCGGGGGCATTCTTGGCGTGGATCAGCGCATCCAATCGACCGTCGCGTTCCCGGCAGCCGATCAGGAGCCCACGAACACCGTCGCCGGCTCGAGCGGATTCGCCACTGACGGCGCGATAGGAGCTGGTGAACTCCCCCAGACTCGTGCTGGCGAGGATCCTGCCCTTGTGGATGTAGGTGATGGTGTCGGCACATTTCTCCAGATCGGTCATGATCTGGGTGGAGAACAGGATGCTGGCGCCCTCCTCGGCGACGACATCACGGAACACATCAAGCAGGTCGTCGCGGGAAACGGGATCGAGGCCGCTGGTGGGTTCGTCCAGGAGAATTAGCTCGGCTCCGTGCGACAGCGACAGCGCCACCGCGTATTTGACGCGCATGCCCTGGGAGAGTTCGTCGAGTTTCTTGGTCTCGACGAGTTCGAAACGCTCCAGCAGGCAACGGTAGGCGGTCTCATCCCAGGACCGGAAGAACCGGCGGAACACGTCGGTGACGTCCCGGATCCGTTTCTTCGGATAGAAGTTCACCTCCCCAAAGGTAAAGGAGATGCGTTCCTTGAGGCTTATTCATGGGGTGTAGGCGAAGATGAGCCCCGTGACGGCTTGTATTGTGGTTTCGAAGGTGTTGTAAGGGCGACGGTAATCAGTGTGCAGG
>JABCNW020000145.1 GCA_013333945.2 Propionibacterium sp.
ACGTGCATCACCAGCTGCATCTGCTGCAGACCATGCGCGCCACCGGACGCACCATCCTCGCCTCGATCCACGACCTCGACCTCGCCATGGGCTGGTTCGACCGGATCGTGATGCTCGCCGACGGGGGAATACACGCCGCCGGGACGCCTGAAGAAGTCATGACCGCCGAGAATCTGGAGTCCACCTTCAAGGTGCAGTCCAGACAGGTCCCGGCGGTCGATGACGGGGTGCAGCACCTCGTCATTGATGGCCTCGTGCCGCCCGATTCGACCGATCAACAAGCATAAGGAGACCACATGATCACCCGCCGCGCCCGGGCAGCCACCTGGCTGACCCTGCCCCTCATCGCCCTCAGCGCCTGCTCCTCCCCCAGCCAACCGACCACCTCCAACAGCGGTTCGGCCGAGGGTTCCGGACAGGTCACCGTCACCAACTGCGGCAAGGACCTGACCCTCCCCTCCACGGCGAAGAAGATGTACGTCAACGACGGCAACATCATCGCCCTCGCCCTGGCAGCCGGCGGTGCGAAGGAGATCACCGCGGTCAGCAGCATGGGCCGCGACGTCCCGATCCTGAAGGCCAAGTACGGAGCCGAGACCATCGACGGCCTCAACGACGTCTCGAAGGAATACCCCACCCTCGAGTCGGTCCTCGCTAACACCCCCGACCTGATGGTCGCGGGCTGGAACTATGGGTTCTCCGAGGAAAAGATAACCCCCGACATCCTGTCCGAGAAGGGCATCCCTTCCTACGTGCTGACCGAGTCGTGCCGCCAGGGGGACACCACCAAACGCGGCATCGTCGACCCGTGGGAGGCAGTCCGCACCGACATCACCAACCTCGGCACCATCACCGGACACAGCGACGTCGCCACGGCAGCCGTCGACGACATGGACACCCGCCTGAAGGCCGTCCAGGGGGCCGCGCAACCTGAGAAGAAGCCTGTGGTGTTCGTCTTCGACTCCGTCAAAGACAACGTGTTCACCAGCGGCAAGTACGGAGCCCCGCAGGCAATCATCGAGGCCGCGGGCGGAACGATCGCCACCGCCGACGTCGAAGACACCTGGACCACTGTGAACTGGGAACGCCTGGCCACCGCCAATCCCGACGTCATCGCACTGGTGGAATACCCCGGCCAGTCCTACCAGGAGAAGATTGACGCGCTGAAGGCACACCCGGCCACCAAGGACCTCCCCGCGGTGCAGGAGGAGCGTTTCGTGAACCTGCCCTACGCCATGTGGCCCGAGAGCCCCCTCAACATCGACGCCGCCGAGTACCTGCGCAAGGCCTTCGAGAAGCACGGCCTGGCCCCGGCCTCCGACGTGTCGACGCACCTCGAGATGCCCGCTGACCTTCCGGGCCGCGACAAGCTGTCCTGAGGGTTTCCGGCACCAATTTTCCGGTCCCGCCTCCCACCCGGTTCGTCTCCCGATACGCTCCGGGTGGGAAGGACAGGGGCAGTGATGAGCATCTCCAAAGCGCTCAGCCTCGACCGTGCGGGCCGGAACGACGAGGCCACCGAGGCCATCCGGCGTCACCAGCGCCGCCTGCTCGACCGCGGCGGGTCGCTGGACGAGACGATAGAGGCGTTCCGCGCCGAGGCGCGCATCCAGCGGCACCGCGGCGAGGCCGACGCTCTCACCCGGGCCTGCGACTCTGCCCGACAGGCTGTGCTGTTGAGCCGGCTGCCCGCCGCGTCGCAGGAGCTGGCCGCTCCCACGCGCCTGGAGCTGGGAGCCTGCCAGATCAGACGCGGTGATCCGGCAGGCCCCCAGGTCATCGCCGGGCTCACGACCCACCCCGACGCCGGGATCGCGGGATGGGCGTGGCGACTGCTCGGGGAGGCCGCTCTGCTGGCCGAGCGGCCCTTCGATGCGGTGGCCGCCCTGTTGAACGCAGTCGCCGAGAACCAGCGCGGCAAGGACGACCACTACGAAGCGGGCACCCGCGTCCTCCTGCTGCTGGCCTTCAGCCGAGCCGGTCACCTGGAGGACGCCGACCGGCTCGCGCTCCGGTACGGCACACCCTCAGATGCGCCGCAGGGTCTGCTGGGGGTCCGTTTCCTGCTGGCCCGGGCGGAACATGAACACCGGTCGGGACGCATCGGTGAGGCCCTGGGGACCTTGGAGGTCGCGGAAACCCGTCTCGGGGTAACCTCCGGGCTCGGCGTACTGCGTCGCGAGCTCCTCACCATCCGCGCCGGCTGCCTCACCGACTGGTGTCAACCCGACGAGGCAGCTCGGCTCCGCGCCGAGGCAGGGACACTTCCCCTGCCCGCCCACCGGGCTGCCTCGGCGAGCGCGTCGCACACCCTGCGGGATACGCAGGACGCGACCCGCTGGCTGGGCGATCACCCACGGCCCACGACCACCTCAGGGACCGACCCGCGAGACGTGGCGGCGCTGCTGCGGGACCTGGCGGCTCTCCCACAGCGGGACGCGGAGCATGCGGCGGTGGTGGTGCGGCTCCTGGACTCGCTGGCGGGCCGCCCGGGCCTTGAACGCGACGAGGCCCTGCTGCTTTTGGAGGCAGGGTCCCTCCTGGCCGAGAGCGGACCCGAACACCGCGTCGCCGCTGAGCGGCTGTTGCGTCGCGCCCTGGTGCGCCTGGAATTCCTGGAGGGCGCCGAGCAGTGGTTGGCACAAGCGCGCGTCACGCTGGGGCAGCTGCTGCCCGATTCCGAACGCGACCAGGCTCTCGACCTGCTGGTGCGGGGCATCCAGGGCCTCGATGAGCAGCGCTTCCAGATGCTCAACCGCAGCTACCGCGACGGCTGGCTGACCCGCCGAGAACACCCGGCGGTCGCGAGGGCCATCGAACTGGCCGGCGGAACCGACGCCGCCCTGGCCGCGGACCTGATCACCTTTTCCCGGGTCGCGGGGGTGCTGGTGCCCCGGGGCGACCGGCAGGTACCGCTGGTTCCCGTCCCGAGGCTGCGCTACATCGACGGCACCGAGTCGCGGCTGGGTTCGACGGGGTCGTGCAATTTCCTGTGACCCGGAACCGGTTCATCGATACCGGGCCAGGCGGTTTCTCAGGGGTCGCAGGAACAGCAGTTCCAGCCCCAGGGTGAGGGCAGCCATCACCGCCGACAGGGCGAACACGTCGGCGGTCTCCAGGTTGGTGCGGGCCTGCTGCACCTCCGCGCCCAGGCCGGTGGTGGTGCTGAGCAGCTCGGCCATCACCGTCAACCGGATCGACTGCCCCACCGCGACCGTCACCGCCGACAGCACCGGTGGCACCACGGCCGGGATGATCACCCGCCGCACCGTGCCCCACAGGCCGAAGCGGAACAGCCTGGCCATCTCCAACAGGTCGGGATCGACGTTGGTGACGGCGTCGCGCAGGCTGGTGACCAGCAGCGGCATCGTCACCAGCGCGACCACCAGCAGCACCACCGACGGGCTGGGGCCCAGCCACAGCATCCCGACCACGACGATCACGATCGGCGGGATGGCCATGAGCAGCTGAGTCCAGGACGCGGTCAGTTCCTCGACGGGCCGCCAAGTGCCCGCGGCCCAGCCCCAAGGCAACCCGATCAGGCAGGCGATCCCCAGCCCGCCCAGCGCCCGCTGGAGGGTGAGCAGCACCCCGGTGCCGAGCTCCTCGTCGCGGATCAACCCCAGCAGCGCCTCCCAGGTGGCCGCGGGCCCGGGCAGGACGTAGCGGGGCTGACTCCACGACGCCGCCTCCCAGGCCAGCAGCACCAGAGCGAGTCCCAGCCACCACAGCAGCACGACCCGCCAGCGCGGCGCCTTGTTCTCGGCTGGGTTCACCTGGGGTCGGCCAGGTAGAAGTCGTCGGCGGGCATCGTGCCCCCGACGATGTCGGGGCTGAGGGTGGTCAGGCGCGTGTAGAAGTCCTCCAGCTCGGTTTTGGCCTTCTGCGCCGGCACCATGTCGAGTTGGAGCCGCGGGATCACGTCCTTGACCACGGCCTCCGGCACCTCAGTCTTCGCGGTGATCGCCGCAACTGCCTTCTCATCAAGGGCGTTGACCTTCGCGACCGCCTCCTCCAGTTCGTTGAGCACACCTGCGACGAGCGCCTGGTTGGAGTCGACGAGTTTCTGGGGCATCACCACACCGGCCATCGGGAAACGTGCCTGGCCGCCGGTGACCTTGGCCCATGCCTCCTGCAGGTTGGCGGTGCGTTCCAGGTTCTTCCCAGACTGTGTGGCCTGCTTCTGCGCGACGGTGGCGACGTGCTCAGGCAGCACCGCGTACTCCACCTGCCCGGACATGAGGGCCTTCACGAGCTCCGGGGCCTGGTCGTAGGACACGACCTCGATGCCGTCAGCCCCGCCCTCGAGGGGGATGCCGCTCTGGGTCATCAGGTAGCGGAAGACCAGGTCGGGCATGTTGTTGGGCAGCGGGACGCCCACCTTCTTGCCCTTCAGGCCTTCAATGCCCTGCGCCGACGACCCCTCCGGGCCGAGGATGTAGAGCATCCCCCACACGGTCATCGCGACCAGCCGGATGGGAAGGCCCTTATTGAACAGGTTCGCCGCGGCGTAGGAGGGGGTGGCCACCAGGTCGGTCTCGCCACCCACGACCAGCGACTTCATCACGTCGACGCTGGCCCAGTTCTGCACGTCGGTCTTCCCGACGAGACCGTCGAGTTTGCCGAGTGTTCCGAAGGAGGCCATGGGGGCCATGAACGCGAGGGTGGTGGGGACGTGGACACGCAGGGTTTCCAGTGTTGAGGCGGACGTTGAGCCCTCCCCTGCCGGTTTGCCGCCGGAGCAGGCAGCCAGGCCCGCGGTGCCGAGCAGGCCGAGTCCGGTGAGGGTGAACAGGGATCGACGTTTCATGATGTCTCCTCGTGGGGGGTGGATTCTTCGGGATCGGGGGCGGGTTCTCCGGTGTCGGTGGTGAGCCGCCAGGTGCCGGGCGGCCCGTCGAGGTGAAGGTGGAGGTGGGAGACGTCGTCGGCCTCTTCGGGATCGTGGGTGACCCACACCGTCACGACCTCCTGTTCCGCGAGCAGCTGCACGAGGTCGGTTCGCAGGGCCGTGGCGAGGGGTTTGTCGAGGGCGGAGAACGGTTCGTCGACGAGCAGCAGGGGGGGGCTGGTGGCCATGGCCCGCGCGATTGCGACCCGCTGCCGCATGCCGCCCGACAACTGTCGGGGATACAGGTGGGTGGCCTGCTGGAGGTCGACGCGGGCCAGCCACTGTTGGGCGATTAGGTCCGGGGTTTCACCGCCGACCACCAGGGCGACGTAGCGGTGGGCGCTGTACCAGGGCAGCAGCCGGGGTTCCTGGAACACCTGCGCCAGCCGCCCCTCGGGCCGCGTCACCGACCCGCGGTCGCAGGGACTGAGACCCGAGATGGCCTTCAGCAGCGTGGTTTTTCCCGCCCCGGAGGCTCCCGTGACGGCGAGGGTCTGTCCGGGCGCGACCACCACGTCGAGGCCGTCGATCAGGGTGTTGCCGCCGCGTACCAGGGTGACGTCGTCGAGGACGAGGTCGGTGGTCATCGGAGGCTCGCCGCTCCGGGTTTGCGGGCGAGGATGACGATGCCGCCCATCAGTTTTCCCTGGAGCTGGAATCCCTGCCGCATCGCCTTGAGCCGGTCGCGGGCGCCGGGGATGCGTCGGGCGTTGTTCCAGAACCGCAGCGCACCCCACAGGCCCTCGTCGGAGACGATGCGCCGGGGTTCGAGGAGGTGGAGGGGGGCGCGGTCGTGCCATTCGGCTTCGAGCCCGTGGGTAGCGAGCAGTTCCGTCCAGCCCTCCAGGGTCAGTGGCCGGGCGCCAACCTTGATGACGCGGGAGAGTTCCCGGCGGGCGGTTTCGCGTTCCTCGTCGGTGTGGTCGGGCAGCCACGCCATTTCGTGGATGGCGTAGCGACCCCCGGGACGCAGCAACCGCGCTGCCTCCGCGACGATCGCGTTTTTGCCCGCGTCGTCCTGGATGGTGAGCATCGCCTCGCCGACGACGAGATCTGCCGAGGCGTCGTCGAGTCCCGTGTCGCGGGCGTCGGCAACGACGTAGTCGGCCCGGGGGTGTTTCTTCAGGATGTTCTTGACGGCGTCGCGGCCCTCCGGGTTGGGGTCGACGCCCCGGTAGGACCTCGGGTTGGCGCGCAGCAGCACCTCGGCGGTGGCGCCGACGCCGGGGCCGAGTTCCACGATGTCGTCGTCGCCGGCGGGTTTCGCCTGTTCCAGTAGTTTCGCGGTGAGGGCACGCCCGCCGGGCCTGAGGATGCGTTTGCCCAGCTTCGCCAGAAGCCAGTGACCCTGCATCCGCCCGGCTTCTGGACCCGACCGTTCCCCCGCGACCCCCTCTTGTGTCGACTTCGCGCCCATGCTCACCTCTCACACGACTCGGGCATGAGCGTTGAGCGTAACCCACTCTCCCCTATTTCCGAAAGGGGGGCGTGCTGTTATTGTTGTGAATGCGAGGGATCCGTGACCCGACCACAGGTCTTGTCACGGATCACCTCGCGCCAGTTCACCCGACGCAGCACATCGCCGGTGGTGGGGTGTCAGTGCCCCTTGGTGGCGGCTTCTGCCTTGTTGTCGGCGCGATTGACGGACGGGTCTTCGCCGTTGAGGATCTGGGCGTTGTCCTCGGCGAACTCCGGATTGTTCCAGTAGTCGCTGTGCCCGCCACCGTTGGACGCGATGTGCTTGGCACCATCGAGCGTGTTCGGATCCTTACCGAAAGACCCGTCAAGGCCGAGACCGGATACCAAGTCACCTTTGTTGGCCGAGGTGTACACCGACCATCGGGGACGTTGTACTCGTGCACGTCATTGACCCCGCCGCCCGGAGAACCGTGTAGCTCGACTGCGTCGAGGAGGCCGATCTTCGCGTCACGCGCAGCAGTGCCCGTCACAAGAGAACCGTAGGAATGGCCATGGTTGGTGATCCGCGGGTCCCTTCCCTGAGTCTCCTGCCAGGTCTGGATCCCCTCGTTGAACCTGTTGAGATCGGGTGCAGCTTTGTTGGCGGTCTCCGAACTGGCGATGTCGGTGAGGCTGCCATTCTGCTCCTTCCAGGGTTCGGCGCTGGGTGGTGCGTCGTAGCCAAGATAGGCCACGGTTGCAGTGTGACCGGTACCGGAGGCGTTGCGGAGCGTGTTGGCCTCGCCCACCAGTCCGTCCATGCTGTCGCGAGCAGTGGTGCTGATCCCAGGAACCACGGTGCCGACGTTCTGAGCCGTGTCGACGTCCCCACTCGCGACGATCGCACGGACATCCCCATCGCCGGATGCGTCGAGGCCCAGCAGCTGGTAGGGCTTTCCCGTGGGGTCCTTCTGATTCATGATGTCTTGGATCTTCTTCAGATCGTCGTACCTGCGCTTGGCTTGCTTAGCTTCTTCACTGTCAGCGGGAGCATTTTTCATATCTTGCTCGGCCTGCTCAAGTTCATCCGGAAGAGCTTTTCTGTTCAACTCATCGCGAACCGACCCAGGCATGCCGTCGAGGTTTCTGATGGCACCGGGATTTTTCTCCATGAACTCCCGCTGCTCCTCCTCGGTCAGGGAGTTCCACCAGTTGCTGACCTCGGTGGGACTGTCCACGCCCTCAGGCGGCCAAGGCTTGTCCTCCTGGCCAGGAATCGGCATGCTCCCCAGTCCCGGCAGATTCAGCCGAGGCGCTTTTCCTTTCAGCTTTGAGTGATCGTAGGTGCCGTCGCGCACACCGACCAGTCTTTTGGCGTAGGCTTCGTCAACCTCGGCGGCCCGGTTGACCGCCGCATCGATGAGTTTTTTCAGTTGCTCCGCCTTCTGTTTCCGTTCGAGGTTGTCCGTGACGAGGCCAGCAGGGCTGGCATCGAACAACGCTTTCCCCACAGCCATCCCAGGATTAGTAATTGCCGTCGGGTTGAGCGAGTTGATCAACCCTTCGCTGATACTCGTCGATTTCCCGAGTTCGGAGAAGTTCACGGGCGAGATGGTGTTCAGAAATTGACCCGGACTACTGGGGACGAAATCCATGTCCCAGTGCACGCCCCCGTCGCCGTCGATGCTCAGGTAGGGGTACTGGGCCACGAACGATGTGCACTCGTGCACCTTGGTCTCCACGTCCCAGACACCATCCGCAGCCTCAGAGGTTGCCAACCCCAGCTCGGTGGCATCGTCCACGCGTTCACCAAGCTCGTCGACCAACTTCCCCAAGGATGCCTTCGCTCCGTTGGCAGCTGCTCCCGTCGACTGGATCTGCCCCTGGGCTTTCGAGGCAGCGGACTTGCCTTCCGCCAAACCCTTGCGCAGGGTTGCAAGATCCTGCATGGCCGTGTTCAAGTTTCCGTGTTTCCAGTTCTGGATGTCGCCCCAGGTAATTGCCATGTTCAGGCCGTCCCTTCATTCGTAGCGCTGAGGTTCTCAATAACCGGCCCGGAGGGATCGGCATTGGGGATCGGATCGATGGAGTAGTCTCCCGGGCTCGTGGGAATCGGTTCGACGACGGGGCCGTCCGAGCCGCTGATAAGCCCGGATTCGAGAAGCGGCTCGGAAACGCGATTCCCGGGGATGCCGTAATGATTGAAAGACATGTCCGATTCGCCAGAGACTCCAGGATCGCCACTCCCGGGCGACCCATACCCGAGGAACCCATCGGTGGAGCCATTCGTCGTAGTCCCATAGGAGTGCCCGGCAACACCAGCAGCTGCACCCGCCGCAGCACCTCCGTACGAATGCCCATCAGAACCAGCAACAACATCCCCATACGAATGCCCGCCAGAACCGCCAACGACACTCCCATACGAATGCCCATCAGAACCGCCAACGACACTCCCATAGGAGTGATCAGCAGCACCAGCCGCCACACCAGCGGCTACGCCAGCTGCCGCTCCGCCCATTCTGTTGGCGATCTTTCCGGCAGCCGCGCCAACAGCTGCCCCCGCGGCTGCACCTCCAGCTCCCGACATGCTCGGACACGAACTCCCCACGGACCCCATGGCTCCTTGGATGTCTCCCTCGTTCTGCTGGTACTCGTACAGACTCGCCTTGACCTTCTCGGTGAAATCCGTATACCTGTCAGAGAGGTCCTTGATCCGCTTGTCGACGCTGTCTCCCGTCTCGGAGATCAGCTTCGATGATTCGGACCCGGGCATCGCGGAGGATGCATCCCCGAAAGCCGCCTCCACCTTCTTCGCGACGATGTCCTCGGCCACGCAGGCAGACGACTGCGCCAGGCTCTCGAGGTCGCCTGCAACGATGTTCATACCATCCATGCGGTTCTCCATGCTTCTCGGCCAGCACGCCGACATCTCCGGCGAGCCATGGCTAACTTTCAACCATTACCCTACAGCGAACCTGGCTCACCCATCCGATCCCACACATGCCCCTGACTGCGCTGTGACAAGGGCTTCGATACCACAGAGTGACCCGTCACGCATCGAGAAGAGGGCCGAGCGGATCACCAGATACAGGCGACCCCCGGAGCTTCCACGTAAACTCTTCGCCTGTGCCAGACCTCACCCAAGCCCAGCGCAACACCGTCTCCGAGCTGCTCCGCATCTCACAGGTGATAGGCGACCTCGGTTCCCGTTTCGACGCGGCGGGGCACCGACTGTACCTTGTCGGTGGTGCGGTGCGCGATGCGATGCTGGGAGGGCTCGGCCACGACCTGGACTTCACCACCTCGGCGCGTCCCGACGAGACCCACGCCATTCTCCGTGATTTCACTCCTGCCACCTGGGACATCGGTCGGGATTTCGGGACCATTGGCGCCATGAAGAAGGAGGGCGACAAGGAGTGGCAGATCGAGGTCACCACCTTCCGCGCCGACGCCTACGAACCCGGCTCCCGCAAACCGGTGGTCGCTTTCGGGGAGCGGATCGAGGAGGATCTCGTCCGCCGTGACTTCACCGTCAACGCCATGGCCGTGGACGTCGTGGCGGGTGAGTTCGTCGACCCGTGGGGCGGGTTGCGTGACCTCGCCGACGGCGTGCTGCGCACTCCCGCCCCAGCGGAGGTGTCCTTCGGAGACGATCCGTTGCGCATGATGCGGGCCGCGCGGTTCGCGTCGAGGCTGGGATTCCGGGTGGCTCCGGAGGCCCAGGATGCGATGAAGGAGATGGCCGAGCGCATCACCATCGTCTCTGCGGAACGCGTACAGGCCGAGTTGACGGGACTATTGCTCACCGACTCTCCCCGCGAGGGCCTGGATCTCCTGGTGCGCACCGGGGTGGCCGAGCATTTCCTGCCCGAGCTGCCTGCACTGCGCCTGGAACGCGACGAGCACATGCGTCACAAGGACGTCTACGCGCACTCGCTGACCGTGCTGGAGCAGGCCATCGACTTGGAGAAGGCCCGCGGCCACCAACCCGATATCGTCAATCGTCTGGCTGCCCTGCTGCACGACATCGGTAAGCCTGCCACCCGTCGGTTCGAGGGTTCGAAGGTGACCTTCCATCATCACGACGTGGTGGGCGCGAAGCTGGCGACCAAACGTCTCAAGGCATTGAAGTACCCGACGGCGACGGTGAAGTCGGTGGCGAGGCTCGTGGAGCTGCACCTACGGTTCCACGGCTACGGCGAGGCCTCCTGGAGCGACTCGGCGGTGCGCCGCTACGTGCGCGATGCCGGCGACGAACTGGAACGCCTCCACATCCTCACCCGTGCCGACTGCACCACCCGTAACCGCAACAAGGCCACCCGGCTGCGTCGCAACTACGAGGAGCTGGAGTGGCGCATCGATGAGCTGGCCGCGCAGGAGGAGATCAAGGCCATCCGCCCGGACCTCGACGGAGCGCAGATCATGGAGCTCCTGGGCATCACACCAGGCCCGGAGGTCGGGAAGGCGTACAAGTTTCTCCTGAACCACCGCATGGACCACGGCCCCATCCCCGAGGACGAGGCCCGCGCCCTGCTGCTGACCTGGGGGAAGGACCAACAGTCGCAGGGCTGAAAGTCGATCGCGCCCCTTCCCGAAACCGGTTGAGCCGGAGCACGAAGAACGAGCGACCTGAGTCGAAACCCCGTCCTCACCCTCTGGAGAAATTTTTCCCGAACTCCTCCACCCGGAGGGTCCTCCCGGGTAGTGTCAGCATCATCCCACCGGGAGGCAATGATGCACCACCGAACCACAACGACGGTCACTACCTTGATCCTGTGCGCCTGCCTGCTCCTGACCGGCTGCTCAGCACGCGCCAGGCAGCGAGACCTCATACGCAAGGACCCCATGTACTCAGCAACCTGGGAAGGCATCAAGTTCTTGGGCACCGAGGATTCAAAGGATGACGGTCCCAAACCACCCCCTGTCGCCATGACCCGATGTTTCACCATAACAATTCCCCCAGAAGATGCACTGCAAAAAGTCATGGCCACCGCAGAACAAAACGGCTGGACAGAAGACAGATCATCCAAATCCTCACCAACTCGAACAGCAGGTAAAGGATCTAGCGAGGGAGGGATGAGTCTTTACGTATCAACGGATATTATACGCTGCAAGCAGCACCCTGAAACAAACTTCGTCGTCAGCATAGCACTGTAGAAATCCGGAGGAGATAATGCCGAAAGCAATCTCAAAAAACAAGAGCTTACTGCTCGCAATGGCACTCGCTTTGTGCGTCAGCTTCATGAGTGCACATCCGGTCAGCGCGGATCCGCCGGCCAACGACGGAAAAGTTGCCGTGGTGACCCTACTCGGGGATTCATTCTCCGCTGGCAATGGCGCGGGAGACTACTATGACATGAAACCCGTCAAGAGCTATCGGAGTCACAACAATTGGGCTCATCACTACGTCAATTCCTTGCGCGACAGGGGCACCGCAACGGTCTTTCACAATCTGGCTTTCTCCGGAGCAACGACTGAAACACTCAAGGAAGAACAAGTAAGGAAAGTTCCCGACGACAGCGATCTGGTCATGTTCAGCATAGGAGGCAATGACAATAATTCCTTCGGAAATATCGCGATCGACTGTTTTGTGATTGCCACCCAGAACCCGTGGAACTGCAAGAAGAGCATAGAAGCGGCTGAGGCGTTCGTTCAGAGCGGGCAACTGCGGGCAAACACCGAGAGTGTTCTGAATCGGCTAGAAGCCCACCTCCCGGACAAGCATGCTCAGATTGTCCTCATGGGGTACCCACACCTCAGTATTGACGATCCCGATTTTCTGTTGTCCCGATGCGTCAAATGGGATTCGGCCACGAGCAAGTGCAAAGAATACTACAGTTACCCCACGGCCAGTAGGGTTCGTGATGTCGTGGATAAACTTGCGGCTGTTCAGGAGCAGCTGGTTCGCGAGTGGAATGCGAACAATGACGGCAGTCGTCACACGGTGCACTACGTTTCGTCTATCCGTTCCGATTTCGCGGGGCATGAACCGAACCCCAGCACGGACTTCAAGAATGATTACCGATGGATCAATGAGTTCTGGGAAACCAGAGGCCACCTCGGAGAGTCGGGAAAAACCGAAGCCGCCTTCACATCTGACCCGATGGAGTGGTATCACCCGAACCAGATTGGGCATCAAAAGATGGGTGAGGCACTGCACAACACCATAGACCCGACCAGTTTCACACGCGAGGCGCGCGTTTCACAAGCCCCCGTAGATGTAGCCATCATTCTTGACACATCAGGCGAGATGCTCGCCACGCCACAGGACACCCGCCAAAAAGTGAAAGAGGCCATGGATTCCTTCACCCGAAACAACAGCAACGTGCGTTTTGCACTGGTCACCTATTCAGGCTTCCCGGTTTCCGGCCTGCAGTTCTGGTATGGGGGCGATATGCCAGTTGTACGATCGAAATTCACCTCCGACGTTTCCAGCATCCAGAGCGCCCTTGACGAAATCATACCCACCCCCGGTGGGGACAATGAGGAGGGAGTGTACTCCGCCATGATGGAAGCATTCACGAAACTTGACTGGCGACCGGGAGCCCAGAAGAAAACAATGCTGATCGCAGACGCCCCTCCGGTCGATCCCGAACAACGCACCGGCTACACGAAGGCCGATGTGGAGAAGAAGGCCTACGAGCTGGATCCAGTGGAGATCTACGCGTTCGACACCAACGGCTGGCTCGAAACCCCGGAACTCGCCGACCTCACCACACGCACCGGCGGGCAGATCGTGAAGGTCAACAACCCCCAGACGGCCCCCGATGCGATCGCCGCTGCCGTGGAGCAGGCCAGCAACAAACCCTTCGCCTGGCTCGACGGCCCCTACAACCGCGCCATCGGAGAATCTCTCACCCTGGACGCCCGCGGCTCCTACTCGAAGAACGGCACCATCACCAGCTACGAGTGGGACCTCAACGGAGACGGTGATTTCGAGGTTTCATCCAGCTCCCCGACCTTTGAATACACCTGGCATGAAGCATATTCCGGTCTGGTAGGGCTACGGATAACTGATTCGACCGGCGCCACCTCCATGGCCACCATCAAACTCGATGTCAGCATCGACGGCGACGGCGTCCCCGACGAGGTCGACAACTGCCCCACCGTCTACAACTACGGCCAAACTGACTACGACGGCGACGGCATCGGCGACGCCTGCGACGACACCCCCGGCATCCCCACAGAACGCCAACCCGGCGTCTTCGAGGGACCACCACCCACCCCGACCCCAACCCCAACAGCAAACCCGACGGTGATCACCCCATCCCCCGCACCCACCAGCTCAAAAACCCCAACGACAAGCCCGACAGCGGCTCCAACCGGGACTCCGTCTTCCTCACCCACCCCCACCCAGGAACCGCCCCAGCCTCAGATCACGCCAACCACTGAGCCACCACATAGCCCTACTACATACCCTACCCTACAACCGACACAACAACCCCCACCAGCTCCGACCACGGCACCGATATCCCCTG
>JABCNW020000146.1 GCA_013333945.2 Propionibacterium sp.
CCTTGAATTGTCTCAGATCGGGCAAGCCGCCCTCACATCCCCCTCGGATAAAGCGTTAGTTGGGGAAAGCCAAAACACCCCTATGAATAAGCCTCAATAGTTTCCTGCTCTTCGTTGGGTGATTTGTGTAAGAGTAACACAAGACGATATGAATGAGCTAGGACACTCCTTAAAGGTGTACTGACTAGGGGTTTTGATATTGGTGCGCTGTAACTGAGCTATCATTAAACTTCCTTCACCCTCCTGCCACAGCTCCCGGTGATCCAGCCGGTGTTGTGGGGTGGTGCCGGGGCGGTACCAGTCGGCGATGCGTAGCCAGTCTTGGTCGATGAGGTCCATGTAGTCGGTAGCGGCGCGGATGGTTTGTCCGATGGGGTGGGCTGCCAGGTGTTCGGGAGTGGGTGGCTCGGCAAGGGGTTGGCGTGGATCCCAGAGTTTCCGGGCAAGGGCGCGGCCTGGCGCGGGGAGTTGGTCGGTCGGGATGAGCCAGGTCATGGCTGATCGAGTGAGGTTGACCCATCCCTGAGGGAGGCGTTCGCCGTTTGCAAGGCGCTGGATGGTGTCGAGGAAATGGTCGGTTTCGTGCCAGCGTGCGTCAGCGAGGTGGCGGCGGAGCCAGGCGTCGTCTTCTTCGGTAAAGGGACTGAGCCAGCCGATGCGCTAGACCGTGTCGGCAATGTGTTGTTCGGTTTCAGCATCGGAGGCCAGCCATAGGCCGCCGTGGCGGGAGATGAAGCGTTTACAGTCAAGCTGGAAGCAGGCCGAGGAGGTAATTCGGAAGCTTCCTGTTCTCCGTCACTGCCGAGAGTATCCATGGAATGGCGAAGGGGATCGACCAAGAGTGCGGGTTCAGCGTCATCGTTGTCGCACAAGTCGAGCAGTGTCGCGGCGCTCGGAGGGCTGAAATCCCTTCACCACTCCCACGCCACCCCGCAATACAGACCACCGTAGGCGTCATGGAAGTCAGCGGTGATGGTGTTGTTATGGCTTGTCAGGGTGAGAATACGGGTGTGGGGGTCGTCTGGGGTGCCGGGGCGTTCTAGGGCGGTGAGGCCGTGGAAGGCCCAAGCGTAGTGGGGTTGGGGTCCAAGGAACGTGACATCAAAGCGGACGAAGCGGGTGGGCTCGTGGAACGCCAGGCTTTCTTCGGTCAGCCAGTAGGGCTCCTGGGGATCAGGGTTGCAGATACGGAAGGCTAAGTCGTAGGTGTGGCCGCGACGCATCGGGGTGTGGTGCCAGAACTGGTGTTGCCAGCCTTCAGAGAGTTGGTGGCTGCGGACCTGCCAGTGAGGACCGAGGGGGATGGGAGGTTCGGGGTATCTCATCACCATGGTGACGTAGGCCACGTCATCGAATAGGGCGAACAGTCGGTAGCGCTGGATGGACTCGAGGTGGCGGCGGTCACGGACGAAGGTGGAGACGTGAACGGCGTGCTGGACAAAGCCATTGTGGTGTTCGGGGATACGAATCCCGGCTGGGGATTTCGGGTACCAGCCGGTGAGGAGTTGCCGGAGAAGGCGCTCGATGGCGGCGCTGTCGCGGTCAGCAACCGCTTCCCGACCGATCCCTAGCCTGCGCCCTGCTGCGCTGCGCCGTGCCGCCAAAGTGGTGTTGGTGGTTGACGGGTCGAGATTGAAGATTTCCAGCAGCAGCGTGGCGTCTTCGTCGTGGAGGGAGCAGATGGCAGAGATCAGGCGTTCCTTCAGAACTGACTGGGGCTCGTGGGTGCTGTTTGTGCCGCCACCGAGGATACTCACCAAGGCTGGGCGGGAGGCCAGGCGTTGCGGCGTGTAGCCGCTGCCCTTACGCAGGTACAGCAGATCTGCTCGGACATCTTCTGGTTGGAAGCGTGGCATGGCCGGTGTTGGTCACTTCCTTCCTAGCTTGAACGGACGCCTGTTTGCGTCTGAGGGATCTACTCCAACGTCACGCTGAGGCGTCATTCAAGGCCTCTTTATGCCCTGTGACTCCAATTCTGCCCCGGTTTGACTCCAACTCTGCTCGCGGGTCTCGTATCCGGAGCTGGCGGCTCCTAGCGTCGAAGACATCCCCCGAGGGTTGCTTCCAAAGTGAGTTTTCTACAGACGGAAAGCGGGCGACCCGAGGGGCGAGTGGAAGGAGTTCTCATGTCGGATCTCATCCCTACGTCTTCTGCTACTGCTGGCAGTCTTGTTTCTGGCGGCGGTGCGCCGTCGGTGTGGACGGCCCAAGGCCGGGCGTTGTCTCGGCTGGTGGCGAGTAGTGAAATGCAGGTGGCCCGGTTGGCTGCGGCGGCACATGTGGAGTCGGCCAAGCTGGATGCGCTGGATCACGTGACTCAGCGGGCTATGCAGGGCGCTGCGTTGGTGGCGCAGTTGGAGGGCCAGCTGGCGGAAGCAGTGCCGGCGGCGGCGTTCCGGCTGGCGCAGATCGGGCAGGCCCACACCCTGGCCATGGTCGGTGAAGTTCACAACTTTTCCCGGCGGGTCCAGTGATGACCCCATTGATCTCCGCTGCAATGCTGCTGGATTCTTCCGGCATCGTGAGTGCACTGCCCGGCTGGCTGCTGGTCGGTCTCGTCGTGGTCGGCGCTGCCGGAATGTGGTGGTTGCTGATGGGTCTTCGGAATGTGCTCAAAGCCCGCCGGCGGGAGAAGCAGCGCTGGCGCATGGCGGCCACGCAAACCTTGGCCGAGGCTCATATTCAGCGGGCTACCAGTTTGGCGGTGAGTCAGCTGTTGGCGGCTGCTGGCAGTGAGCTCACCGATCCCGGAACTCGGGAACGTGGCCGCCATGGCTAACCTCCCGTCTTCCCTCATGGACAAGCTCTTTGGCTGGTGCATCTCTTTGTTTCTGGCGGCGCTGGCGCTTTACGGGGCGGTTCAGCTCATCTGTGCTATCTGGCCGGTGTTGGTCATCTGCCTGATCGTTTGCGTGGCGGTTGTGGGGATGGTGCGGCTGGTCGGATGGCTGGCGCGGTGCTGGTGGGGATTGTAGGTGTCGTGTATTTCACAACAGCAGTTTTCGTGTCCCGTAACTGCTGTTGTACCGGGGATGTGACCTGTCCGATCGGGCGCAATATGTCCGACCGGACGGTTGCCCCTGAGAACGTATTCCGTCATAAATCGAGGGGTAGACCAGCGCGTGTCGCCCCGGTGTTTTATCTCGAATCCGAGGCCCAGGGTGACGCGGTCACACGCGGCCTGCGGAAAGGAGGAGTTCATGAATAATATCACTAACCCTTCGAACCGGACTGGTCGTGTGCCGTCTGTGTTCCGCACCATTTTGGCGGATCCGCCCTGGGATATTGGGCAGAAGGGTCGCTACGGCGCATCGGCGCATTATCCGGTAATGAGCCTGAAGCGAATCAAGCGGTTGCCGGTAGCTCAGCTGGCGGAGGCGAACGCGCATTTGTATCTGTGGGTTATCAACAGGGGGATTCGTGAGGGGATCGACGTCATGGAGGCGTGGGGCTTTACCTACCGATCGCCGCTGACGTGGATCAAACCGCGGATGGGCTTGGGTGCTTACCTGCGGAATCAGACGGAGCATCTGCTACTCGGGACGCGCGGCCAGGCGCCGGTCAAGTTCCGTGGTCAGGGGACGTGGCTATACGCCCCCGTGCAGGAACATTCCCATAAGCCGGAGGAACAATACGCCATCATCCAGCGGTTGTCGGACGGCCCCTACCTCGAGTTGTTCGCCCGCCGTCGCCAGCCGGGCTGGTTTGTCTGGGGCAATCAAGTCGAAGCAGACATACAGATCCCGGGATATCCGGTGCCCAGCGATGCGGCACCGCGGGACGGAGGTCAGCAATGACTAATCGTCAGATCAAGCGTCGCCGTGATCGCCAGCCCCGCCGGATTCGTGTGCGCACCAAACGCCGCGACCAGATCGACTACGACGCACTGGCCCGGGCGGTGCTGGAACAAGCCGCGATGGATGACCACGATACACGCACTGCCACGTCAGACGGCGCTGCCGCGTCTCATTCCAACTCAGAACGGAGCGCCTCATGATCGGCTGGCGGCAGATTCATTGGCCACGCCCGCTGTCGATGGCCGGGTCGGTGGGTTTGCTCACGCGACTGGCCAGCGATGACCGGCGCGGCGCAGTGGTGTGGGAGGCGCGGGCCGAAGCCGGACGAGTGCGGTACCTGCTGGGTGCTGAGACCGCGGATGTGTTAGAACTCGAAAGCCTGCTCGCACCGCTCATTCCCGGCGTTGTTGTTACCGACCTGAAGCGGCCGCGATCGGAGGTTGCCCGCTGTGGGCGGGTGCAGATCAGACAACGCTCATTGGCTTTGGCGCTGGATGGCAGCGAACAGATGGTGACAGCGCTGCTGGCGGCCCTGGCCAGTGCCACCGCTACCGATGACGTACTGGTGGTGCAGGTGGTGCTGGGTGCGGCGCTGGCGCCGGAGATCATCACCGCAGCCACGGAGGACCCGACGATGCCGTTGTGGCGCAAACTCTTCTACGGTCCGCAGCCGGCCAGCGCCGAGGTGCGTTCTCGGATGCGCGGTAAATGCGACCAGTTCCGGTTCCGGGCGGTGGTGCGGATCGGTGCCTCGGCGGCCACGCCTCTGCGGCGTCGTCTGCTCGTTTCGCGGGTGCTGGCGGCCTTCTGTCAGCTACAAAGCGGTGGCACCCGGGTGCGGCTGGTACCGGATCGACCGGATGCCATTGACAATGCGTCGGTGCCGCTGTGGCTGCCGCTGCGATTGACGCCTGCTGAAGCGTTGGCGTTTGCGGCCTGGCCGCAGGGCGAGGCCGAACTGCCCGGGTTGCCCGCAGCTCACCCCAAGCTCGTTCCGCCACCTGTCTGTTACCACCTGCCTGCTGAGCGGGTGTTTGCGACCAGCACGGCGCCGGGTACCAGCCAGCCGATCGGTATCGCGATCGGTGATGCCTGCCGCCATACCCACATTCTCGGCCCGACCGGTACGGGCAAGAGCACCCTGCTGCTGCACCTGATCAAGGCGGATCTGGTCGCTGGGCGTTCCGTCGTCCTGATCGACCCTAAGCGCGATTTGGCGATGGACACCCTGGCGCTGATGCCGCCCCAGCGCCAAGGCGACGTGGTGGTGATCGACCCGGCGCTGCCTCACCCGGTGGGTATCAATCCGCTGGCCACGACGCCAGAACGTCGCCCGCTGGTTGCCGACAGCCTGCTGGCCCTGTTCCGGGGGCTGTTTCCCTCGGCGTTCGGGCCGCGTACCTCGGACGTGCTGCATGCTTCGCTGCTAACCCTGATGCACGCGCCCGATGCCACCATCGTCCAGCTGCCCCAGTTGTTGACCGATCCCGGATTCCGGCGGTCGTTGACCAAGCGAATCACCGACCAGGTGGGGTTGGGATCATTCTGGGCGCAGTGGGAGGCCCTGAGCCCGGCCCAGCAGGGGCAGACCATTGGGCCGGTCATGTCCCGGCTGCGCCAGTTCGTGCTGCGTCCCGGGCTGCGGGCGGTTCTTGACCAGCCGCGTCCCCGGTTCCAGCTGTCGCAGGTGTTTCTTCGGACACCTACCGTTCTCATCGTCACCCTGAACAAGGGGCTGCTGGGGGAGCAATCGGCGGCGTTGCTGGGCTCGTTGGTGGTCAGCCAGCTATGGCAGCTGAGCCTGGCCCAAGCCGCGTTGCCACCCGAAGCCCGGCGGCCGGTATCGCTGTTCCTCGATGAGGCCCAGAACTTTCTCAATCTCAATGCCGACCTGGGCGAAGCCCTGGAGCAATCCCGCTCACTCAAGGTCGCCTGGCACCTAGCGCATCAATTCCGACGCCAGATGCCGCCCGAACTCATGGCCAGCATCGACGCCAACGCCAGAAACAAGATCGCCTTCACCCTCGACACCGCCGATGCTGCCAGCCTCGCCAAGGACGGTGCCCTGGCACCAGAAGACTTTGCCCAGCTCGGGCCATACGAGATCTACGCCTCACTGCTCTCACGTGGCCAGCAGACCGGTTGGTTCTCCGGCCGTACGCTGCCGCCGCCCAAGCAGTGTGCCTCGCCGGCAGCCATCATCGCCGAGAGCCAAGCCCGCTACGGCCGCGTGACTGACGAGCCACCGGCACCACCCAGCGAGCCGGTCAACCAGCGAAGCGACGTGGACGACGAACCATTTGGGCGCACCAATCTGGAGGTCTCATGAGCAGCTATCGCCTGAGTCTGGGCCATCTGTTCACCCGTCCGGTCGCTACTCCGGCCGCAGCAGTCAGCCGCTGCGTGTCACCGCGGTGGATGGGGCGTATCGCCGCAATACGGGAGACGACTGTCATGCATCATGCATGTGATATCCACCGCCTGCGAACCGGGACTGTGGGGAGGCGCCGATGATCAAGCAGCCTCGCGTCAGCCGCTGCGATCTGCATCAGCTTGCGGATCGCCTCAGCCAACGAGACTGGAACATCCTCCACTTCATCAACCGCCATCGCTACGCCACTACCGGGCAGCTGCGCCGCCTGTACTTCGCGACGCACGCCACCCAATCTGCCGCCACTCGGGCCTGCACCCGCATCCTCGGGCGACTGCTCAAGTTGCGGCTGCTCACCCGGCTGGAACGACGCATCGGCGGCGATCGCCACGGCTCGGCTGCCTTCATCTGGTGTCTGGACGTCGTGGGGGAGCGATTGCAGCGTCTCGCCGACGGCAAACGACGGCGCTTCCACGAACCCTCGTTTCTGTTCCTGCAACACAGCCTGACCATCACAGACATCCACGTTCAACTGGTCGAGGCCGAACGAACCGGCTGCTTCAACCTCACCCAGGTCGCCATCGAGACCGAAGCCTGGCGGCCCTACCTGACGCCCCACGGCGTGACCACCCTCCTCAAGCCTGACATGATGATCAGCCTCACCAACCACGCCTACCGCGACTACTGGTACCTCGAGATTGACCTGGCCAGCGAATCACTTCCCGTCCTGATGCGTAAATGCCACGCCTACGAGGACTACCGTCACACCGGCCAGGCCCAGCAAGAACACCAGGTCTTCCCGCGGGTGCTGTGGGTGATGCCCACCTCGGAGCGCATCACACGACTTAAAACCGCTATTGCCGCCGACCGGAGGCTGTCCGACCGACTCTTCGTCTTCGCCACCCCAGCGGCGCTCATTCCCACACTCCGGGAACCGCCGTAACCAAAACCCGATAACACCAATTCCTCAACCATCTCGAAAGGAGGGTTATGTATCTATGAAAACACATAAGCCGCTTGGGCAAGTAAGTGATCCTGGCAGACAAATTCCGAGTTTCAATTCAGGGAATGGACGTGCCCGGAGTTGCCTCAGTAACATCTATAACATTGCCAAACGGGGCGGCAGATATTCCCTATCTCGAGGGCAATTTACTTGCCGCTGGCTACCGGAAAGCATTGCTCGCCCCGCGGGGGCTGGACTTTTTCGTCCAAGAGAGCGTCAATAGAAGAAGGATATGAGTCACAATCAGGCAGAAAGGAGAACGCCACATGTCACCAAGCACCCCACCCAGACCCATCACGACGACGCCCAAACGACGACGCCGAACCTCCCTCGGGGACTTCAACCAACTCCTGGGTCTGGACGGCGTTGTTCCCCTGCCCAGCGGCGATATCCCCGAGGGGTCGGAGGCGGTGCTGTACCTGCGGGTGTCGACAGCCCGGCAGATGAACACCGCCATCGACATCGACGAGGACGGTAACTCCATCGCCACCCAGCGTGAGGTCGGCACGAAGCGCTGTCGTCGCCTGAACGCACCTATCGCCCGCGAGTTCGTCGAACCGGGCAACTCTGCCCAGTCCATCGCCAAACGCCCAGTTTTCCGTGAGCTGCTGCGCTACGTCGAAGCCACCCCGCAAATCGGCTACGTGGTGATCTACATGCGCTCCCGCGCGTTCCGTAACTACACCGATGCCGCCATCGCCAAGCGCGTCCTGGCCGCCATGGGCGTCAAGCTCATCTCTGCCAAGGAAGAGTTCGGCGAGGGGTACATGGCTGATGCCATGGAGGCCATCACTGACATCATGAACGAGGTACAGGTCCGGCAAAGCGGCGAGGACATCTCGAACAAGATGCATCACAAGGCCCAGAACGGCGGCACGACCGGGCGGGCCAAACTTGGTTACTTGAATGTGCGCAAGGACTTCGACGGGCGGTTGGTCAACACCATTGATATCGACCCGGAACGCGCACCGCTGATTCGGTGGGCGTTTGAGCAGTACGCCACGGGAGAGTACAGCCTGACGGGGCTTACTGGTGCTTTGGAGCGGCAGGGGTTGACCACGCGGCAGACGAGTCGTTGGCCGCAGCGGTCGTTGTCGCGCAGCCAGTTGGCGGCGATCCTGCGTGATCCGTATTACATCGGGAAGGTGACGTTCAAGGGAGAAATTTATCCCGGCCGCCACGAGGCCTTGATCAGCCCGGAGCTGTTTGAGCGGGTGCAGCGAGTCCTGGAAGTGCGGCATCACCGTAACCAGCGGGACTGCCGCCACAGCCATTTTCTGCGCGGCTTGATGCAGTGCGGTCGTTGCTACGAGGCTGGACGAAATAGTCAGTTGATCTATTCGCGGCCGGGCAATCGTGCTGGGCGGGTGTATGAGTACTACACCTGCACCAACCGTGCTGGTTGTGGTTTGCCGCACCTGCCAGTCGCAGAAATTGAAGACGCCTTGGCGCGTGAGGTCGCTACGCTACGCATCCCCATTGAGGAGGTTGCAGCGCTGCGGAAGCGGGTGGCAGATAGCTTGGAGCATCAGCAGGCTGCGGAACAAGAAACCAGGCGGCGGCTGAAGAAGGAACTGGCCCGGTTGGATGTCAAGGAGGAACGTTTGCTGGACTTGGCCGCCGACGGTGGGCTGGTTGGTAAGAAGTTGCGCAAGCGGCTTCGTGACCTTCAGACGCGTCGAGCTGTGGTTCGGCAGCAGTTGGAGTGCACCGATGAACAGCTGCGTCGTGAAGCCGATACTGTGCTGGCCTACCTCGACCTTCTGGCTGACCCCGGTAGGTTCTATGAGCTGGCCAGTCCGGTGGTGAAACGTAAACTTCTGACTGCTTTCTATGCCCAGATCTGGCTCGATGACGACCAGCGCACCCTTCAACCTGTCGCTGAGCCGAGGGAGATCGTGACTCGACTCCACCAGGCGGCCCGCTGTGCCGTGGGTGGGTCACTGAGGTCACGTAGCAACGCGAAACCAGTCGAAGAGGGCGAAAACATGGCTGGCGGAGCCGCGTCTGTCGAGGTGGCTGTTGGTTCGGGTGATGTGTCTCTCACCCCCGTTACGTCGACAAAAACGCCCCCGGAGCGGAACTCCGAGGGCGTGTGTTCGAACAAGATGAGTGTGGTCGGGACGACAGGACTCGAACCTGCGATCTCCTGCTCCCAAAGCAGGCGCGCTAGCCACTACGCTACGTCCCGAAGGTATCCCGCGGGGGACTCGAGAAGTCTACTGTACGTTCGTGCCGGTTGCCCAACGGGTGCCATCAATTTCTTTCAGAACCGAGGATGCTGCCCAGCAGGGAGGTCACGACACTTATGACGATGCTTCCCCACAGCGCTGGCCAGAACCCGTCGATAAAGAAGCCGATGCCGAGTTGTTGGGCTACCCAAGCGGTCAGTGACAGCATGGTGGCGTTGATCACCAGTAGGAAAAGACCAAAGGTGAGTACCACGAGACAGAAGGACAATACCTGGGTGAACGGTTTGATGACGGCGTTCACCACCCCCATGATTGCAGCCACCCCGAGTAGGATCAGGACATACTGCTGATCGGTTGCGGCGACCACGCGGATTCCTGGAATGAGCCAGACAGCAACTGCTGTTGCGATTGCCCCCACAACGGGTTTCAGAAGGGTTCTCATGCCTCCACGGTACCTGCTGAACCGTGATGATTGGGCCTCTGGATGCGTGAGGGAGCGGCAGCTACGGCGTCTCCCGGTACGGAGACAGGCAATCGGCGGTCATTGAAGGAAGGAACTCAGTGATCGAGTACTTAGCGGCATCGTTGATGGTGAACGGGTCCGTTCTGATGGTCTCCTCCATTTCTTTTCGAGTGCCTGTTGCAAGGATGACGCCCCCGTTCCGGGGTTCCTTGCGCCCGCTTGCTAGGAAACGACCGGTGGAGTAGTTCTTGGCGAGATACTCCTTGTGTGCCTGAAGGTTGGCCTCGACGGGAGCGAGTCCGCGATGGTAGGTCAGTTCCAAGATGAAAAGACGTGCCATGGAATTAGACGGTAGCACTGAGCCGTTCGGCCCGGTGAGGCGGAGAGTCTCGTGGGGCCTTGGAGCGGATGACGGGAATCGAACCCGCGTAGCCAGTTTGGAAGACTGGGGCTCTACCATTGAGCTACATCCGCGAAGCGTCCGAGAGTCTAGCAGCTTCCTGGGCGGATCCCCAGTTGAGATGATCACGTCCCGGTGTTGAACGACGAAGGACACTCTGGTTCCTGGGCTGCGAGGAAGTGTTCGATACAACCGGAAAGGAGGCTCGGTGCAAGGGTGAGATGGCAAGTGTCACCTGCGGAGGAGCGCCTCGTGATCCGGTGGCGCGCAGGTTGCGGTTGGTTGGCTCGGACGCCCTTGGTTAAACTTGCGGCGACCATTTCAAGTTCAGGAGTCGATTCGTGCCCAGCACCGTAGAGAAGCTGAGCCCCACGAGGGTCAAGCTAACCGTAGAGATCCCTTTCGTTGACCTCAAGCCCCATCTGGACAAGGCGTACAAGGAGATCGCAGAGCAGGTCAACATCCCAGGCTTCCGCAAGGGTAAAGTGCCGGCCGTTGTCATCGACCAGCGTTTCGGTCGGGGGGTAGTCCTTCAGGAGGCCATCAACGGAGCCATCCAGCCCGCGTACGAGACTGCTTTGGCAGAGGCCAAAGCAGTGCCTCTTGCTCAGCCGGAGATCGAGATCACCAAACTGGAGGATGGCGAGCTCGTCGAGTTCACCGCGGAGGTCGACATCCGACCCGACTTCGATCTTCCGGACTTCGCTGCGATCGAAACCACTGTGGATGCCCTGCCGCCGCTGGACGACGAGGTGGAGGAGCGCATCTTGTTGCTCCGTAAACGGTTCGCCACCACCACAGAACTCGACCGTGAGTCCAAGGAGGGTGATGTCCTCACCATCGATCTGACCGCATCCCAGAACGGTGAGGAGCTGCCGGAGGCCTCCGCCAGCGGGGTCACTCTCACTGTGGGTGAGGACTCCGGGATGCTTGAAGGACTCGACAAGGCTGTCCGTGGCCTCAAGAAGGGTGAATCGAAGACCTTTACATCTACTCTGATCGGTGGCCCCTTCCGCGGTCAGGAGGCAGACATCACGGTGACCGTCACGCAGGTGGCCGAGGAGGAACTTCCTGCGTTGGATGATGAGTTTGCCCAGACGCTTTCCGAGTTCGACACTGTCGAGGAGGTGCGCGAGGACCTGGCCAAGGCGGTCTTGGCGCAAGCCAAAGCCGAGCAGATCGCTGAGGCGCGGGACAAGATCCTAGAAGCGGCTCTCGAGCAGGTTGACTTCGAGGTTCCGGTTGCTGTGCTGGCTCGTGAGCTCGAAGCCCGCCGCAATCAGATTTCCGATCAGTTGGCGCGGGCCGGGTTGACCGTCGAAACCTACCTGGAACAGGCCGACGACGAGGAAGCAGAGGATGCTGACGCCTTCTGGAAGCAGGTGGATGAGCGCTCCACCCAAGCATTGCGCGCTCAGCTGCTTCTCGACAAGTATGTTGACGACAACGAGATTCCCGTCTCTCAGCAGGAATTCACCGAACTGATTCTTCGCAGGGCCACTGAGCAGCGCACCACGCCACAAGAAGTGATCAATCACATGATGGAGCACAACCACATGTTCGAGTGGCAGCAGGAGATTCGGCGTGGAAAGGCGCTCGCCGCCATCTGCGAGGCAGCGAAAGTGACTGACTCCGAGGGAGAACCTGTCGAGATGGCCCCGTCGGTTCCGGAAGTCGGGGACGCGGAGGGTTCTGAGACCGAGGAGACCGAAGCTGAGAAACCCGAGGCTGAGGAAGTTCCGGAGACCGAAGAAACGGAGTGATCCGGTGGGGGCCGCCGAAAAGCCCGAGACGAGCAGATTCCCCCTGTTCGTCATGGCTGTCGTGGTTCTGGGCGCCATCTCGCTGACCCTCGGGGTGTTCAGAGAGTTTAGTTCGGTACTGGCTCCCACATTCCTCGCCATCAATCTGGTGATCACCGCATACCCGGTGTACCAATGGCTCACAAGGCATCATGTGCCTCGTGTGCTGGCCGCTCTGATCACCGGGGTGATGTTGCTGCTGATTCTGGTGGTCGCCACTGGGAGCATCGTGTGGGCTGGCACTTCCATGGTTGCCTCGCTCACCTCCTACGGTTCCCAGTTCACTGAGCTCTATACCCAGTTGATCACGTGGCTGGGCACGTTGGGTTTCGACGAGGCCGCGTTGCTCGAACAGCTCAAGTCGATTTCGCCGTCGAACGTGATCAGCTTGGTGGGCAACGTCGTCAGCCAGGCTTCGAGTGCCACGGGAACTGTGACCGTGATACTCATCTGCCTGGCATTCTTGGTGGCGGATCTGCCAACGATGGCCAAGCGTTTGGCCATCACCAACAGGCTGCATCCCAGTTTCACGGGATCGCTGGAGGATTTCGCCGTGGGCATCCGCAGGTACTGGTTGGTGACCAGCCTGTTCGGTCTCATAGTTGCCGTTCTTGACGGCATCGCCCTCGTGCTCGTAGGGGTCTCCCTTCCGCTCGTGTGGGTGGTGCTGAGCTTCATCACCAACTACATCCCCAACGTCGGTTTCTTCATCGGGCTGGTTCCGCCTGCGCTGCTGGCCTTTCTTGAGAAGGGGCCCACCGCAGCGCTGATCGTGGTCATCGCCTACTGTGTCCTCAACTTCGTGATCCAGTCTGTGATCCAACCGAAGTTCACCGGTGATGCAGTCGGCATCACTCCGGTTGTCTCTTTCATCTCCCTGCTGCTGTGGACTGCGGTCTTTGGCGCGCTCGGGGCTCTCCTCGCCCTGCCGCTGACGCTCATGGTGAAATCCCTGCTGCTCGATAACGACCCGAGGGCCCGCTGGGTGGGGGCATTGATCTCCTCGAACCCGGACTCCGTCGACACTAGCGATTGCGAGAGACCCGTGGCCGCCGATGATTTCGGAGGGTCCAACGATTGCGACGATTCCAGGATGGGCGTCGCTACTGACTGATCTGGGCGGGCCATCCTTGGAAAATTGCTTGGAGTCGGTACGTTGTATGGCGTGACCGACAAGCGAAACGACATCTCAATGGCGGCCCAGCAGGCCCCGGGTCTGGGAATGACGGATAACGTCTACTCGTCCCTGCTGGCCAACCGCATCATCTTTCTGGGGTCCGAGGTGCGTGACGAGAACGCGAACGCAATCTGTGCCCAGATGCTGCTGTTGAACGCCGAGGACCCGAGCTCCGACATCTATCTCTACATCAACAGCCCCGGCGGGTCCGTCGACTCTGGCATGGCCATATTCGACACCATGCAGTGGATCAGCAACGACGTCGCTACGGTCGCGATGGGACTCGCGGCCTCCATGGGGCAGTTCCTGTTGTCGGCAGGTACCCCCGGTAAACGCTACGCACTGCCACACAGCCGAATCATGATGCACCAGCCCTCGGGAGGGCTGGGTGGTACTGCCTCCGACATTCGGATCCAGGCGGAGCAGTCGCTGCACATCAAGAAGACCATGGCCCAGCTCATCGCACAGCACACCGGTCAGAGCGTCGAGCAGATCGAGGCCGATTCAGATCGGGACCGTTGGTTCACGGCCGAGCAGGCACTCGAATACGGCTTTATCGACCACGTCTACGAGCGTGCGTCCCAGATCAACTCGGAGGCTCCCAACAAGTGACCAGCAACTACTACATCCCTCAGTGGGAGGAACGCACCAGCTACGGTCTTCGTCGCGTTGACCCTTACACGAAACTGTTCGAGGACCGAATCATATTCCTCGGCACCCCGATCAGTGACGACATCGCCAATGCGGTGATGGCCCAGCTGCTGTGCCTTCAGTCGATGGACGCGGAGCGGCAGATCTCCATCTACATCAACTCGCCAGGTGGCTCCTTCACGGCCCTCACCGCCATCTACGACACCATGCGCTACATCAAGCCGGATATTCAGACCGTCTGCCTCGGGCAGGCAGCCTCCGCTGCTGCCCTCCTCCTCGCAGCAGGGACCAAGGGAAAGCGTCTGGCGCTCCCTAACAGCCGCATCCTCATCCATCAACCTGCGACGGAGGGAGGCTACGGGCAGAGCTCAGACCTGGAGATCCAGGCCAAAGAGATCATGCGCATTCGTGAGCTGATGGAGAACATGCTCGCGGCCGACACCGGGCAGAGCGTCACGAAGGTCAGTCGCGACATCGAACGAGACAAATACCTGACCGCCCAGGAAGCCGTTGAGTATGGAATCGTCGATGACATCCTGACCTCTCTCAAGGACGTCGGGGCCTGAACCTCGGGGCTCGCCAGGGTGTTGCGCCACGAAATGCCACCCTGGCGAGTAGAGTTGTGGCCAGTCGTTAATTGACGGACAGAGTGGAGTTTTCGGTGCCACGGATCGGTGAGACCAGCGAGGTCTTCAAGTGTAACTTCTGCACCAAGTCGCAGAAACAGGTCAAGCGCCTCATTGCGGGTGATGGCGTCTACATCTGTGACGAGTGCATCGGGTTGTGCAACGAGATCATCGAGGAAGAGTTTCCCAGGGTTGAAACCTTTGGACTTCAGGAAGAACTTCCCAAGCCCAAGGAGATTCGCGATTTTCTCGATCAGTACGTGATCGGGCAGGACGCGGCTAAGAAAGCTCTTGCGGTCGCTGTCTACAACCACTACAAGCGCATCACGTCAGAGCAGACCAGAATTGGCCGCTCGCGTCAGAATGATGATGCCGTCGAGGTAGGGAAATCGAACATTCTGCTGATTGGGCCTACTGGTTGTGGAAAGACCTACTTGGCTCAGACTTTGGCGAAAATGCTCAACGTTCCTTTCGCTATGGCCGATGCGACTGCCCTCACTGAGGCCGGTTACGTGGGCGAGGATGTCGAGAACATTCTTCTGAAACTCATTCAAGCAGCTGATTTCGACATCAAGAAGGCTGAAACCGGGATCATCTACATTGATGAGATTGACAAGGTCGCCCGTAAATCCGAAAATCCATCGATAACCCGCGATGTTTCCGGTGAGGGAGTGCAGCAGGCGCTTCTGAAAATCCTCGAGGGAACCGTCGCATCGGTTCCGCCCCAGGGTGGGCGCAAGCATCCGCACCCAGATTTCCTTCAGATTGACACCACCAAGGTGCTGTTCATCGTCGGTGGGGCCTTTGCCGGTCTTGATGAAATCATCAATTCCCGTATTGGGAAGCGGCCTCTGGGATTCAGCGTCGACACTTCAGCTCGGAAGGAAGTAACCGACCCCTTCTCTGAGGTCCGCCCAGAGGATCTGCACAAGTTCGGTCTGATTCCTGAGTTCATCGGGCGTCTGCCCATGATCTCAACGGTCTCACCGTTGGACCGCGACGCTTTGAACCGAATCCTCGTCGAACCCCGCAATGCGCTAACCAAGCAGTTCGCTCGCCTCTTCGAACTCGATGGGGTGCAACTGGATTTCACGGGAGAAGCCATCGACGCCATCGCAGAGCTCGCTCTGGAACGTGGAACCGGTGCCCGTGGCCTGCGTGCGATTCTTGAGGAGCTGCTGCTCGACGTGATGTTCGAGGTGCCTTCCGCGGAGGATGTGGCACAGGTCGTCGTGACTCGTGAAGCCGTTCTCGGAAAAGCGCAACCAGAGTTGGTGGCTTCCTCTCGTGTGGCTAGGCGCCGGGACTTGTCAGCCTGACATCTCCCGGCGCTTCTTCGGGTAGGTTTGACGCCATGTTTTCTGGCTATCTGCGCTACCCACATGTCAATGAGGACCAGGTGGTCTTTGTCGCCGACGACGACCTGTGGTTGACGACAGTCTTGGGAGGTCGGGCGCATCGCCTGACCTCCGAGCACATTCCGGTTCGCAGCCCCCGGTTCTCCCCCTCGGGTAAGAGAGTGGGGTTCGTGTCCGGTTACCCGGGTAACCAAGACCTTCACGTTCTCGACGTGGAGGGCGGCAGGCACCGCCTCACGTGGCTGAGCGCTCTCCGCATGCAGGTGTGCGGCTGGGTGGATGAGGAGCACGTGCTCGTGGCCTCCATGCACAACGAGGCCATGCGAGCACTTTCCTGGCTGTACACGGTTTCCCTAGAAGGCGAACTGGAACGACTGCCGTGGGGACCCGCCTCGGCCGCAGATCGGAACCCGGACGGCCGGGCGGTGCTGGCTTCCCCAAATTTCCGTGGCCCGGAGCAGTGGAAGCGCTACCGAGGCGGCATGGTGAATAGGGTGTGGGTGTCCGACGTGCGGCAGGAAAACTGGACACGTCTGCTTCCCAGAGAGACCGCGAGTCTGGCCGGTCCCTGCTGGGTCGGGGAGCGCATCGTCTTCACCTCGGATCTCGGTGCGCGGCTCCCGGAGAGGCCGGGGGAGCAGGCCCAGGTGTGGAGTGTGGAACCAGACGGCAGCGATCTGCGGGTCCACACCGCGCACACCTTCACCGAGGGGTATTGCCGGGACGCCACGACGGATGGCAGGAGGGTAGTCTTCCATGCCCGTGGGAGGCTTCATGTCCTCGACTCCC
>JABCNW020000147.1 GCA_013333945.2 Propionibacterium sp.
CTGCACACTGATTACCGTCGCCCTTACAACACCTTCGAAACCACAATACAAGCCGTCACGGGGCTCATCTTCGCCTACACCCTATGAATAAGCCTCATGGAACAAGTGGAGCTAAGGGGATTCGAACCCCTGGCCTCTTCCATGCCATGGAAGCGCGCTACCAACTGCGCCATAGCCCCGTATCTTGCGACTCCTTGAACTTACCGGAGCCGCAGGCTGCGTGCAAGCCGCAGGTCAGGGAATCTGTCTCGCCGGGGTGTTGTAGGTGGCGAGTCTGGGTTTTTCTCCCCCTATCACCAGCGAATAGGTGATATTTCCCGGGATGTTGAGGACGTCGTCGATACCCATGAAGGCACTGACCACCTTAGACAGCAGCAGGCCGTGGGTGACGATCAGTACCTGCTGTCCCTCGTGCCTTTCCGCGATCTCCCGCACCGATTCCAGGGCCCGGCCGGTCATCTCCGCCAAGGTTTCGCCCGTCGCCGAGCGTTGGAAATCGATCCCTTGGAGGTAGAAATCCATGAAGCCGGGGAACACACGGATCACTTCTGCGGTGGTCATGCCGCTCCAGCTGCCGATGTTGATCTCCTGCAGCCGGGCATCCGGTACCACATCGAGTCCATGAGGTTCCGCGACCATGTGCGCGGTGCGAAGGGCACGTTTCAGGTTGGATGTGTAGCAGGCCTCGAAGTCCCAGTCCGCGAAGAACCGGGCCGCTTCCTCGGCCTGCCTCTCCCCTACCTCGTCGAGTTCGACATCCGCCTGTCCCTGCAGTTTTCCGAGCTCGTTCCATTCCGTGCGACCGTGCCGCAGGAACACAAGTTTGGTGTGTGTCACTGCTCCTCGACGTCCTGTAGCACCGGCACATCGTGCACATCGAGCGGGATCTGTGGGCAGTCCTTCCACAACCGTTCCAGGTTGTAGAGGCTGCGTTCCTCGGTGTGCTGCACATGCACCACGAAATCGATGTAATCCAGCAGAACCCAGCGGTTCTCCCGGTCGCCCTCGCGGCGCACCGGTTTCACCTGGACCTGTTTGATGAGTTGCTCCTCCACAGCGTCGACAACCGCTCCGACCTGGCGTTCATTCTTGGCGCTGATGATCAGGAAAACATCGGTGATCGCGAGCTGCTGACTGACGTCGAAAGCGACAATGTTGGTGCCGAGTTTCTCGGCAGCAGCCTCCGCGGCAATGGTCACGTGTGTGATCACGGACTCAGGTGTTGTCAACTGGAACTCCTGTCTCAGGATGCGGGTAGAGACCGCGTTTCGCGATGTACTGCACGATGCCGTCCGGCACCAGATACCAGATCGGCTCGGAACGCTGCACACGCGTACGACAGTCGGTGGAGGAGATGGCCAGGGCCGGGACCTCCAGCAGCGTCACTTTATCCGATGGCAGATGCGCCAGGTCGTCCTCCGTCATCGGAATCCCCGGTCGAGTCACCCCGACGAAGTGAGCCAGATCGAACAGCTGTTCCGCGCCACGCCACGTGAGGATCTGCCGCACCGCATCCGCCCCGGTGATGAAAAACAGATCCACATCGTCGCCGCGTTCTGCACGAAGATCCCTCAGGGTATCAACGGTATAGGTGTTACCAGGTCGATCGATGTCCACGCGGCTCACGGAAAACCCAGGGTTCGACGCGGTGGCGATCACGGTCATCAGGTACCGGTCCTCAGCCTGGGTCACATTCCGGTGGGTTTTCTGCCACGGCACACCCGTGGGCACGAAAACCACCTCGTCGAGGGAGAACTTCGCAGCCACCTCACTGGCCGCCACGAGGTGCCCGTGATGGATCGGATCGAAGGTGCCGCCCATCACCCCGAGCCGGTAACGCCGTTCACGTCCCTGCCGGGCCACCGCCAATTCCGTGGTGCTCATCACTCCCCCGTTCCCTTTCCGCCACTGACCCCGAGCCACCATCCCAGCGCCCCGAGCGCCAGGATCACCCCCATGATCACGAGGGCCGCCACAGAGGCATCGGTCTCAGTGGGTGTTTCGAGCAAAACCATGCGTGAAATGTTATCCGCTCAACCAGCACGAGCGGTGTCCGCTTATCTTCCCAGGTCACCGAATCCCGCAGCCTCACGCCCTCGTCTGACCATCACCATTCACGATGTATTTCGTCGAGGTCAGTTCCGCCAGGCCCATCGGGCCCCGCGCATGCAGTTTCTGGGTGGAGATTCCGATCTCGGCACCGAAACCAAACTGACCACCGTCAACGAACCTGCTGGAGGCGTTCACGAGCACCGCCGCGGCGTCGATCTCGGTGACGAACCGATCAGCCGCGGCCCGGGACTCGGTGATGACGGTCTCGGAATGACCGGTGGTGTGGCGGCGAATATGGGTGATGGCCTCGTCGATGTCCGCGACGATCCTGACCGCCAGGTCCAGCGACAGGTATTCCGCATCGAACTCGTCCTCACCGGCAGGGCCCACATCGTCAGCGAACGCCACCACATCGGGGGTTCCGTGAACCGTCACACCAGCGTCGCGAAGCGCATCGAGCGCAACGGGAAGGAAGGCACCGGCGATGTCGCGGTGCACCAGCAGCGTCTCGACGGCATTGCAGACGCTGGGCCGCTGGGTTTTCGCATTCAGCAGCACGGCGACGGCCTTGCCGATGTCGGCGGAGGCGTCCACGTAGAGGTGGCAGTTCCCGGTGCCGGTCTCGATCACCGGCACCTTCGCCCCCTCGACCACGGCGTTGATCAACCCGGCCCCGCCTCGCGGGATCAGCACATCCACCAGGCCCCGGGCGGCCATCATCTCTCTCGTGACCTCGCGTCCGCCCTCCACCAGGGCGACGGCGTCGGTGTTCACCCCGGCGTTCCTCAGCCCTTCACGCAGGGCCTCGACGCAGACCCGGTTCGACTCGATGGCCGAACTGGAGCCGCGCAGCAGGGCCGCGTTGCCTGACTTGAGACACAACCCGGCCGCGTCCGCCGTGACGTTCGGGCGGTTCTCGTAGATGATCCCTACCACCCCGAAGGGCACCCGCACCTGCCGCACCTCGACGCCGTTGCCGAGCCGCCAGCCCCGCACCAGGTCACCCACCGGGTCGGGCAGCGCCGCCACGTCGCGCAGCCCGTCGACCATTCCCCGCACCCGGTCGCCGTCCAGACGCAGCCGGTCGATCACGGCCTCGGGTGTTCCCGCCGCCCGGGCCGCATCGACGTCGACGGCATTGGCCGCCAGCAGCTCCTTCTCGGCGGCCGCCACGGCGTCGGCCATCGCGTGCAGGGCACGGTCCTTCTCATCCCGGGTCAGGGTGGCCAGTTGCCGACTCGCCTCACGGGCTGCCAAGGCTTGGGATCGGAACTCCATGACGGGAGTATAGGAGGCGGATACGGCATCCGTGCCCTGTTCCACCTATCGACTGGTGAATCAGGAAATCAGTAGATTCCGATCATCAGATCGCGGTGCACGGCCAGACCTCCGAGATCCATCCGCCGCCGCAGTTCCGTCGCAGAGCAGTCTGCCACTCCACGTGCCAGCAGTGTTCCGCCGGGCCCGGTGATGTCGACTGGATCGCCCGCCTCGAAATCACCCGTGACGTCGTCGACCCCCACCGCCAACAGCGAGGCGTTTCCCTTCCTAACGGCCCGGGCAGCACCGGCATCGATCCGCAGCTCCCCACTCACCTCGGCGGCGTGGGCCAGCCACAGCAGCCTGCGGGGTCGCCGTCGCCCGGCGGCCTCGAACAAGGTGCCCACATCCTCCCCTTCCAGGGCCGCCAGGAGCTGGTCGGCGTGGGCCAGTACCACGGAAACCCCGCCAGAGGTCGCGATCCGGGCGGCCTCCACCTTGGTGCGCATCCCGCCGGTCCCGACACGAGAACCCACCCGGGAGGTGTCGGCCACCAGCTCCGTGAAGTCACGGACCCGGGGTATCAACCGGGCCCCGGGCTCCGCCGGGTGTGCGGTGTAGAGGCCGTCCACGTCCCTCAGGATCACCAGCGCATCAGCCCGCACCAGGTGGGCGGTCAGCGCCGCCAGGCGGTCGTTGTCGCCGAACCGGATCTCCCCGGTCGCGACGGTGTCGTTCTCGTTGATCACGGGGATCGCCCCCAGCCTGAACAATCGCGAAATCGTGTTCAGAGCGTTCCGGTAGCTGCGCCCGTCCTGCAGGTCGCCGGCGGTCAGCAGTACCTGCGCCACCATCTGGTTGTGGGCCGCGAAAGCCTCCGCGTAACTCCGGATCAAGATGCCCTGCCCGACCGCAGCCGCCGCTTGCTGGGTCTCGAGATCCCTGGGTCGCGCCGAGAGCCCCAATGGTCCCAGCGCCGCAGCAATGGCTCCAGAGGTCACCAGTACCAGCCGCTTGTCACGTGCCTGCAGGGAGGCCAGTTCTGCGGCGAGCGTCTCGATGCGCGCCGGATCGAGGTGTCCCTCCCGATCGGTCAGCGACGATGACCCGATCTTCACCACCAAGCGTTTCGCCTCGGTGATCTCAGTCCTCATCGGCTACCTCACCGGCCTTCCAGGCCTGGTATTCAGCATCGATCCGGCGCCGCCGGGTCACGGCGGGCCGTTCACTCTCCAGCCGGAGATCTTCACCCCGCCGGGAAAGGATCTCGGACCCAGTCTCGACCTGTGGGGCGAAATCGAACACCACCGCGTCGTCGCCTCCGATGGCCACCGCATCGCCCTCCCGGGCCCCGAGTTCCAGGAGTTTCTCCTCCACCCCGAGCCGGATCAACCGGTCCGCCAGGTAACCGACCGCCTCAGCGTTGTTGAAGTCGGTCTGGCGGATCCAGCGTTCCGGTTTGGCCCCGCGCACCCGCCACAGGAAACCGCCCTCCCCGTCGCCTTGCTTCACGATCGTGAAAGAGTCGTCGGCGGCAATACGTCCCACCGGTTTGGGTCGTAGGACCTTCTTCGGCGGCTCCTCCGTCGCCTTGGCGGCGCGGTGGGTCTCGACGATCCGGGCCATGGCGAATTTCAACGCGTTCAACCCCTCGCCGGTCTTGGTGCTCACCTCGAAGACCTGGTAGCCGCGTTTCTCCAGTTCGGGCCGGGCGAGTTCCGCAAGGTCGGGTGCGTCGGGCAGGTCCAGTTTGTTCAACACCACCAGGCGTTCGCGATCCTCCAAACCACCGTGGGCCGCCAGTTCGCCCTCTATCACGTCCAGGTCGGCGACGGGTTCGCGGCCCGGTTCCCAGGTGCCCAGGTCGATGACGTGCACGATGGCCTGGCAGCGTTCGATGTGTCGCAGGAAATCGAATCCCAGGCCCTTCCCGAGCGAAGCCCCCTCGATGAGACCTGGAACGTCAGCGACGGTGTAGGTGAGATCTCCCGCCACCACGACACCCAGGTTCGGCACCAAGGTGGTGAAGGGGTAGTCGGCGATTTTCGGCCGGGCCCTGGAAATCGCGGCAATCAGCGACGACTTCCCCGCCGACGGAAACCCGACCAAGCCGATGTCGGCCAACACCTTCAGCTCGAGCTGAATCAACCGGGTTTCGCCCTCCTCGCCGAGAAGCGCGAAACCTGGCGCCTTGCGAGCAGCGGTCGCGAGCGCCTCGTTGCCAAGCCCACCCTTGCCGCCGACGGCCGCGACATATTCCTCACCGGTTTCGGTGAGATCAGCCAGGTGTTCGCCCGTGGTCGCATCGGAGACGACCGTCCCGGCAGGTACCGCCAGGACCACATCTTCACCCTTGGCACCGTGCTGGTGGTCACCACGACCGGGCTGCCCGTTCGTAGCACGGCGCACCGATTGGCGATGGTATTCCACCAGCGAATTGAGGTTGTCGGCCACGCGGAGGATCACGGATCCTCCATCGCCTCCGTTGCCTCCATCTGGGCCGCCGAGGGGCTTGAACTTCTCGCGGTGCACCGAGGCGCAGCCGTGACCGCCGTTACCTGCCTGCACGGTCAGTTTCACGCGATCGACGAATGAGGGAATTGCCACGGCTAGAAGTATCTCAAAGCGCTTCGGAAACCGAAGAGCGACGGGCCCTCCTCATGAAGAGGATGGCCCGTCGCCCGAATGTCTGCTGTTGGCTCAGGCCTCGACCGGAGCCACGTTGACGACGCGGCGACCACGCTTGACGCCAAAGTTCACCTTGCCGGCGGCCAGCGCGAAGAGGGTGTCGTCGCCACCACGACCGACGTTATCGCCGGGGTGGAAGTGGGTGCCGTGCTGGCGGACGATGATCTCGCCCGCACCGACGACCTGCCCGCCGAAACGCTTCACACCGAGGCGCTGAGCGTTGGAATCACGACCGTTTCGCGTCGAGGACGCGCCCTTCTTGTGTGCCATCTCTGCTCCTACCTCAGTTCTTGATGCCGGTGATTTTGACCTGGGTGTACCGCTGGCGGTGCCCCTGGCGCTTCTTGTAGCCGGTCTTGTTCTTGTACTTCAGGATCCGAATCTTGGGACCCTTGGTCTCCGCCAGCACCTCGGCGGTCACGGAGACCTTGCCGAGGGCCTTGGCGTCGGAGGTCACGGTGCCGCCATCGACCAGCAGCAGCGGCTGCAGGTTGATGGTTTCGCCGACCCCTTCGGACACCAGGTCGATGTCGAGGATGTCGCCAACAGCCACCTTGTGCTGGCGTCCGCCACTGCGCACGATCGCGTACACGCC
>JABCNW020000148.1 GCA_013333945.2 Propionibacterium sp.
CAGCCCGATGCAGAGCTTGTCGTAGACGTTCACGTCCAGCATTGGTTCTCTTTCCCCCGCCGCCCCGGCGGGTGCCTGTGCCTGAAATCTGAGGTTTTACTGGTGCCGGGTAACCGGCGTGTGACTGAGTCAGACTCAGACTTCGGTGACGTCGAGGAAGTGGTCGCCTCCGGGACGTCTCCCGAGATCGATGCCGAAGTCCTCGGCGTTACGCAGATCGTCTTCCGATTCCCGCAGGTCGATGACGCGTCCGTCCCCGGAGAGGACCTCCACGTTCAGACACAACGACTGCATCTCCTTGACGAGCACCTTGAAGGACTCCGGGATGCCGGGTTCGGGGATGTTTTCTCCCTTGACGATTGCCTCGTAGACCTTCACGCGACCGGGGACGTCGTCGGACTTGATGGTCAACAGCTCCTGGAGGGCCCACGCAGCTCCATAGGCCTCGAGGGCCCACACCTCCATCTCGCCGAAACGCTGACCACCAAACTGCGCTTTGCCGCCCAGCGGCTGCTGGGTGATCATCGAGTATGGGCCGGTGGAGCGGGCGTGGATCTTGTCGTCGACCAAGTGGTGCAGCTTCAACATGTACATATAGCCGACGCCGGTCTTCTCCGGGTAGGGCTCGCCGGAGCGACCGTCGAACAGCTGGGCCTTGCCGCCGCCGTCGATGAGGCGCTCCCCGTCGCGGGTGGTCAGCGAGTTCTCCAGCAGACCGGTGATCTCGTGTTCGTCCGCGCCGTCGAAGACGGGGGTTGCGACCCGGGAGTCGGCCTCGACGCGACCGAGACCGACCTCGCGCAGACGATCCGCCCAGGCCTCCTTGACCTCCGTGATGTCCCAGCCGGTCTTGGCGATCCACCCGAGATGGTTCTCCAGGACCTGCCCAATGTTCATGCGGGACGGAACACCGAGGGGGTTGAGGACAATGTCGACGGGGGTGCCATCGGCAAGGAAAGGCATGTCCTCCACGGGAAGGATCTTCGAGATGACGCCCTTGTTGCCGTGACGGCCAGCAAGCTTGTCACCGTCGCTGATCTTGCGTTTCTGGGCGACGTGGACCCGCACCAGCTGATTGACCCCAGGAGGCAGCTCGTCATCGTCACGGGTGTCGAAGACTCGGACCCCGATGACGGTGCCGGATTCACCGTGCGGCACCTTCAGGGAGGTGTCGCGGACCTCGCGGGCCTTCTCCCCGAAGATCGCGCGCAGCAAGCGTTCCTCGGGGGTCAGCTCGGTCTCGCCCTTCGGGGTGACCTTGCCGACGAGGATGTCACCGGCCGAAACTTCGGCGCCGATGCGGACGATGCCACGCTCGTCGAGATCGGCCAACATCTCATCGGAGACGTTGGGAATGTCGCGGGTGATCTCCTCGGCCCCCAGCTTCGTGTCGCGAGCATCGACCTCGTGCTCCTCGATGTGGATCGAAGTGAGGACGTCGTCCTGAACGAGACGCTGCGACAAGATGATCGCGTCCTCGTAGTTGAGGCCCTCCCACGGCATGAAGGCAACAAGGAGGTTCTTGCCGAGCGCCAGCTCACCCTGGTCGGTGCAGGGACCGTCGGCCAGAGGGGTGCCGATCTCGACACGGTCCCCGACCGCGACCAACGGGCGCTGGTTGATGCAGGTGCCCGCGTTGGATCGCACGAATTTCTCGAGCCGGTAGGAGGAGTAGGTGGCGTCATCATTGGCGATCTCGATGATGTCCGCCGTGACCGAGGACACCACGCCGGCCTTCTTCGCGAGGGTCACGTCACCGACGTCCACGGCGGCACGGTACTCCATGCCGGTGCCGACGAATGGGGCCTCGTTGCGGATCAGCGGCACCGCCTGGCGCTGCATGTTCGCCCCCATCAGCGCGCGGGAAGCATCGTCGTGCTCAAGGAACGGGATGAGCGCGGTGGCAACCGAGACCATCTGACGCGGCGAGACGTCCATGTACTCAACGTCTGCAGCCGGGATGGTGTCAACGTCACCGTGCTTGATGCGCGCCAGGACGCGTTCCTCAGCGAGGCGACCCTCGGCGTCAAGGACCGCATTGGCCTGGGCGATGGAGAACCGGTCTTCCTCATCAGCGGTCAGGTAGTCGATCTGGTCAGTGACCTTGCCATCGACGACGCGCCGGTACGGGGTCTCGATGAACCCGAAGGCATTGACCCGGGCGAATGAGGCGAGCGAACCGATGAGGCCGATGTTCGGACCCTCAGGAGTCTCGATCGGGCACATGCGCCCGTAGTGCGAGCTGTGGACGTCGCGCACCTCCATGCCTGCGCGGTCGCGGGAGAGGCCGCCGGGACCGAGCGCCGAGAGCCTGCGTTTATGGGTCAGCCCCGCGAGCGGGTTGTTCTGGTCCATGAACTGCGACAGCTGCGAGGTGCCGAAGAACTCCTTCAACGCCGCCGTCACGGGGCGGATATTGATGAGGGTCTGGGGAGTGATGGCCTCGATGTCCTGAGTGGTCATGCGGTCGCGGACGACGCGTTCCATACGTCCCAGGCCAGTGCGCAGCTGGTTCTGAATCAACTCACCGACGGTGCGGAGCCGACGATTGCCGAAGTGATCGATATCGTCGTCCTCGACCGGCAGGCCGTTCAGCTCCTCCCTGTGCTCGTGGAGGGCCACGACGTACTTGATGGCCGCGACGATGTCCTCCATGGTGAGGACCTGACTGTCGAAGGGCAGGTCGAGTCCAAGTTTCTTGTTGATCTTGTAGCGGCCAACTTTTGCCAGGTCGTAGCGCTTCGGGTTGAAGTAGTAGTTCTCCAGCAGCGCCTGGGCGGCATCGCGGGCCGGGGGCTCGCCAGGACGCAGTTTGCGGTAGATGTCCAGCAGCGCTTCGTCCTGGGTGTTGACGGTGTCCTTCTCCAGCGTCATGCGCATGGACTCGAAGTCACCGAACTCTTCGAGGATGCGGTCCTCGCTCCAGCCAAGGGCCTTGAGCAGGACCGTGACGTTCTGCTTGCGCTTGCGATCGAGACGCACGAAGACCATGTCGCGCTTGTCGATCTCGAACTCCAGCCACGCACCGCGGGAGGGGATCACCTTGCAGGAATAGATGTCCTTGTCGGATCCCTTGTCAGGGGTGATCTCGAAATAGACGCCAGGGGAGCGAACGAGCTGTGAAACAACGACACGCTCGGTGCCATTGATGATGAAGGTGCCCTTGTCGGTCATCAGCGGGAAGTCGCCGATGAACACGGTCTGCGATTTGATCTCACCCGTCTCGTTGTTGACGAACTCAGCGGTCACGAACAGCGGGGCGGCATAGGTGACGTCGCGGTCCTTGCATTCCTCGATGGAGTGCTTGGGCTCCTCGAAACGATGATCACGGAAGGACAGCGACATCGTCTCGTTGAAATCCTCGATGGGGGAGATCTCAGAGAAGATCTCCTCCAGCCCGGAACGGGTATTGACATCGGTGCGGCCAGCGGCCAGGCGCTCCTCGACATCGGCCTGCCAGGCCTCGTTTCCGATGAGCCAGTTGTAGGAGTTGATTTGGAGATCGAGCAGGTTGGGGACCTCAAGTGGTTCGTGGATCTTCGCGAATGAGATCCGACCACTGGGCAAGACGACATTGGTGTTCTTCAACGCAGAGCGCGAGGCGGCCAAGATTCGGTCCTTCCGGGAACGCGGCTGGTTCGTCGCACAACAAAGGACCCGCGTCAAGTCACGGGCACGATTGCAGAGCAGGGCAACAAACCACTATAGGCTACGAAAGCTCCGGAAGCAAGCCAGGGACCGAAATCGCCTCATCAAACATGGTAGCGGACCATGAGACATGTGCAACGTGGCCCGTCCTGGCCTCGGAACTTCACGACCGCCTGCGTCACTCCAGCCCGTGACACCCGGCCAACCATCCAGCCACAAGCCACGGCTTTCACTTCAGATCCACCAGCCCGCTCCCTGCGCGTCATGGAACATGGATTGAGACATCATCGCCGAGGCCAGGCACGCAACAGGTCATGGAACCCGACGACGGCGGTCACCAGCCTCAGCGGCCCGATCTCCCCCACCCTGTAGTCGCTGGAAGCGACGAACCTCCTCCTCAGCGTGGAATCGCAACGCCCTAGCAAGACGCGTAGCTTCAGCCCGTGCAGCGGATTCGAGGCCACGGCCACTCGCCCCGCTCCAGCGAGCATCGGCGCCACGCAGCGGGCATTCTCCACCGTGGTACGCGATTTCTGCTCCAGGATCACCTCACCGGCAAACCCGAGACGACGCACTTCTCTGGAAAGCAGTACAGCCTCTGACACCCCCGCGCCCGCCGGGTCGCCTCCGCAGGCCAGGATCCGGCTTCCCGACCCGTAGCGACGGGCCGTCCTGACCGCCACTCGAGCCCGCCAGCAATTGACGACATTGGCTCGCGCCGGGTTCCGGTTGCGAAAACCGGGCAACACGACCGTCACCGCTCCTTCCGCGGACGCAGTCAGCAGCTGCGCCGCAAAGGCCTCCACCAGTTCTGCGACGCCCCAGGCCAGCAATCCGAACCCCATCAACCTCCGATGTCGCACCATGCCCTCCGACGATACCGCCCGCCCCATCGGGTTCCTTCAAAGGCGAATGGCCCACCCCGTTGGGGTGAGCCATTCGAAAATACAGCGCCGTCGAGGCAGAAATCACTTGAGCTCGACGGAGCCGCCGGCGGCCTCGAGGGCAGCCTTGGCCTTCTCCGCGACGTCCTTCTCGACCTGCTCGAGAACGGGCTTCGGGGCGGACTCCACCAGATCCTTGGCCTCCTTCAGGCCGAGGCTGGTAAGAGCGCGTACCTCCTTGATGACGGCGATCTTCTTGTCGCCACCCGAGGCAAGGATGACGTCGACCTTGCCAGAGTCGGCTTCCTCGGCGGCACCGGCATCGCCACCGCCTGCAGCGGGGGCACCGGGGACCACGGCGGCAACCGGGGCAGCGGCGGTAACGTCGAAGGTGTCCTCGAACAGTTTCACGAACTCGGACAGTTCGATGAGGGTCATCTCCTTGAAGGCGTCAAGGAGTTCTTCCTTGGTGAGCTTCGCCATGATGGGCGTTCCTTTCGATCAAGCATCGCAAGCAGTCACGCTGCGACGGATTTCTTTTCCGCAGCGGCTGCTGCTCAGGCCTCGTCGGCCGGGGTGACGTCGCCAGCAGCGGCGTCCTCGTTCGTGGTTTCGGCAGCCGGCGCCGAGCCGGCTCCACCGATCAGGTCGGGGTTCTTCTCGGCAGCGCTCTGTAGCTCACCGAGCAGACGGGCACTCTTCGACAGCGGAGCTGCCAGGGTGCCGGCGGCCTTCGCGAGGCTGCCCTTCATGGCGCCAGCCATCTTGGACAGCAGGACCTCGCGGGACTCGAGGTCGGCAAGCTTGAGGACCGCCTTGGCGTCGAGGAACTTGCCCTCAAGAACGCCTCCCTTGATAACCAGGAACGGATGTGCCTTCGCGAAGTCGCGCAGCCCCTTGGTCACCTTGGCGATGTCGCCGGTGATGAAGGCAAACGCAGTGGGGCCGACGAGCGTCGATTCGATACCCTCGATGCCCACTTCCCTGGCCGCGAGCAGGGCCAGAGTGTTCTTCGCAACGGCGTAGGTGGCACCATCACCGAGAGACCTGCGCAGATCCTGCAGGTCCTTGACGGTGAGACCACGGTACTCGGTCAGCACCACGGCCGCGGAGTCCGTGAACTTCTGTCCCAGCTCCGAAACCTTGGCAGCCTTTTCCGGCCTCGCCATTGGGTCTCCTTCCATAACTGTTGTCGCCATCGACCCCAGGAAATGTAAAGAAACCCCGACGCCGGTGGCGCGGGGCGGGCAGGAACGACGCCTGCTGGCTTGCGGTCCCCTGCGCGGGCTCCCCATGGAGAGGAATTGAGACTTGCGTCACCTGCGGTCTTCGGCTCGAGGAATTCTAGGTGACAATCCGGCAGCTCACAAATTCACCCTTCGGGCTCCGCGCCGTTCAGCGGGCGGCCCGACCGCAGATTCCGGACGTCCGTCGCCTGGCCTCGACGCACCCGGTTCGACTGAGCCGCGGGCACTCGCCCCGCAGGAACCTCATCCATACGATCCCAAAGCCTCGGAAACTCGAGGGTATTGGCACGGTCAATCGCATCGGCTATCTTTGAGACACCGTGTTGCAGGAGGTTAAGCGTGCCTAATAAATACGAAATGGGCAACGTATCTGTATCTAAATCCGGGATGCGTGCGACATGGCTTGTCGGTGCCCTCCGGATTGGATCCGCCGCATTCACGGGAACGACCCTCGTGATCATCGGGCAGGCTTGGGGGAAAGCACTCGAAGAACGACGGCCCGTGGAGACGACCACCTGGCTGTGGGCCGGGTTGACCGCCATGGTGGCCGCGTGCTGCGCCTTCGCTGAGGTGCTCCTCGGCGGCTGGTCGGCCCGCCAGGAGGAACGCCGCCTCAGGGCCCGACTGCTGGATGCCCATTTCCGTGCCGCCGTGCGTCCCGCCACCCCAGCCGACGATTCCGCGACGCCACCGACCCACACCGCCCCCGACCCCCGGCCGCGGCACGGTCGCAGACACCGTCGCCCCGTCCCCACGGGCAGACCCTCCCCCGCCCAGCTGGTGACCCTGATGACCGACAACGCGGAACGCATGTCCGAGTACCGCCAGGTCTACCTGGGTGCGACTCTCGCGGCATTGGCCATTCCTTTCCTCACCCTGGCCTACGTCACATCCCTGGATCCGCTGCTCGGTCTCGGGATCATGGCCGCTTGTCCCCTGGTTCCCTTGGCGATCTGGGGATTCATGCGACTGTTCCGCAAGGTCTCGGCGGCCTCCCGCAAGGAACGCGGCCGCCTGGCCGTGCAGTACCTGGATGCGTTGCGCAACCTGATCCCCATCCGCCTGTTAAACGCAGGCAGGCGGACCGAGGAACGGCTGCGTACCCAGGGCGAGACCAACCGCCGGGCCATCATGCGGTTGCTGGCGGGCAACCAGGTGGTGATCATCGTCCTCGACGGTGCTTTCTCGTTGCTGCTGATCTGTTGGTCCGTGCACCTGATCGGCTCCCGCCTCGCGGCGGGTGCGATCACGCCGGGGCAGGGCCTCTCGGTGGCCTTGCTGCTGACCCTGATGCTGGAGCCCCTGGTGCAGGTGGCCGGGTTCTTCTACATCGGCATGGGAGGGATGGCCTCGCAGCGCGCCATCGAGCAGCAGCTATCGCACATCCCCGCCGAGCGTCCCACCGCGGCCTCCGGGGCCGCACCGACCGAATCCGCCATCAGCCTGCAAAACGTCCACCACGACTACGGTCGCGGGCCCGTCCTGAACGGTCTCGATCTCGAGGTGCCGTACGGGGCCAAGGTGGCGATCATGGGGCCTTCCGGGGCGGGGAAATCGACGCTGCTGTCGCTGCTCCGCGGAACTCTGCCCGCCCAGCGGGGAGCGGTCGTGCTCGACGGCCGGGATCTGGGGGCACTCGAACCGGAACAGGTCTGCCGCATCTCGGCCTGCGTCGCACAGTCCACGTGGCTGTTCTCGGGCACCGTCGCCGACAACTTGCGCATCGCAAACCCCGGCGCCACCGACGAAGAGCTGTGGGAAGCACTGCGCCGCGCCCATGTGGCCGATGAGGTGGCACGGATGCCGCAGGGCCTGAATTCCGACGTCGGTGAGCGCGGTCAGCTGATCTCGGGAGGACAGGCTCAGCGCCTGTCCTTGGCCCGGGCCTTCCTGTCGGGACGCCGCATCCTCCTGCTGGATGAACCGACCAGCCAGGTTGACGTGGTCTCGGAGGCGGCCATCATCGATGCCCTGGCCGAGATCGGCCCCGACTGGACGGTGCTCATGGTCACCCATCGCCGTTCCCTCCTCTCCATCGCCGACGCGGCCCACGAACTGCGCGACGGCGTCCTGCTCCCCCTCGACATGGCGGTCACCCGATGAACACCCCGAGCACCTATGGACTGATCCGTTGGCTGACCAGCATCACCCGCCCGGTCCATCCACCGTTGCTGGTTTCTTCCGTGCTGCGCTGCGTCAACCTGGGCCTTGAACTGGTGCTGTTCGGACTGGCCGGTCTGCTGGTGGCGTCCTTCGCCTCCGGTCATCCCATCAGTGGGCTGCTGCTCTGGATAGTGGTGGTCGCGCTGGCCAAGGCGCTGGCCTACTATGCGTAACAGTTCACGGGTCACTACGTCGCCTTCAAGGCCCTGGAATTGCTGCGAGGTCACGCCTTCGCGTCGCTGTGGCCGAAGGCGCCAGCTGTGGTGCTCCGGAACCGTTCCGGCGACCTGCTGCCGACCCTGACCCGCGATGTGGACCGCATCGAGGTGTTCTACGCCCACACCTTCGCACCTGTGGTATCGGCCTTCGTGGTGCCGATCGCCGCCCTAGCGACGGTGGGTTCGCTGGCGGGCTGGGACCTGGTCACAATCCCAGCGGTCTGCGTCGCGCTCGCGTTGTTGGCGGTGCCCTTCGTGGGACTGCGGCGGTCGCTCCACTCAACCGCTGAAGGGCTGCGGCTGCGTGGACAGCTGACTGCGCACGCCACCGATTCCGTCTACGGAATCGACGAGGTCCTCTCCTACGGCCACCAGCGCAGCCGGATCGAGGAACTCGACACACTCGGCTCCCGGGTGCGCGATGCCGCGATGCCGCCGCTGGTCTTCAAAGGGCTGCGGCGCGGCACGAACCTGGCCCTGACCCTGATCTCCGCGACCTCGATCGTGTGGACCGGAATCTTGGGACACACCGATCCGCTGGTGGTGGCGGCTCTGGCCGCAGCGTCGCTACGCCTGTTCGAGGGGCCGCGGGGTGTGGAGGATGCCGTCGGATACCTCGATCACTCGCTGAGCGCGGCCAGGCGGCTCTGGGAGCTCTGCCACGCACCCGAGGCGGTTTCGGACGGCCCACAGGAGCTGCATCTAGAAGCACCGCCGAGCATCGAGTGGCGCGACGTCGACTACCGCTACCCGGGTGCCATGCCTGGCAACCTTGCACTGTCTGGGATCTCGGTGACCGCGAACGCGGGCGGATGGACAGTGTTCGTCGGCGCCAGCGGATCGGGCAAGTCGACGGCCGCGCAGCTGCTGCTCCGCTACGACGAGCTGAGCGGCGGCGACATCCTGATCGATGGGATCTCCGTGCGCGACTACACCCTCGAGTCCCTGCGCCGCGCCATCGTCCTAGTGCCGCAGCGCGGGCAGGTACTGGATGCCACCATCGCCGAGAACCTGCGGCTGGGTGCCCCCGATGCCACCGACGAGGACCTGTGGCATGCCTTGGCGATCGCCGAGCTGGCCGACGAGGTGCGGGCCATGCCGCATAACCTGGCGACCCGGACGGGCCGCGCCGGGCGGGAGCTTTCGGGCGGGCAGCTGCAACGCCTCTGTCTGGCCAGGGCACTGCTAGTGAAACCACGGGTGCTGGTGCTGGATGAGTTCACGGCCAACCTGAACACCGACTTGGAGTCCCGCATCCGAGACAATCTGGAACACGCTCTCCCCGGGTTGACCGTCATCGAGATCACGCACCGCCTGGAGCACCTCGATTCGGCGGACCGGGTCTTCGAGTTCGATCAGGGACGGGTTACCTCCCGAACCGTACCGCGGTGAGCACTGATCGCGGTCCCCGTTCAGCAGCCGTGATTGCCAGCCACGGAGCCCGTCACCCAGCCGGAACCCGAGAGATGTCGACCACCGCGACTTCCTCGCCACCATCGTCAAACACCACTGCCTGTTCCCCCATGTCCACCATCGAGTAATGTCCCCGACCGGCAAGGAAGTGCCAGGCCACCCGTTCCTCGCCCTCGTGGATGAACCCCGGATCCCCGGCGGTGCTGCACTCCAGTTCCATTCCCTGTTCCTCACAGATGACATCGATGATGCGGGCGTAGCGGGGTTTGTTCTCCTCGGCGAACCGTTCCCGTTCCGCGAGCCGGGCCGCCAAGTCCGGGATGGTCCGGATGATCCCGGCCAGGTGAGCCTCCAGGTGTTCCAACCAGATCGCCTCCATGTTGGGGTGGTTCCTGATGAAAGCGGAGTTCAGCTCAATCAGATCCTCGGCGCCGTTGAGTTCGGAGAACCTGTCGGAAAGTTCCTCGAAGGGATCCGCGGACTCGAAGAGTCCCCCGTCAAGGAACGCCCGTTTTTCCTCTGCATCCTTGACCTCCCACCTGGCCCGCACCTCTGAGAACAGCTCGGCGTGCCCGGTGGCACCGAGCAGGGGCAGAGCGTAGGTGATGTGGTCAAGGACCTGGTGATCGCCGCTGCAGTTGAACATAAACTGCGAGATCCCTCCGTTCATGACCTCCGCCAAGTAATAGTCGACGTAGTAGGAGCCGAGCGCATCAGGACTCAGCTCACCGGGCTCCGCGCCCTCTTCGAGCAGGTAATTGACCACGGAGATGTTGGACTCGATGACGGCGTACACGTCGCTGTTCCTGATCGACTCCTGGGATACGACAATGTGGTCGACGAGCATGGGATTCCTTCCGATCGGGGCAGCATGCTAGCGGTTTCAATCAGAAGGGTGGGCCACGCATCGGAACCCTTCGTCTGTTAGGAAGGAGCCATGCAGGATTCCCTCCGCTTCCCACCCGACCCGTTCGTCATGGAAGGCTTCTACGCCACCCCACCAGTCATCGACGTGGACGCCTGGCGCGAGTATCTGTCCCGCGAGTTCGGCCCCACGGATGCCATCGGCGAGGGTGGGCCTCCCACCTTTTTCGCCTTCACTGAGCACCGCTTCGACTACGAGGACCGGTCAGGGGTCCCGGCACAGGCCTTCCTCGCCACGTCCAAAGACTCCCCCGACCTTTCCGCCTACGAGACAGCGCTCCAGCAAAGCTGGGACTTCCCCGACATCAAGGACGTACTGTCCCGGGGCCGTCACACCCTGTCCACCTTCGAATTCCTGGCCCGCTCCCTGGCCTTCGAGGACCGACTGCGGCTGTTCCGCACCCTCACCTCGGCCCTGGTGGAACTCACCAACCCCATCGCGCTGTATTCCGGCGCGGCCGACGCTTTCTTCGAACCTCGGCACTGGCTGGAGGTTCAACACGAGGACCACACCTACTACGGTTTCTTCAACGTGCGGTTGTTCAGGATCAGCAACAGCGACGACGATTCCCTGATGGACACCCGTGGTCTGGGTATCTTCGGTGTGCCCGATCTTCAGTGCCATTTTCGAGGACTCGATCCTGGCGAGATCGCGAGACTGCTGTATAACACCGGCACCTACGTGATGCACGAGGGCGACGTGATTGACGATGGCCACACTGTCCCAGGCATCCAGGAGGGGAGCCGCTGGCGCTGCCAGCACGAGCAGGCCATGGTCGGCCCCGAACGGAAGGTCCTGGACATCTGCCCGGAGGCCCCCTACGCCGCAGGAAACCGCAACCCCTGACAGGCCGCTGTCCCGGATCGCCGGGCTCCGGTAAGCCCCTCGTCGGGAGAGTCCCTCACCCCAGGATGCCGGGTTTGATAAGGTCGCGCGGTTTGGTCCGCATGAGCTCCACACCGTCCTCGACGTGCTCGATCCCGGTGAAGCGGTGAGTGATCATCTTCTCGGGGCGGATGCGTCTACCCAGGACAAGGGTGACCATCCTGTCCACGCGGTTACGGCCACCAGGGGCAACCCGCCGACGAACTGCTTGTGGCCCATGCCCACCAAGGTCGACTCGCGGCTGATCTTGATGTTCTCGCCCTCTCCTAGAGAGTTGACGTTCGCTACCCGACCGCCCACCTTCAGGATGTCAAAGGTCCGCTGGAAGGTGTCCAGGTCTCCCCCGGCGACGATCACCCGGTTGATGCCCTGGCCCTTGGTTGCCTCCATGATTTATTCAACGATCCCGCCCTCGCGGTAGTTGATGATGTCAATTGCGCCGTATTCCTAGGCGACCTCGATGCACTTGGAGCGCGAGCCGACGGCGAACAGGCAGCCCGCACCGAGAACGGACGCACTGGCCACGGACATCAGCCCACCGAATCGATTCCGATGACTACTACGACGTCACCGGGTTCGATGTTGGCGAGCTCAGCCCTGCGAAGCCCGGTGGTGACGATGTCGGATAGCATCGCGCCGACCTCGGGGGAGCTCCCCTCCGGCAGGTGGGCCAGGTTGCCGTCGGCGTCGTTGACGTAGATCAGTTCGGCGAAGACGCCATCCTTTGATGTTGGAAAACTTCCAGCCGTCGAGCGGAACGCCGGAGTGCATGGCGTAGGTCTCCTGGGCGGCCACCGAGGACCAGTCGGGGGTGATCACCTGGTCGCCAACCTTGAAGTCCTCGACCATGGATCCCACTTCAACGACCTCACCGACCGCCTCGTGGCCGAGCATCATGTTGTGGCGTTCCCCACGCCACCCTCGTAGACGGTGTGGATGTCAGAGGAGCACGGAGCCAGGGCGATCGGACGGCAGATCGCGTCCATCGGCCCGCACTTCGGGTCCTCCTTCTCAATCCATCCAACCTCGCCGATCCTGAGCATCGCGTAACCCTTCACTTTGCCTTCTTGCACTGGGTTCGAACGATCCGGTGTTTGCTTTCTCAAACAAGAGATCACCTCACTGGTCCGACAACTATGCCGCCCAGCCGCCTGCACCACTTTTCGTCGGGCCACCTCCGCTTCAATCATTACAGCGTGGTTCTTTGGCGGTAACCTTTCACGTCATATTTCCCGATCGGATTTGGGCCGGGATCCAGGTCGGAAAGCAAGAAACTTTTTCTCCCGGGACACTGTGAGCAACCCACGAGACAAGGCCCCGGCACGGACATCTCACAGGTGGCTCAGCGATGGTAGAGCTCCGTGACCCGGTCCAGGTGGGTCAGCAGCCTGGTCCTGATCTCGGTCGGCGCCTCGACGCGGACGCCAGGGCCAAGGCGAAGCAGGATCGTGAGCGCGTGGAGATCGTCCATGAACTCCAGACGCGCGGGACGCCACTTCCCTGCGGGCGGAGCGTCGCCCAGTTCGGTTTCGTCGACACGGATGGCCCACTCCCGGGCATCCTCCCACCGATCCGCCCGGAGCCACCCGGTCACGACCACCGGGGTGAACCGCTCGAGGAAGCGGGCACGATGCCGCTTCCAGGCCGCGGCAACATCCACCGCATCGTCCGCGCAGGGCGTTGCGAGCAGGGTGGCGGTCCGAATGCGAGCCACCTTGAGGAACCGCATACGCTCGTCGCTGGTTGCGCACAGGTACCAGTCGCTGCCCGCGCTCACCAGCCCGTGCGGCTCCACCACCAGATCCTGCGCGACCGCCCGGGGCGACCGGTAATCGAGACGCGCCTTCTTCCGCGCGAACACGGCTGCCTGCACCGTCGCGAACGCCTCCCCGGGTTGCAGGGCATCAGGTTGGGGCAGCCAACCGTTCGGGTCAATCACGATCCGCGACGCCGCGGCCGCCGTCCGGTTGCGATGGGCATCCGGGACAGCGGCGAGCAGCTTGCGAACCCCCGAAACAAAGGCTGCACTCAATCCCATCGCGTCAGCACCCCACGACGAGAGCGCCGCGAACAGCGCCCGGCTCTCATCCCCGCTCAACGCGGTCACATCGGTGCGATACCCCGGTAGCAACCTGACCCCTCCCCCGGGACCGCGCTGGCAGTACACCGGGACCCCGGCAGCCGACAGCGCCTCCACGTCCCGCAGAATCGTGCGGCGCGAGACCTCCAGTCGTCGCGCCAGTTCCCCGGTCGAGAGACCGCCGTGGGCACGCAACAACCAGATCATCGACAACAACCGATCCGCCCTCATGAATCCGAGACTGTCACACGAACATGACAGGAGATGTCACCAACAGCCCGTACCCTCTCAGGCGGCACACCAGATCCCGAGCGACAAGGAAATCTCTCATGACGATCTTCACCCCGACCAGCGTCATCCTCTACGTCGAGGACGTGAATACCAGCACCGCGTTCTATCGCCGGGCCCTCGGCGAGGAACCCGTCGAAACCTTCGAGGGCTTCGCGGTTTTCGCCCTGACCGAGGATGTCACCCTCGGCCTGCAGGCCCGCGACGGCATCGATCCGGCGGCCGTGGGCGCCCCGGGCAGCGTCGAACTGTCCATGAGCCACGCCACCCGAGACGACGGCGACCGCCTTCACCGCTCCTGGAGCGAGCTCGGCTTCCCCATGGCCCTGGAACCCACCGAGCTCGCCTTCGGCTACACCTTCGTCGCCACCGATCCCGACGGGCATCGCCTCCGCGTCTGCGCCACCGACACGACGAACCTGTGACGGCGTCACTACGCCCCACGACCCATCCTCCGGCTTGAGCTGACGTACCCCGATACGCCTCCAGCGGCCGGCATCACGCATCAAAAGAACATCATCCTGCTGGATGTCGACTAGATCACCTGCTGGATGTCGACTAGATTACCTGCTGGATGTCGAGTAAGGGTGGTCATGTATCTTCGTCGCACCGTGGACGAGCTGCTGGATACGTTCCTCCCCCAAGCGCCCGCCATTGCGCTGGACGGGGCGAAAGGGGTCGGGAAGACCGGCACGGCGCTTCTGCGTGCCACGAAGGTTTTCCTCTTGGATCGCCCAGACCAACGCGCCCTCGTCGAGGCCGATCCCGACGGAATCCGCCGGCCGGGAACGACGCTGCTCGATGAATGGTCCCGGATGCCCGAGGTCTGGGATCTCGTGCGCAGGGAGGTGGACAACGGAGCAGGTCCGGGCAGTTTCCTGCTCACTGGATCCGCCACCCCCGCCACGGCGCAGGGAACCCACAGCGGCGCAGGGCGCATCCTGTCGCTGCGCATGCGCCCCATGGCCCTCCACGAACGTGGGCAGCTCGTCCCCACCGTCTCACTCACCTCCCTGCTGACGGCAGAACCACCCTGCTCGGCCGAGATCGAAGGCCACACGTCGTACTGCCTGGCGGACTATCTGGACGCCATCGCGGCAAGCGGGTTTCCCGGCATCATGGGTCTTGGTCCTGACCTGCGAACCGAACAGCTCGCCACCTACATCCAGCGCGTGATTGATCGTGACCTGCCGGATCTGGGCTATGGCGTGCGCCGGCCCGAAACGCTGCACCGCTGGCTCGCGGCATACGCCGCCGCATCCTCGACCACCACTAGCTACTCCAAGCTTCTTGACACCACTACCTGCGGCGACGGTCAACAACCGACCCGGGACACCATCCAGACCTACCGTGATCACCTCACCCAGCTCTGGCTGCTCGACCCGGTTCCTGGTTGGCGCCCCAGCCGCAACCCCTTCACCAGATTGCAGCAGGCGCCGAAACACCAACTGGCCGATCCCGCCCTGGCGGCCTCGCTGCTGGGCGCAACCGCCTCCTCCATGACCACCCCTCGCCATTCCCACCTCGCCGGCCCCTTGTTCGAGGCCCTCGCCACCCTCACCGTACGGGTGGCCGCCGAGGCGGCACGGGCCCGCGTGGGCCATCTGCGCACCCGCAACGGCGATCACGAGATCGACCTGATCGCCGAGACCCGCGACGGGCGCATCGTCGCCATCGAGGTGAAACTGGCCGCCTCAGTGACGGAACCGGATGTTCAGCACCTCGTCTGGCTGCGCTCCCGCCTGCCCGAGGACGTGGCCGACCTGGTGATTCTCACAACGGGAACCACCGCCTACCGGCGGAGAGACGGCGTGGCGGTGATCCCCCTTGCGCTGCTCGGGCCGTAGGCACACCGCATCACGCCTACGTCCCGAGCACCTACCCAACCACCCTCGATCACGACGCCGGGCACATTTCTTGCCAGCCACCGGCGAGCCTGCCGAAGCGATACACAAAGGCCAGCAAACCTGCGGGATCAATCACAGCGAAACGACGATCTGCGTCACAGCAAATCTGCGGTTTCGCCGTCTCTTGGATAGGCTTTCTCCATGTCGCGGCTGATTGAACGAGCCATCCAGTCATGGGCTGAGGAGCTCCTCGGCTTCAGTCCGGTCCTGGTCGTGGAAGGGGCCAGGCAGACGGGCAAGTCAACTCTGGCGCGGATGTTGCGACCAAACGCCATCACGGTGAACCTCGACGATCCCCAGACCTTGGACTACGCCAGGAACGATCCGGTGGGATTCGCCGCTCAGGCAGGTGATGGCGTCCTCATCATCGATGAGTTCCAGCGCCTGCCCTCGTTGTCGCTGGCGATCAAGGCCAACGTTGACGCCGATCGTCGACCCGGTCGTTTCATCCTCACGGGATCATCGGATTTCGCGCGGGTACGTGGCGACAAAGATTCACTCGCCGGACGCGCGCTGTCGGTGACCGTGTGCCCGCTGACCCAGGCCGAGGTCCGGGACACAACTGCGTCGGGAACACTGGTTGACAGGTTGCTCGGGGCAACGGGAGTTCACGACCTTCCGGCTTCCGCTGAGCCACTGACCCACACCGGCCTCGCGCATCTTCTGACGGCAGGTGGTTTCCCTGCGGTTCACAACGCCAAACCACGACTGCGGGCGGAATGGTACCGCAACTACATCGAGCGGCTGGTCCGCGTCGACGCCCTCGCTGACGGTTCCCGTCTCGCCCCTGAGCGCCTACTCACGGTACTCCGGCTGCTCGCCGCCCACCAGTCCGGCGAACTGGTCAAGGCGCGTCTGGCCCAGGAGGCGGGACTCGCGGCATCGTCGGTGACGAGTTACCTGGACGTGCTGGCCAGGCTGTTCCTCATCCTGCGCGTGAGGCCGTGGGAGCCCAACCTCACGAAACGAGAAATCGGGCGGGCAAAGCTCTCCGTGCTGGACTCCGGGCTGGCCGCATGGTTGTGCGATGCCTCCCCGACCGCCCTGACCACGATCCCACACGGGGTGCAACAGCTCGGGGCCCTGACGGAGGGGTTCGTCGCCGGTGAGCTGCACGCCCAGCAGCAGTGGAGCAGGAGCCGATACCGCATCCACCACTACCGTGACCGCAACCAGAAGGAGGTCGATTTCATCCTGGAGGTCGACGATTCGCGACTGATCGCGATCGAGGTCAAGGCCAGCCGAACCGTCACGGGCTCCCACCTCGCCGGGCTGCGATTCCTGAAGGACAAACTCGGTCCCCGCCTGACAAGGGGCGTGGTTCTCGCGCCCATTGACCGACCCTCCAGCTTCGGCGACGATCTATGGGCGCTGCCTCTCTCGGCCCTGTGGAGCTGAAACCCTGCGCAGGGGAACGGGAAACAGCACGTCACGATGCCAGGGTCCGGCGGCGGTACCGGCAATCACGGTCTTGAGCGCGACCCGTTTCTCCTCTGCTGGGCAGCGATCCGCCTGCGCCGTTCGTTCTGGGCGGCCCTAAGGGCCGGGCCGTCAGCGGGTTTCCTTGAACTCGACATGGCGCCGGATGATGGGATCGTACTTGCGCAGCGAGAGCCGGTCGGGATCATTGCGGCGGTTCTTCCGGGTCACGTAGGTATACCCGGTTCACGCGGTGGAGCGCAGCTTGATCAGCGGTCGCAGGTCATTCTTCTTGGCCATCTCAGAGCTTCCTTCCCTGGGCAATGAGGTCCGCGACCACCGCATCGATACCCCGGGCGTCAATCACCTTGATGCCCTTCGCAGAAACTGTGAGCTTGACCCTTCGTCCCAGCGACGGCACCCAGTAACGCTTTGTCTGGACGTTGACGTTGAAGCGACGATTGGTCTTTTTCTTCGACCAGGGGACGTTGCGCCCGAAACCGGGCATGGCCCCCGTGACCTGACAGTGACGTGACATGGGACTCCTCGGGTTGCACGAACATTCGCCGATAATGATAATGAGTCGCAATTGAAGTTCCAACCCGACCCCGGAAGGCCCATGATGAAACCAGGCATCCATCCCGACTACCGCCCCGTCGTCTTCCGCGACATCACCACCCGAACCATGTACTTGACCCGTTCGACGATGACCTCCAAGCAGACGATTGAGTGGAGCGACGGGAACACCTACCCCCTGGTCGATGTGGAGATCACCGCCGACAGCCACCCCTTCTACACGGGCAAGGCGCGCAGACTCAGCGTCACGGGACGCGTCGAAAAATTCCAGCAGCGCTACGGGAAGATCTGAGCCTGATACCCCCGCCCCGAGCCGGCCACCATGCATTCACACATCGCCCGGCCCTGCCCCGACGAGGCGGACCAGGCTTTCGGACCTGAACCCCGCCCGGGCCACCACCTTCCCGCGTCACGGGCGGGACAGCTAGTGACGCCTCGGTACAGCCCCACCAGGTACTCACACCTGGAAGAGCACAAAGCGCGCACCGTGAGGATCGGCGGCCTCGGCCATGCGACCCCACGGGGTGTCAGCCGCTTCCGAAAGAATCTCTCCCCCGAGCCGAAGCACCTGCGTGACCGCCTCGTCGACATTCGTGACACCGATGTGAACCCGCCAGCCCGGAATCGCGACTGGACCCTCACAATGCTTCATCTCACCAATGCCGCAGACCGCATTGTCACCTTCACCGTTGGTGATGTAGGGTACCTCGTCACCGTCGATCGGGTGCCGATCCCAGCCGAACACGTCACCATAGAACGCTACGCACCGCTCGAAATTCCTGCTCATCACGTCGTACCACACCGGCATGCCCGCAACAGGCACGGAGGAGGAACCAGTGAAGGTGGGATCGTGCAGCGCTCCGACACGCGACCTGTCGGGATCCTCAACGACGGCATAGACCATTGCTTCGTCCACCCGAACCGGGGCGATGATGACGTCGCCTCCGGCGGCCTCCACCTTGTCCGCGAAGTCGCTCATGTCCGACATCGTCAGACAGACGAGCCATCCTGAATACGGCACCTCTTTGGACAGTGGCTCAATGGTCCCGATCATGTTCTCCGACAGCGACATGACGTTCGCGAGCGGTGAGTCAGGATCGCCCTTCTCGATGCTCCAACCGAACAGTTCGCGGTAGAACTCAGCGGATGTCTCTGGTTCTGCCGTGTACAGCTCGATCCAGCAGGGCTGCCCGGGAAGAATCTTGTTCGCCGTTTCAGTCATGGTGTCTCCTTGCCCCAACGATTCGACGCACTGGCTCACACCATAGCTTCATCGACAAAGGCTGAACGGCCCCGGTCACCGGCACTGGATGGCGAGCGACCCTGCTCGCCCATTCCTTACTCAGACGACGGCGAAGGGGCGGACACTGACTGGATGGTGCCCGCCCCTTCGCCGTCAGTGGTTCACTCGACCGGTTTGGTGACCGTGCCGTCGACCAGGACGCTGGGCGACATGGTCGCGGAGATCGCGACCTTCTTCACGTAGCGGCCCTTCGACGCGGCGGGCTTGAGACGTAGGATCTCCTCCAGCGCCGCGAAGTAGTTCTCGACGAGCTGCTGCTCGGTGAATGAGGCCTTGCCGATGATGAACTGCAGGTTGGCGTGCCGGTCCACGCGGAACTCGATCTTGCCGCCCTTGATGTCGGAGACTGCCTTGGCCACATCCATGGTGACGGTGCCGGTCTTCGGGTTCGGCATCAGGCCGCGCGGGCCGAGGACACGACCCAACCGGCCGACCTTGCCCATCATATCGGGAGTGGCGACGACCGCATCGAAGTCCAGGTAGCCGCCGGAGATCTTCTCGACGAGATCGTCGACGCCGACCTCATCGGCTCCCGCTGCGATCGCGGCCTCTGCCTTCTCACCGGAGGCAAAGACGAGGACCCGAGCCGTCTTGCCAGTGCCGTTGGGAAGGTTGACCGTGCCGCGCACCATCTGATCCGCCTTGCGGGGATCCACACCGAGGCGCACCGCGACCTCGATAGTCTCGTCGAACTTGGCCGAAGCCATTTCCTTGACCAGCTTCATCGCCGCCTCGGGCGTGTGCAGCTGGGAGCCGCCGCGCTTCTCGGCGGCGGCCTTGTAGGCCTTGCTGTGTTTCATTTTCTGGTTCCGTTCTTTGTCGTCAGCCTCGCGGGCTGATCCACCAGTTCTGGTGCGGGAGTGATCTCCCTGCCAGGGGGTGCGTCACTCGACGGTGACGCCCATGGAGCGAGCGGTGCCCTCCACGATCTTGCAGGCAGCCTCGACGTCGTTAGCGTTGAGGTCCGGCAGTTTCATCGTGGCGATCTCGCGAACTTGGTCCTTGGTGAGCTTGCCCACCTTGTTCTTCAGCGGGTTGTCTGAACCCGACTGAATTCCGGCGGCCTTCTTGATGAGCTCGGCAGCGGGCGGGGTCTTCGTGATGAAGGTGAACGTGCGATCCTCGTAGATGGTGATCTCAACGGGGATGACGTTGCCGCGCTGGGACTCCGTCGCCGCGTTGTACGCCTTGACGAATTCCATGATGTTGACGCCGTGCGGGCCGAGGGCGGTGCCGACCGGCGGCGCCGGGGTGGCGGAGCCGGCCTGCAGGGCAACCTTGACGAGGGCTGCAACCTTCTTCTTGGGAGGCATGTTGGGTCCTTATGAGTTTGGATTTGGAACGGTCACGCCGGGCGCACCCGGATCGCGACGCAACGCGCCATTGTAGGGTCCCAGAAGGGCGGGAACCTAACCGACCTTCTCGACCTGCTTGAATTCCAGGTCAACGGGGGTCTCACGGCCGAGGATCTCGACGAGAGCCCGGAACCGCTGCTGGTTGGCGCTGATCTCGGTGATCGTGGCGTGTACCCCGGTGAAGGGGCCGTCGGTCACCATCACGGAGTCGCCGACCGCGAAATCGACGATCTCCACCTTCTTCTTCGCGCGCGCCACGGTGGCGGAGGCCTTGGAGGCTGCCTTCGCGACGACGGAAGGAGTCAGCATGTTGACCACCTCGTCCAGACTGAGCGGGATGGGGGTCTGGCCGTGACCGACGAAACCAGTCACGGAGGGGGTGTGGCGCACCGTCGCCCAGGAGTCGTCGGTCAGCTCCATCCGCACCAGCACGTAGCCGGGCAACACGCAGCGGGTGACGGTCTTTCGGGTGTTGTTGCGCACTTCGACGACCTCTTCGGTGGGAACGATCGTCTCAAAGATGTAGTCCTCCATGTTCAGGGATGCGGCCCGGGAGTCGAGGTTCTGCTTGACCCGATTCTCCATACCCGAATAGGTGTGGATGACGTACCACTCGCCGAACTTGGCCTCCAGTTCCTCCCGGAGCTTGGCGACGGCCTCGGCGGTGGCGTCGTCGGTTTCAGGGCGCTCGGGTTCGTCATCCTCCGGTTCGTCGGTGAGGGTGATCTCTTCCTGGGGCTCGTTCTCCTCGTCGAGCGGGCCGAGGTCGATCTCGACCTCGTCGCTGGAGGCGGGAAGCTCCCCCAGGTCGATCTCGAAGTCGTCGGTGTTCTCACTCACTGGGGGTTCCTCCAAACAGGCTGAGCAGGGCCCAGCCGAAGCCGTTGTCGAGAAGCATGACGTAGGCAATTATGAACAACACGAACAGCAGGACCGCCGAGAACAGCACCGTGAGTTCCCCCCAGCTGGGCCACACGACCTTCTTGAGCTCAGTCGCGGACTGGCGTACGAACTGCACCGGGTTCTTCGCCCTGTAGGGATCGTGCTCGTCACGCTCGCCCTTGGTGCGTTTCTTAGTGGTCGTCGTTTTTTTCACGGGGGCCTTCGCGGTCTTGCGGGCCACCACCTTCGATGTCTTCTCGTCGGCCTTCTCGGTGTCGTCGTCCTCCGCGCCGTCCTCGGAGGCTTCCTCGTCGAACTGGTCCTCCAGATCGGCGATCACCTCGTCGTCGGCGCCGGGGTCAGCCTCGGGGATCTCGTCCCCGTCCTGCCGAGTCTTGTCGTCGCTCACGCGCGGTCCCTTTCGGTCAACAAACGAAATGCCTGCCCACCCACTGGGTGGCAGGCGTTGGAAGCATGTGCTTCGCAGGGCAGGAGGGACTCGAACCCCCAACCTGCGGTTTTGGAGACCGCTGCTCTGCCAGTTGAGCTACTACCCTTCGACGTGGTCACGCACCTTGCTGAAGGCGCGACCGACCTCGCTAGGCCCCTACCCTACCGCATCCCCGGCAAGGTCCGAAATCTCTGGTCAGATGCTCACGCCGACGAGGTTTACCTCGGGGGCCAGGGTGATACCGAACCGTTCCCGGACCCCGTCGCGGATCTCACGGGCAAGATCGAGGACGTCGGCGGTGGTGGCGTGCCCGCGGTTGGTGAGCGCCAGCACGTGCCGGGTGGACAACCGCGCCGGGCCGGTTCCGTGACCCGCGGGGAATCCGGCGTGCTGGATTAGCCAGGCGGCGCTGGTCTTGGTTCCTCCGTCTGCGGAAAAACGGGGAGCCTCCGCGGGCAGGGAGGCAGCCTGCTCCGGGGTGAGGATCGGGTTGGTGAAGAAAGATCCTGCGGACCAGGTGTCGTGGTCGTTCTCGTCCAGAACCATGCCCTTCCTCCGTCGGATGGCGAGCACAGTCTTCCGCACATGGACGGCTGGAGCGCGCTGCCCCACCTCGACGCCGAGGGCACGGGCCAGTTCGGGGTAGCGGATGGGGTGTCCCAGGTCTCCGAGTGGCAGCTGGAAGTCAACACGCAGCACCAGGTGGCGCCCCTTCTCACGCTTGAAGCGGGAGTTCCGATAGCCGAAACCACACTCGGCAGCCGCAAAGCTGCGGATACGCCCCTCGGAGCGATCCCAGGTGTGGACCCGCTGGATGAGGGTCGCCACCTCGGCCCCGTAGGCACCGACGTTCTGAATCGGGCCGGCCCCCACGGACCCGGGTATCCCAGAGAGGGCCTCCAACCCGGACCACTGCGAGGCCACGGTGCGGGCGACCAGATGGTCCCATGTCTCCCCCGCGGCG
>JABCNW020000149.1 GCA_013333945.2 Propionibacterium sp.
GGGATGGTCGTCGATGGTCACGACCGACACGTTCACCCCGGTCTTTCCGAGGGCCTCGCCGAACTCCTTGACGAAACCGGCGCGGGAGCCGACGACGAGCACCTTCGATCCGCTCGCGGACAGCGGCAGCACGTTGTCGTTGCGCACCAGGGTGATGGCCCGGGTCGCCACCCTGTCGACCGCCTGGCGAGTGCCCTCACCACCGATGTTGCGGAGGTCCTCTTCCTCGCGCGGACCCTGGGAGTACTTCATCCGCAGCACCCGCTTGGCTTTGCGGTCGATGTCCTGTTCCGTGAGCCTGCCGGAACCCACCGCCGCGACGACGGCGGCGTGCGCGACGCGCGGATCAGCCGACATCAGGAGCTGGTCGGCACCCGCTTCGAGGGCCATGACGGCAAGTTCGGCGTCACCGTAGCGCTGCCGCAGAGAGGGTTCGGTGAGAGCGTCGGTGATGACAATGCCGCCGTAGCGGAACTCCTTGCGCAGGATCCCGGTGATGATGGGGGCGCTGAGGGAGGCCGGGAGACCCGACGGGTCGAGGGCGGGGGCGACGATGTGTCCGACGAGCACCGTGTTCACGTAGCTGGTGTTGGTGAGCTGCTTGAACGGCACGGCATCGATCCGGTCCCAGTCCTCACGCGAGTGGTTGAGCACCGGCAAACCGTCGGGCCCCTGGGTGACGTCGCCGCCCCCGGGGAATCTCTGAATGCCCGATAGGATGGGACCACCCAGCTGCGCGCCGTCGACAAAGTTGCGCACCCGCCGGGTGACGATGTCGGGGTCGGAGCCGTGGGAGCGCACTCCCCGAACCGGATTGCCGGGATTGGACTCCACGTCAGCGACGATTCCCAGGTAGGAGTTGATTCCCAGGACTCCGGCTTCCTTGGGTTGGTAATCGTTGATGCCCCACCCGATGGCGACGCTGCCCTGGACGGCCCCGAAGGCCATCTCGTTGGGGAACTCCGTGATCGGGATGCCCTGGGCGCGCAGCTCATTGCCGGAGCGCGTGGTCACCACCTGCAGCGCGGGCCGACCGCCCTGCATGGCCGCGTTCTGCAACGCATTCGTGAAATCCTGGACCTTCTTCGCCGACCCCCCGAAGTCGCCCGTCTCAGAGGTGATGACGACGCCTCCAAGACGCAGCTGCTGCACCACGTCGACGGGTCGGGCCACCCCGTAGAGGGCCGCGTTGCGCGAGTCCGCCTCGGTGGCGCTCGTGCCATGGATGTGCTGGACGAATAGCTGGCTCACCTTGTCCTCGAGTGACATCGTCGCCAGCAGCTTCGTTGCGAATTCCGCATCCGGGCTTTCCTCGGCCCTGGTGGGCAGACTGACTGCAGCTGCGGCGAGCGCTCCGGCTCCTGCGCCGAGCAGTACACGACGGGAAACGGTGGACATATCCACTCCTTTTGATTGCGAACCCCGGTCTCCGGGGCCCTGGATGTTGCGCCTCCCCCGAGGCCTGGCCTCCAGTCGTCACGCTGCCACAGTTCGGGGATAATTGAAAGAGCAACCACCGGGGTGTCTCAGGAAACGGACACTTTCGATGCCTCTGGATCTCCCGTCCGTCTCACCGGATGGTTTCGTCCGGACGCAACCGGTCGCGGGTGACTCGCGGCGCACCGGCACCGTAGAGCACCCCTTCCTTGGCTTTGACCGCCGCGACGAGCACGAAGCTGAGGGTGATCAGCAGCGCCCAGCTCCCGAACTTGCCGACGTGCACGAGATGCCATCCGCCGAGCTGGTCGGGATAGCTCCAGGCGCCCAGGAGGGTGGCGGCGTTCTCCGCCAGCCACAAGAAACCGCCGATCAGGATGAAGGCCTGCGCGGTCGGCATCCAGTAGCGGTCGCCGCCGACGGTGAAATGGACGGTGGAGCCCCACAACGCCACGAGGAAGGCCGCGGCGATCAGCCAGCGCAGGTAGGCGATGAAATGGTGGGTGAAGAAGTTGAGGTAGGCGGCCACCGCCAGCAGGCTCACCGGCAACCAGCGGAACCCGCCGACGCGCAGGTCGAAACGACGAAACGCCTGGCAGATGTACGACCCCACCGAGGCGTACATGAAACCGGAAAACACCGGCACCCCCGCGATCCGCACCACCCCGGCGTCGGGATAGCTCCACGACCCCGCGTGCACCTTGAACACCTCGAGGGCCAGGCCGATCAGGTGAAAGGCGCAGATGACGCACAGCTCACGCCAGGTCTCCAGCCTCAGGACCACGAACGCCACTTGCACGACGATCACGTAGATCAGCAGCGCGTCGTACCGGGCGACGGGCATCGCGACGCGTCCCCAGATCACGGAGGTGACGGCCAAACCGAGGAAGATCGCGATCGGGAAGGCACAGCAGGCCAGCTCGATGAGCGCGAACTGGACCAGTCGGACGGGCAACAACCGCAACCGGGTCAGTGGGCGACGTTCAGCAGGCACTCCAGGAGTGTGCCCGACGGATGGCCCATCTCCCCACCACCCCCGGTCCGCTCGCCGACAGTGACAGCACCGGGGCGGCGGTAACCTGTCGCCATGAACGGCCCCGGCATCCAGCACCACGTCACGGGGGGGCACGGGCACCACGGGGGCCCGGTCGGAATGAGGACGGCCGCAGGACGTCGGGTGCTGCTCTCCGAGGCTTCCAGCTTCACGGCCCGGGAGTTCGTGACGGTGCTCGGGCGCGACGGCGTGGTCGTCGATGCGATGTCCAGCGTCCGGGCCCCCATCGCACGGTTCAGCAGGTACTACCGCGCCATTCGTCGCGTCCCGGCCCCGTCGCAGGACCCTCTGGGTTACCTGGCGGCGACGGACCGGCTGATGACTTCCGGGGAATACGACGCCCTCCTCCCGACCCACGAGCAGGCCTGGCTCTTCTCCGCCGGCCGGCACCTGATGCGGCACCGGGTGGAGGTCGCCGACATTGCCGCATTCGACCGGGTGGAGTCGAAGATCGAGTTCGCACGCCTCCTCGACGACCTCCGGCTGCCGCAGCCCGCGTGGCGGCTGGTCGAGAACGAGGACGACCTCTCCGGGCTGGACTTCCCCGTCTGGTTCAAGGCCGAGTTCTCGACCGCTGGTCGCGGGGTCCTCCGCGTCTCCTCCCGGGACGAGGCGGCCGCAGCCCTCGCGTCGCTCACCCCGCGGGGCCGGGTCATGGCGCAGGCCCCGGCGCCCGGCCGGTACGCCCAGGTGCAGGGTCTGTTCCGTCGCGGCCGGCTGCTGGCGGCGGTGGCCAGTGAGCTACTGGCAACCGGAGTCGGGGGAAGCGCGGCCGCGAGGGTGAGCGTCCATCATCCCGAGGCGGTGACGGCCCTCGAACGCCTGGGTGCTTTTCTGTCGTGGCACGGCGGCCTCGGCCTCGACTACTTCCACGAGGACGGCAGACCGTGTTTCATCGAGTGCAATCCCCGCATCTCCGAGCCCGCGAACGCAGCAGCGGCCGGCGTCGATCTCCCCGCCCTCATGATCGGCCTGGCCGCCGACGCCCCTCCAGCCGGGGCGCCCGTGGTGGCGCAAGCGGGTGTGCGGACCCGTTCGACGCTGGCCATCGGCCTCGGAGCGGCCGAGACCGCCGGGACCCGCTGGGGAGTGGCGAAAACCGTTGCCCGTGCCCTTTTCGGACGCGCCCCTCGAGCACCAGCGCGGGAGGTCCTGACCCCGGTTCTCGAGGACCCGCCCAGCCTCGTCCCGTTCGTCGTGGCGCTGGCCCCGGTCCTGGCGCGCCCGGCGGCTGTGCGACGGATGGCCGCGAGAACCGTGGCCGACTACTCCATCACCCCGGAGGCGGTCGCACGGGTGAGTACAAGATAGGAAAAATGGCTATAGGCTCCACGAGCAGATGAGTGGAAGCCGGAGAGCCCCGAAGAATTCTGTCAAAATTCGTCGAGGTATTGAGAACGGGCCTTCATGGCGTGGATGATCAGCTCGTAACCGTCGTCGTAGACCAGCATGACGAGTTCGAGAAGACGCCCGGCCGGATCCATACCAATCAACAGCCAGCGCCGAGGGTCATCTTTATCATCAAGTGGACGGGAGTGCAGGACATGGGTGGCTGCATGGCGCACTGCGTCGTCATTGAGGCGGTCACGACGGTAGTGCTTCCGCGCAGCCTGATGTAGGTCACGCAACGTCCACCCAGGCCTTCACAGCAGCCCTGATTGCTTCCGACCGGTTCTGGATGCCCTCCGCTTCGGCCCGGGCAGTCAAGGCCGCAAGGATGGCTGCATCGAGCCGCACGGGGACGACCACCCCGGGGCCATCGCCCACAGGCGGACGACCTCGGCGCGCCTTGGGAAGACTCGCGAGGTCGTACCCGGCCTCTGCCTCGTCGGCCCAGGCCTGAATCTGTTCGTCCGTGACGGGTTCACCCCGCAGCAGGTGTTCATTCACATCAATAATGTATACGAAATTCTTGGCGCGTTGTCGAACAAGCAGCCACCCCGAGCGACACTAGTGCTCTACGCGATCACGTTGACTCCGTGACGTTCACCGGACCGCCCCCAGAGGAGCAGGCCGACTCAGCAGGCTTCATGAATGGCGGCCTCCAGGTCGGCGCGCGCCTCGACCATGGCCGGGCCGTACCAAAACAGCGACCTGCCCCGGACGTTCAGCGACCCCACCTCGCCCAGCGCCTCTGGTCCGTCGGTGGCGGTGAAGGGGTAGGGCTCGTCGGGAAGCAGGACGACATCGGGGTTCCCACCGAGGGCGTCGTTGATTTTAAGATGCGGATACCGCATGTCATCGACAATGTTGACCAACCCCAGATGGCGCAACAGGTCGTCGGGATAGGTACCCGCCCCCACCCAGATCCAGGGGTCCCGCCACACCGGGAGCGCCACCCGTCCCGACAGTCGCGGCGGGCTGTCCCACACCTCGCGGGCCTCCTCCAGCCAGTCGATTTCCCGCAGTCCGAATCCCTCCCGGAAGAGCCGGGTCAGGCTGCCCAGGGCGTCGTCGATGCCGTCGATGCGGGTCACCCACACCGGGATTCCGGCGGACCGCAGCCGTTCGACGTCAACTCGGCGGTTCTCTTCCTGGTTGGTCACCACCAGGTCGGGGCGCAGCGCGGCGATGGCGGCGCGGTCGGGGTTCTTGGTGCCCCGCACTCGCGCGACGTCCAGATCGACGGGATGAGTGCACCAGTTCGTGGCACCGACGAGCACGCCGGGCGCGGTGACGGCGATCGCCTCCGTCAGCGACGGCACCAGCGAAACCACCCGCTCAGGCGGGCAATCCAGCGCGACATCCGCCCCGAGGTCATCCAACACGCCCCCATTGTCCCCGCTCCGCATGCGGGAGAGCCGATCGATCCGTCCATGGGCATGGACGGATACCCAAACCCCGTTCGCAGACCACCTCATCCCGTCAACACGACCCATCGAAACTCGACGCCACGCCAGGACGACAAGGGGTTATGAATTTCCTCCCACCAGATGCTTGCATCGAGTGAATACGTCACCTAGAGTGTCGTCAAGCTTGAAGAAAATTTTCCGCGGGAAACAGCTCGAACACAAACAGACCCGAAGGAAAGAACTTTTCCATGAAATGCGTCATTGGCTGGTCTGTCGACTCAGCTGTCCTCCGGGTCATTGATGGAGCAGTCACCAATTGGCTGAAAAGAGGAAAGTACATGCAGGTCGCCTCGTGGCTGCTCCGAACAGTTCCGCGCATAGCATTCCGCGATGTCGCAGGTATAGTCGGCGGATTGGTCGCAGGCGTGGCGGCCTGCAGCATCACCAATGGCTAGGCATCCGGTGCGGCTCGGCGTCCTCGTGAAGGTGACAGTCGCGAAGGCGATTGTCATCGCGCTTGCAGTGCTGTTGGCATTAGTCCTCGAATGGATTCCCCTGTGGAGAGGA
>JABCNW020000150.1 GCA_013333945.2 Propionibacterium sp.
GCGTACGAGGGAGGAATGCCCTTCGAAGACCCGGGGCGTCGGAGCGTCAGGGTGCTGCCAATCGATGTCGAACAGCTTTCCGGTCGCTGAGTCGGGCCCCTGAACAAGGGCGTGTTGCACGTCAGGGTGCTTCGCGCCGACATGACTGAAAACACCATCCAAGAGAATGCGAAGTCCCCGCTTCCGGCATTGTGAGACGAGCTCGGCAAAGTCCGCTTCGTCCCCCAAGCGGGGATCGATGTGGAACAGGTCGAGTGAATCGTAACCGTGGGACTGTGATGTGAAGATGGGGCCGAGCAGTAGACCGGAACATCCCAGCTCGACAGCGTAATCGAGCCAGCCCAGCAGACGTCTCAGTCGTGGGCCCGGCGCGGTGTTGGGCTCCCGAATCGGAGCCCCACACAGCCCGAGCGGATAAATGTGCCACCAGATCGCGTGTTCAACCCAGCTCATGTGTAGATCGTAACGACCCTGCGAGAATGGGGACATGGAACTGGGCGAACCAGCGGCAGGACAACTCCTGATCTCAACTGAGCCGGGTCGAGGAGGCTACTTCGATCGTAGCGTCGTGCTGTTGTTGGAACACAACGAAGAAGGCAGCCTCGGGGTTTGTCTCCACAGGATGGGGAGAATTCCCATGGTTGACTCCCTGGAACATTTCAGTGATTTGCTCACACCGCCTGCGACCCTCTTCGAGGGCGGGCCCGTTTCCAAGCAAACAGCGCTCGGCTTGGCCCAGGTCCGCAGTCCATGGGAGGAACCACCTGGATGGCGACGCTTGTTCGGGGACGTGGGGGTGTTGGACCTGGAAACCCCGATTGAGCTGGTGCGGGACACGTACGTCCACATCCGCATATATGTGGGGCTGGCAGGTTGGAGTGCGGGGCAGCTCGTAGGTGAACTTCTGCGAGGTTCCTGGTTCAGGAGCCAAGCTGTGGCTGAAGAGGTCTTCGGGACCCCAGAAGAGCTGTGGCGTCGAGTGCTTCGCCGGATCGGTGGTGGGCCGGGGCTCTGGTCGACCTGGACCGGGCATCCCGAATGGAACTGAGTGGCTTCACCAGTACAGTTTTCTGAAGTGGTCGTCCGTTCCACGTACCATGGAGACCAGTTCGGGAAAGGAGACAGGTGTTGGGCGAAAACCGGAATCGTGCCCTGATCCTGATCGTGGATGATGATCCTGCTTTGTCCGAGATGCTTCAGATCGTGCTACGACAGGAAGGGTTTGACACAGCCCACTGTGCTACGGGAATGGGAGCGCTCCCGGCGATGCGTGAATGTCGACCAGATCTGGTGCTGCTTGACCTAATGCTTCCGGGACGTGATGGGGTCAGCGTCTGTCGGGACATGCGGGCTGAGTCAGGGGTGCCAATTGTGATGCTCACTGCCAAGTCCGAGACCGATGACGTGGTTGCGGGGCTACAGGCCGGGGCGGATGATTATGTTGCCAAGCCTTTTAAAGCCAAAGAGCTCCTGGCCCGAATTCACACTCGATTGCGTCGTGTCAGCGCGGATCCTGGAGCCGATCAGCTGACCATCGGCGATCTTGTGATTTCCACCACCGCGCACACCGTCAAACGCGGCCCTGTGACGCTTTCGTTGACACCACTTGAGTTCGATCTACTGCTCGCCCTCGCCAAACGGCCCTCCCAAGTTTTCAGCCGGGAGGCGTTGCTCGATGAGGTGTGGGGGTACCGCAATGCCGCGGATACGCGGTTGGTGAACGTGCATGTGCAACGGCTGCGCTCCAAGGTGGAGAAAGATCCCGAGCATCCGGAGATCATAGTGACCGTGCGAGGGATCGGATACCGGGCCGGTGAGTCACAGCCTTGGTGAGCGAGGCCATCGCAAGCTGGCGGGGCTCTGGTGGAGTTCGCTGCCCCTGCGAATACTGTTGACCACCTTCACCGCGTCCTGTGCGGTGCTGGTTTTGGCGGGAGTCTTGTTGGTGCAGCAGGCGACAGCGGGGATCGTCGCTACGAAACGAACAGCATCCATCCGTGAGGCGGTCGGGATGCATCATTTCATGCAGGGACAGCTGCAGAATCCTGAGAGGTTGGGGACAGCGACCTACGAGCAGCTCAGCCGGCTGGTAGAGCTTGCAGGAGCGCAGGCCGCCCAATACCTGGTGATTGTCGAAGGGCCTGCATCGGTGTTGTCGTCATCATCGGAAATTGGGCTAGATTCTGTTCCCCAAGAGTTACGCCAACAGGTGAATAATCGGGACGGAATGTACATCGTGGCGACACAAGTCGTCATTTCTGGAGAGGAAGCGGGGCAGCCAGGGATCGTTGTGGGTACCAGCTTGATCACATCCGCCGGTGAACGGTTTCCTGTTTACTACGTGTTTCCCATTACGAGTGAAGTGACCACGCTTCGAGACATCCAACGTGCGGTCTATAGCACTGGCGTAGTCCTTCTGCTTGGTCTGACGGCCATTGCCTACCTTGTGACCTCACAGGTGGTCAGACCCGTCCGCAAGGCCGTGCGCACGGCTCGGCGTCTGGCTTCAGGCCAGCTGGATGAACGTATGCCTGTCAGAGGAACTGACGACCTTGCCTCGCTGGCTATCTCGATGAATGAGATGGCCTCGGACTTGCAACAAAGGATCCGGGAACTGGAGACGCTCTCAACGGTGCAACGAAGCTTCGTCAGCGATGTCAGCCATGAGCTTCGTACCCCCATGACCACTATCAAAATGGCTTCCGATCTGCTCTACGAGGAGCGAGGAGAACTTTCTCCGAAAGTGCGAAGAACCGTGGAGCTGATGAATACGGAGATCGAGCGGTTCAACTCGATGCTGGCGGACCTGCTGGAGATATCGCGTTTTGATGCCGGGGTGGCTGCCCTGGAACTGGACGAGGTTGACTTGGGGACGCTGGTTGCATCCGAGGTGCAGGCTCAGGAAACCTTTGCTCATTCTCAGGGGAGTGAGCTGCGATTGCATATGAAGGGCATAGCTTCCGCACAGCTGGATTCCCGTCGTATTCGCCGCATCATCCGGAATTTGCTGACCAATGCCATAGACCACGGAGAAGGGCGTCCCATTGACGTGACGGTGGCCTCCGATGAAGAAGCTGTTGCAATCACGGTTCGTGACCACGGAATCGGATTCCAGGCTGAGCTCTCCAGTCGTGTGTTCGACCGCTTCTGGCGTGCTGATCCATCGCGAGCTCGAGCTGCGGGTGGGAGTGGGTTGGGACTCGCGATTTCCCGGGAAGACGCTAGGCTGCATCGTGGCTGGCTCTCTGCCTGGGGACGGCCAGGTCTAGGTGCTCAGTTTCGTCTTACTCTTCCCCGTAACCCCGATGTGACCCTCAACAGCTCACCATTGCCGATTATCCCGGTCGATCTGGACTCTCGGAAGGACCTGTGATGAGTTTCCAGAATTCCGTGAACCGGTTGATAATCATCGTCGTGGCGCTGACCATCGGGTCCTGCGCCAGCATTCCAACCTCAGGGCCGATTACCGAGGTCACGATCTCCGCCAGCGGACAAGGTGTGCAGATCGCTCCGGAACCTCCTCAGAAGGGTATGAGTGCTTCCAGGGTCGTCGAGGGCTATCTCC
>JABCNW020000151.1 GCA_013333945.2 Propionibacterium sp.
ACGAATGGCACCTCGACAACCGCGACCTCGCCAACCGCCTCCGCCAACACTTCCACGACCACAACATCCCCACCCGCGTCTACTCCCACAGCCAAACCAGCGCATGAGATCAGAACCTTCGACACGGCCCCTCAACCCGGCTCGAACTCGCCTGATCATGACGGGACCCGCCGCCTACGCGACAGGCGACTACGTCGATTGGAGCTCATCGCGAAGATGGTCGGGTCGGTCTGCCAGTTCATTCATGTGTGGCCCCGGCCTTCCTTGCTGCGCAGTAGCCTGAGTCATGACCACCTCAGACCCCCAGTTTGCCGAGTTCTGGGAACCGGGCATCCGGTTGTTCGTCTCGGAGTGCGACCAGGTGATCCTCACCGAGCCGATACGTTCCTTCATCCTTGAGGCACGCCACGACGGGCAACGACCGGTACTGCTCACCAAGGCCTCGGCCCACATCGGGTGGTTCGTCGCCGACGAGCTGCGAAACGCGGGTGGCCGCTGGGTGGTGCAGGATCCCGAGGGCCGCGACCACGACGCCACCACCGGAGTATTCATCTCCGGTATGGCCGACCTGTGGCAGGACCTCTCCCCGGATCGTCCCACATTGTCGTCCTTCGAACGGGGACAGGATCAACCCGGACTGGGAACCTTCTTCTTCGAGGTTTTCTCGCGAGAACGCGCGCGCAACAGCACCCGGTGCGGCAGGGTGGCAGAGCACATGGTCTCCGGACTCGGGGGCGGGCGCCTCATCCGGTGGGACGAGTGCGAGCCCTTAGCCACCCCCTGGGATCTCACCGCCGTCACCACGTCCCTGCAACAACAGATGCCACTCACCTGCCGCCATCTCGGGCGAAGCGACCGGGGCGCCATGGTCAGCATCGCCGTCGCCAGAACCGACCAGGGTTTGCTGGAACACACACGTGGGCTGCTGCCAACCGGTCCTTACGGACAGCCAATCGGTCTTCCCGACGGGGCCTCCCTCGCCATGCACCCGGCGATCACGGAGACACTGATGGAGCTTGGGACCCGCTTCCGGCCCAACATCGCGATCATCTCCTACGGCGAGGCGGAGGAACGAGACGGTTCTCTCGGGCAGCTTGCGATTCAACGGCACGGCGAGGTGCCACTGGCCGCGCTCATCGGCCCTCCGGCCGTGCGTGACCTACGCATCGACATGGAGGAAATCTCCCGGACCCACGACGTCACCCCCGTCGGCTTGAAGAAAGCCCCCAGCATGCTGGTGCGTTTCAGCCGGGGCGACGACTTCTGGCATCAGATGATCTCCTTCATGCACGCCCTGGATCAGGAAAAACTGGCCACGGCCCTGGGAGGCACCCCCGTCGATCAGCCCGAGAAAGAACACCGCTGATGGCCGTTGAGTTGGTTCTCCTGAGCGACACTCCCCCCTCCCTCGAACTCCAGCAGCTGGTTCTCGGTGCCGTCATCGGATCGGGCACGGTGACCCAGTGGAGCAATGGCGCACTCAGCACCATGTTCTCCGAAACCGGAACCCCGCTGCTGCGGGTACACAACCCGAAACCGATTCAGGACAACACCGAGGCCAGGGCCGCTCTCCACGATCCCCCGGAGACCTTCACCTGGTGGACCGACCTCGTGCTCCTCGACCAGCAGGGCAGAACCACCATGCAGGTGGCTGTCGCTCTGGCATCGCACGTGAACGGCATCCTGCGAATCAGAAAGTGACATTCGCGAGGAAAGATTCTGTTCTCCCTCCAAGATGTCCCCTTATGCTGCCACCATGCTTGGACTTCACCTCCGCCTCGACGCAGCTGATGTCTCCCGCCTGACGGACAACGAGGAAGACCTCGCGGACATCCTGGAAGAGTTCGAAGAGGACGAGGAACTGTTCGACCGCGCATGCCAGACTGACAAGGCATGGGAGCCCATCCACAACGCCCTGGCCCCCGACGGCGAAGACGACGAATGGCCCGCCCGAGGGGTCATCGGCGGGGCCCGCACCCTCCACGAGGACGACGACGTCTGGGTCACCCACTCCAGCCCTGACGAGGTGACGGAGATCGCCCGGTGGTTGGACACCTTCGGCGACGACGACTTCCGTCGCTCCTACACCGACATGCCCGAGGAACTGCGCGGCCCGGAACACGGACCGGAGGAAGAAGACTACGCCCTGGAGTCGCTGTCGGATCTGCGCAGCTTCTACCTCGAAGCCGCAGCCGAACGCCGTCACGTCATCTTCACGGTCTACGGCTGAGTCGACACCACGCACCGCAGGTGCGCAGTCGACCGAAGAGTGGGGGCTCAGTCAGCGAGGGTCGCCACCAGAATGGCCTTGATGGTGTGCATCCGGTTCTCGGCCTGGTCGAAGACGATGCTCGCCTCCGACTCGAAGACCTCGTCGGTGACCTCCAGCGAATCCAGTCCGGTGGTTTGGTAGATCTCCTCCCCGACGGTGGTGTTGCGGTCGTGGAAGGCGGGCAGGCAGTGCATGAACTTGACCCGTGGGTTCCCGGTGGCCGCCATCACGTCCGCATTGACCTGGTAGGGCTTCAGCAGTTCGATGCGTTCGGCCCACAGTTCCTTCGGTTCCCCGAGTGAGAGCCACACATCGGTGTGGAGGAAATCAGCTCCCTTCACGCCCTCCGCGATGTCATCGGTGATGGTGATGCGGGCCCCCGTCTTCGCGGCGATGGCCTCGGCCTGGGCACGCACCTCGTCGGTGGTTTGGAGCTGTGTGGGAGCGATCAGACGGATGTCGGCGCCGACCATGGCGGCTGAGATCAGGTTCGAGTTGCCCATGTTGTTGCGCACGTCGCCGATGAAGGCCCACGACGTTTCCTCTAGGGGCTTGCCGGAGTGCTCCAGCATGGTGAGCTGGTCGGCGAGCATCTGGGTGGGGTGCCAGGAATCGGTCAGGCCGTTGTAGACGGGAACCCCGGCATAGCGCCCCATGATTTCGAGGGTTTCCTGGGCGAAACCGCGGTACTCGATACCGTCGTACCAGCGACCGAGCACACGAGCCGTGTCAGCAGCCGACTCCTTGTGGACGAACTGCGACCCAGCCGTATCGAGGCGGGTGGCATAGCCGCCCTGCTCCGTCATGGCCACGTCGAAGGAGCAGCTGGTGCGGGTGGAGGTTTTCTCGAACAACAGGGCGACCTTCTTGCCCACCAGTCGCTTGACCTCGCGTCGTTCCCGCCGTTCAGCCTTCAGCTGGGCGGCGAGGTCCAGGACGGCCACCCACTCGGCAGGAGTGAGGTCGGTTTCCTTGGTGAAGCTGTGTCCTTTGAGCATCACGAGGCCTTTCTGCGAGGAAGTTCACAGGGTATCGCGACAACCCACACGCGCACGCCGGTGTCCGGAACAACGCATCGCCTGCGACGAGACAGGCGGGATCAGGTGAGGGTGTCGAGGATGCCCGGCATGGCGGCCTCAATATCAGTCAGGGTGCTGCGGAACCCGGAGGCGGGACCGTACCAAGGGTCGTCGAGGTCCCGGCCCTTCGGCATCGCGGGATTGAAATCGTTGATGAGGGCATAGGTGGCGTCGGGGCAGAGCTGTTCGAGCCTGTCGATGTGGAACCGCTCGGCGGCGACGACGAGGTCAGCCGAGGCGAGGTCGTCGGCGGTGACCCGCCGGGCCCGGTGCCCGTCGACAGAGTACCCGGCTTCGCGCAGCACGGCGGCGGCCCGTCGGTCGATGGGGTTGCCCGATTCCTCGGACGAGATGCCGACGCTGTCGACCTCCACGTCGAGACCCCGCTCGGCGGCCATTCCACGGGCCACCCGCTCCGCCATCGGGGAACGGCAGATGTTGCCCCAGCACACAAACACGACCTTTGCCATGGACAGCAACCCTAAGGGCTCCGCGGACGAGCACCGGAACAAACCCGACCCCGGGTCGCATTTCGCAGACCGATGGACCCTCCCACGTGCACCACGATGTACCTCCTCGGGGTG
>JABCNW020000152.1 GCA_013333945.2 Propionibacterium sp.
AACCCAACAGACACAGAACGAACAAAAGCCTGCCACACCATCACCACAGCACTCAATAACGCCGATTCAAGCACACTTCACGAACTAGTGGGTCTTCTGCGGCGGTTCACCCCGGTCCACAAATGGCTTGCGGCGCTCGGCATTGAAAGCACCTGATCACGGCGCCTCCCACGGGCACCTGGTGACCCCGCCGGTAACGCCCGGCATTGATCGGGCAGGCTGAAGCCTCGAAACGCACGCTTCCTCCTGTCATCGTCGCGGTGTGGGCCAGGACACGCGGGTGCCGGCAGTGCAAGACCCTCGAGTAGGCAGAGCGGTTCGGTGGGCTGCTCGGGAGGGCCGGTGGCGCTGCTCCTCGAGGCGGGAGGGGCACCGGTGGTGCATCGCTTCACGACTCCTTGCCGACCCACGCACTCCGGCTCGACTGGAGCGGCATTCACCTCGGTCTGAATTAGTCGCAAACACCACCCGAGAGCCGTATTTCGCTATGACCCGAAATACCGAAGGATCTCATGGAACTCACGCGACACTGGCACATGTGACCCGGCCCGAGATTCTCACCTACCTCAAGGACAAGGGCTACATCTGCGTCGGCCAGATCGCCGAGAATCTGGGCATCCCCGACTCCACGCTCTCCGGTCACCTCACGGTCACGAAAATCGCGGGGCTGCTCGTCTCGCGTCAACCTGTCCATCGTCGAGGACCTCATCGTGTCCTTACAAGCGCAGTAGATGGTCAGGAATCGGTTGACCGGGTTCCAGTTTTCCAAGCATTCACATCGAAGACGTGGTGCGTGATGGTCACCCGCCTTCATTCTCGAGAACCGCGTGACCATCATTGCTCGTCACGGCCTTGCCGGGGCGACGTCCCAGCACCGCGGTGGAGACGAGGAACCTCTGGTCGTGGAAACCATCGATCCACGACCAGCGATCGTTGCCGGGGGCACTCCCCCGCCAGCAGGGCCTCCTCGGCCTCCTTCGTCCAGCGACCGTCCTTCAGTTTCGCCGCGACGTGCGGGAGCCTGGTCTCCAGCTCGGCCAGGCGGATCAGGTCGAGGTCGTGCAGCGACGGGAAGACCATGATCTTTCCTCCCGAGGTGCGGTTGATGACCGAACCGATGGCATCGGCGAAGCCCGCCATGCCGGTGATGGCGTCGAGGGAGATGGTGGTGTCGATCACACCGTCCTCAATCTTCCGCAGCACCGTGCGCATATCGGAGACGTCCGAACCGGAGGTGCCCAGCATGAACACGCGGCGCTCGATGATGCCCTGGAGGTCGAAGTCGCCGAAGGTGCCCGCGGGGATGCCCGCGAAGGCGTTGACGATCGCGCCCTCGCCGGCCAGGTCGACGGCCTGCGAGACCAGAGCCGGCACCGGCACCATGCAGGACAGGTGGGTGTAGCCGGGTTCCAGCGGGGCGGTGCTGGTGTTGACGATCTTCAGCGGCACCTCCCGAGCCTCGGCCACCGGCCCCACGACCCCGCGCAGGTGCTCCAGGCGGTCGTCGCTCACGTCGGTGCCCGTGACGGTGACGCCCGGCACCCCGGAGGTGACGGCCCGCATGGTGTGCATCTGTCCCATCGGACCGGCGGCCCCGATGATCGCCACCTTGTCGCCGGTGCGCAGTTCACCGGTCGCGGGAATCCAGGCGTAGCCGTCGGCGGGATCGTCGCCGGTGGTGCCGCAGAACCGGGTGAAGTCGTAGTGCACGCGACCGATGTCCAGGCTCACCTTGCGGTCGATCCGCCCACCGCACAGCACGACGCACAGCACGCCGCGCGTGCTGAGCAGCTTCGCGCAGGCCTCGATCACCTCGGCGTCGGAGCAGAAACAGACGATGTCGTCGAAGGTCTCCCCGTCCAGCCCCGCGACCTCCTCCGGATCGGCCAGTACCGTCTCCGCGGGCCGGTGCTGCGAGGTGAGGGAACCGAGGTCGCCGTCACCGACCACCAGCAGCCGACCACCGTCGGCGACGTGATTGCGTTCCGCCCACGCGTAGGAACCCTCTACGGTGGCCCACGGCTCGATCAACCCGACGGCGGCCGCCGACGGCCCGTCGGTGACATGGATCAGGAACTCCTCACCCGACGGCGAGACCACGCAGCGTTCGTCGATGACGACGTACTCCTGCAGCGCACCCTCGAAGTTGTAGCCGAACGCACCATTCGATTTCGGTGTGCGCAGGTGCTTCCAGTCGGCCTGCACCAGCACCCGGTCCCCCACCGTGAAGTGCGTCACCTGTTCCCCGGCGGCGATGATGCGACCCACCGGTTCATGGCCGGGCACCGTCGCCTGCCCGCCCGGACGGTAGCCCGGGATCTCGGTGAGGGCCTCGGGCGCGATCCCCGAGATCACCTCCGCCTTGCGCGGGTGGGAATCGAAGGCGTGCAGCAGTTTGGTGTCGCTGAAACAGATGCCGCAGGCCTCCACCTTGAGCAGCATCTGGTGAGGCCCCACTTCGTCGACGGGTTTGGCGGGGTTGAGCACGAACTCGTCGACCCCGACGATCTGAATGGCGTGCTGGGTGGCGGGAATGTCACTCATGTTTCTTCCTTCGGTTTCTCGGGGTTCAGGCGCTGAGCATGACCTGGCCGCCCGTGACGGGCACGGCCTGACCGGTTTCGTAGGCCTGTTCGACGATGTAGTAGATGGCGCGCAGCACATCGATGCCGGTTGTGCCGCGGCGCATCGGCACCTTGGCCTCGTAGAACGCCCGCACATCCTCGATCGTTGTCGCGCCGGGCACCTTCCCGGAGTTGAGGTACTGCACGAACAGCCCCCGGTCGGGGTCGGACCACAGCGGGCCGTCGTAGAAGTTGCCGGGACACACGGCGTTGACCTTGATGCCGTGTTCGACGAGTTCCAGTGCGAACGACTGCACCAGGCCGATGCCGCCGAACTTGGAGCCGGCGTAGGCGGCGTTCTTGTTGGAACCGACGAGCCCGGATTTCGAGTTGATCTGGATGATGTCGGTGAGCCACCCGGGCGCGGCCTCGCGCTGGCGTGCCAGGAGGCCACCCAGGTGTTTGGTGACGAGGAAGAACGCGACGTAGTTGATGTCGGTGGAGAGCCTGAACGCGGAGGCGTCCTGTTCCAGCACGGAGCCGGCGCGCACGATCCCGGCGTTGGAGATCACCAGGTCGAGTCCGCCCGCGACCCGCTCCACCTCGGCGACCATCGCGGCGACGGATTCCTCGTCGGCGACGTTCACGGTGATGGGGTGGGTGAGGTCTGCGCCGAGTTCCGCGCACTTGGCAGCGGCCCCGTCGCCGTTGAGATCGGCGATGAAGACGAAACAGCCCTGGTCGACGAGACCCTTGGCGATTTCCGCGCCGAAACCCTGCGCGCCACCGGTGACCAAGGCGACGCGACCGCTGATCTCGCGTTCACCGCGTGGGGTGGCGGTGACCTCGTAGGTCTCCTCCCCCAGCCGCACCACCACGGGCAGTGAGACGTCGGCGGGGATGGTGGTTTCGTCGAGGACGATGGTGGCCTCGGCGTCGCTGGGGCGCACCAGGACGGGGCGGTTCAGGGCGGTGAGGAACGCTCCCCTCACCTTCGGGGCATTGCTCATGATGGTCTCCCGGTTTCAGGTTTCACAGTCTGGGGGCGGTGGCGGCGAGTTCGGCGGCGTCGGCACCGTCGGCCAGGGCTCGACCGAGGGGCGCGAACGCGGCGATGCGGGCGGCAAGCCGCTCGGGTCGTGGCCGGCCCTCACCAAGGATGTGAAGCGACGGGTCGACGGAGGTCAGGGCCTCGTGGGCGACGAGCGCCCAGGTTGCCTCGTTGAGCGCCGCGAATCCCGGGTCCCGCAGCTCGGGACAAGTGAACGACTGCCGGGGCTGGTTGATGTCCACCCCGGAGATCTCGTACATGCCGTGACGGGTGGCGAGGTCGTGGATGCGGCGCAGCTGCTGGGGTGTGTTGCGGGGTGGCATGTAGGTGACGGCCCGCAGTCCGCGGTCGGCCATGGCGTCGAACAGTTCGTCGAGGTAGTCGTCTTCGAATTTCTCGGCCTTCTTGTCGCCGGTCGGCGAGGCGGAGACATCGCCCAGGTAGGCGTAGGTGGCGATCGCCCCGACGGAGTCGGCGAGGGCCACCACCTCCTCGGCGGTCGGGCATTCGTCGGCGGTGGGTTGGATGTAGATGCTGGCCAGGTATTCCGATTTCAGCACGCCCAACAGGTCGTAGGTCAGGTGCGGGTTGTCGGCATCACCCAGGACGCCGGCGAGTTTCGCGGGGACGTCGATGCCCATGTCCTGCAGCCCCGCGACCAGGGCTTCACCGCGACCGAAACCGTCGATGAGGGCATCGGCCATGGCCGCCAAGAGATGACGTTCGGTGATGCCGCCGCCGGTGGCGTACTGGGAGCGGGCCACCATGTCGGCCTGCGGGTCAAAGGGCGCCAGGCCGAGGCCGGTGAGGATGGAGTTCGCGGCCTCCGCCATCGCGAGGGTACGTTCCAGCCGCGCTGCACGACGCGGGGCGAGCCACGCATCCACCACCGCCCGGGCCGAGGCGGGGATTGCCTGCACGGTCATGTAGGCGACGCCCTTGGAGTCGGGGTTGTTGAGCTTCCTGGTCGCGAAGGGGCCGCCGGGGTCGAAGAAGGCGCGGCACTCGAACCCCGTCACGCTGCCCATCCCGAGGATGCGGGTGGCCTCGGTCATCTCGGCGGCGGCAGCGATGGAGTCGTGATCGACGGAACCGACCACACGCAACCCGGCACGTCTGGCGCCCAGAGCCGCACCGGAGGGGGTGTAGGGGCTGAAGGAATAGCAGGTGTGGATGTGGTTGTTGGATTCCACCACCCAGTCGGGGAAGGCCTCCTGGCCGGCGACCACCCGCAACGCCGCTAGCCGTTCCTCCGGTGAGATCCCCGGGTCATTGATCTGATTCATGTGTTTCCTGTTCCTCCTCTTCCCCATCGCTTCCCCAGAACTCGTCGAGCCGGTTCTGCCTTTCTCGAAGCTGGTTGAGCCGACCCGCGAACGCCGGCTCAACCAACGTCGAAAAGTGGGGTCAGAGCCCTTCGCGGGTGCGGCGGGCCAGTTCGGCGGTGGTCTGGTTGCTGACGGTCACATGACCCGGCAACGGCAAGATCCGTTCGTGGACCGCGTCGACCAGCCACTCGGGCTGCGGGAAGAACTCCTTCTCCAGCTCCGCCGCCGGGGTGATGGCGTTGCGCGACCCCACCACCGTGACGGGCGCGTCGAGGTGATCGAACGCGATGCTCTGCACCTTGGCCGCGACGTCCTGCAGGAAGGAGCCACGCTCCACCGCATCGGAGCTGAGCAGCAGCCGACCGGTTTTCTTCACCGACTCGACCAGCGGGTCGAGGTTCAGCGGGGCGACGAACCGCAGGTCGATGACCTCAGCCGACAGCCCGTACTTCGACTGCAGGATGTCGGCGGCCTCAAGGGCCCGGTACAAGGTGGCGCCGAGGGTGGCGATGGTCAGGTCGGAGCCCTCGCGGCGAACCACCGGTTCCCCTTCCGGAACCTCGTAGTAGCCCTCCGGAACACCTCCGTGCTGGAACTCCTCGGCCTTGTCGTAGAGCAGCTGGGACTCGAAGAACACCACCGGATCGGTGCCACGCAGCGCCAGGTTCATCATGCCCTTGGCGTCGTAGGGGGTGGCCGGGTAGTAGACCTTCAAACCGGGCATGTGTGCACACAGCGCCGACCAGTCCTGGGAGTGCTGGGCACCGTACTTGTTGCCGACGCTGACGCGGATCACCAGCGGCATCTCCAGCAGACCCGCGGACATCGCCTGCCATTTCGCGGCCTGGTTGAAGATCTCGTCGCCCGCACGGCCCAGGAAGTCGCAGTACATCAGCTCCACCAGCGCGCGACCCCCGGAGAGGGCGTAGCCGACACCGGCACCGACGATCGCGGCCTCCGAGATGGGCGAGTTGAACAGGCGATGGTAGGGCAGCAGCTCCGTCAGGCCACGGTAGACAGCGAAGGCGCCACCCCAGTCGCGGTTCTCCTCACCCCACGCAGCGAGCGTCGGGTCGGTGGCGAAGCGGTGCGCCACGGCCTCAAAGATCGCATCGCGGTAGGCGAAGGCCTTGTTCTTGGAGACCGGTTTGCCGTTCTCGTCGCGGGCGGTGCGGATCTTGTTCTTCAGCGCCTTGACGCGCGGGTTCTCGGCCAGCGGGGTGAGCAGCTGCGGTTCCTCCTCCGACAGCTTCTCCTTGGTGCCATTGCTGTACATCACCGTGTCGATGAAGTCCATGTGCACGCGCGGGCTGAGGTCCTCATCGCGGGTCGCCAGGGCGATCACCTTGGTGAGGCGCTCGTCGAACCTCTGCTGAATGGCGTCCACGTCGGCCTGGGTGAGCACCTTGTTCTTGATCAGGTAGGCGGCGTAGTTCTTGAGGCCGTCGTGCTTCTCCCACAGCTCCACCTCCTCACGGGTGCGGTAGGAGGAAGCGTCCGACGGGGAGTGCCCGGAGAAGCGGTAGGTGATGGTGTCGGTGAGCACCGGTCCGCGACCCGCATCGAGGAGTTCACGTTTCCGGGCGACGGCGTCGGCGACGGCGAGCGGGTTGAGGCCGTCGACACGTTCGGCGTGCATGGCCTCCGGGTTCACGCCCATACCGACGCGCGCCAGGATGTCGTAGCCCATGGTTTCGCCGGAGGTCTGCCCACCCATGCCGTAGAAGTTGTTGAAGAAGTTGAACCAGATCGGCGGATTGCCCTCCACACCGTCCTTCCACAGGGTGCGGTACTGGTCCATGGCGGCCAGCATCATGGATTCCCAGACGGGGCCGCAGCCCATGGATGCGTCACCGATGTTCGCGATCACGATGCCTGCCCGGCGATTGATGCGCTTGAACAGCGCCGCTCCGGTGGCGATGTCCGCGG
>JABCNW020000153.1 GCA_013333945.2 Propionibacterium sp.
CCGGGCGGCAGGCAGCCGAACTCCCTGCGCAATCTTCCCGAGGAGCCACCGTCGTCGGCCACCGTGACCACGGCCGTGAGCCGGTCGGTGATCCGACGCAGGGCAGTCAGGGAGGTGTGGAGCCCGTGGCCTCCCCCGAAAGCGACGATGGCGGATCCTCTCGGTCGGTTCATTCCTTCCCCAGATCCCGATGCAACACACTGACACCGTATCCTCGAGCGCGCAACCGGCTCGCCAGTTCCTCGGTCATGGATGTGGAACGGTGCTTGCCTCCCGTACACCCGATCGCAACGGTGACCTGACGCTTGCCCTCCGTGAGGTATCCGGGGGCCGCCACATCGATGATTCCCAGCATGCATCCCTGGAATTCCTGGGCGGCCTCTTGAGAGAGCACATAGGAGGCGACGTCCGGCGAAAGCCCGGTCTTAGGACGCAGCTCCGGAACCCAGTACGGGTTTGGCAGGAAACGCACATCGAAGACGATGTCGGCATCGACCGGCAGTCCATTCTTGAAGCCGAACGACATCAGAGCGACGCTCAGATTGTCCGTGGCATCGGTCCCGAAATGATTGGAGATGCGCTGGGCGAGCTGTCGGGCACTGAGCCTGGATGTGTCGACGACAATGTCTGCGGAGGCCCGCAAATCCGCCAGAAGGCGCCGTTCACGCACGATGCCGTCAAGCAGCCGACCGTCATATTGCAACGGAAGCGGTCGGCGGTTGGACTCCTGACGTTGCACGATCACGTCGTCGCTGGCCTCCAGGAACAGCACCGTGACGCGACAACCTCGCGCCTTGACCTCTGCGAAAGAGGTGGGCAGCTGCTCGAACTCCTCCCGAGAACGGACGTCGACCACAACCGCCAGCCGCTCGGTCATCCCCATCCTGTCCACGAGAATCGGCAGCATCGCTGGAGGTAGGTTGTCCACCACGTACCATCCGAGATCCTCCATGGTGTGGGCGGCTGTACGCCGTCCTGCTCCGGACAATCCGGTCACGATCACGATCTCCGCAGGCCCCTGCACTTCCACCATGGAAGAGACACTAGTCGCTCGCCTGGACGGCATCACGATTTCACCCACACCATCGGTGGAGTTGTGTCGCCCCGCACCCTACGTAACCGCCCGTGTTCATTCCGGTGAGGTTCATCGCTGTTCGCGTTCGCCAAGACCCCTGGCAGCCAGGGCTTCCCCCGTGCGTTCCGCATGAGCGACGGACCCGAGCACCATCGGCATGAGGAGCGCCACCACGTTGCGTTCCGCCCCGCGGGCACGGGCCGCGTCCCGCGCGTCGTCAAACAGACCTAGCAGGTAGGGGATGGAACGGATCATTAGGGCCACCGCCAGCGCTGTCCGCTCGGGGTTGAGGCCGACAAACCTGAGCGGACGCAGGGCCACGATCAGGGCGTCCATCAGCGCCGGGGTCGGGGTGCTGAGGGTCAACAGACGCGCTGCAAGGATGGCCAGCAGCAGGTTCCCGGGCACGATCACTGCCGCGTGCGGATTCAGAACCACCAGTTGGTAGGCAGCCAGCAACCCGAGGATCAGCCACATCACCCATCCGATCCGCAGCGCCCGGGCCGGACCGACCCCGGAGCTCATCAACAACACGACTGTCAGGGCCAGTGACCCACAGGTGACCGGCCAGGTCTGAAGGACCAGGGCGGGAATGCTCAGGGGGAGCATGAGGAGGTATTTCCATCCCACCCCAAGCCGAAACAGCCACCCCTCCCCCGGCTGGTGGAGGCCGAGCAGGCTCGCGTGCACGTTCACCCGGTGCCCCCCATGGCGCTCTCGTACCAGGCGATAGCTTCACCGGGCTCGCCGTCAGCGGCCACCTGCCCCTTCTCGATGACGATCACCCGGTCAGCATCGGCCGCCACGGCCATGTCATGGGTGGAATAGATGACCTGCTGCTCCAGCTCAGCGAAGGCGCGACGCAGGGCCAGTTTGTTGCGCAAGTCGAGCAAGGTGGTGGGTTCGTCTGCCACTATCACCTCCGGTCGAACGGCCAGCACACTGGCCAGCGCCACCATCTGACGCTCCCCGCCGGAGAGGTCATAGATGCTCTGGTGGGCCACATGCCCTAGTCCTCGCTCATCGAGAATCTGCTGTGCGCGACCTGCTCGCTCCTTCTTGGGCAGGTTTCCAAGACTGAGGGTCAGGTCCTCGATCGGAGTGGACATCAGAAGCTGGGCCAGCGGATCGGTGAAGATGAATCCGACGAGCTGGCGAACCTTTCGCGGTTCCTTGGCGACATCGTGGCCCTTGACGCTCACGGTGCCAGACGTCGGCTGACGCATGCCGTTGAAAAGCCTCAGCAGGGTCGATTTGCCGGATCCATTGGCACCGATCACTGCTATACGCCGCTCCGTGAGGGTCAGGGTGATCTCCTTGAGCAGCACCCTGGCCTCGTCACCCTTGCGAATCGGTGGGATGACGCGGCCGACGTCGGCAAGTCGGATCACCGTTGGGCCAGCAGGCGTGGGAAAGCTCGGTGAACCGCGTAGGCCAGGATCACAACGACCACGCGCTTGATGGCGTCACTCACCCAGAACGCCATGTCAATCCCGAGCGCCTTGCCGAAGTCCATCCCACCGGCTCGCATCATTCCGACCACCCCTAGGGGGAGGATGATGAGATAGCGACCCAGGAGCAGGCCCAGGAAGAAGATCACCGGGGTGCTGGCGCTCAGTCCTCGTTTCAGCGCCATTGTGGCGACGAATCCAGCCAGCAGCGCGGCTAGCGGGAAGGCGATCAGGTAGCCACCCGTCGGGCCGGCGAAGGAAGCGAGCCCGGCCCCTCCCTTGGCGAAGACGGGAAGATCGGCTGCCCCGACCAGGAGGTACAGAAGGACCGCGGAGAATCCGCGCCAGGCGCCCAGACACAGGCCCGCAAGACCGACGCCGATGGTCTGCAGGGTGAATGGAACGGGACCGATGTTAAAACCGGGCACGATCGCGAGCGCGGCGATGAGGGCTGCAAACACGGCCACGTAGGCGAGGTCGCCTCCCCGGAAGGAACGAGCCGATGCGGACACTGTTGCCTCCTGCTTGGTTGATGACGATGCGGAACGAAGATATTCAACACCCCACGTTGAACAGCGTTCAAGTCATGGCTCTGTCACCTGCACAGAGAATTCCAGTCGCCTCCCCGTACACTTCGCCCGTGCGCGATTTTGCCGAACTGCTGAGGACCCCAGGACTAGCGAGAGTCATGGCCAGTCAGCTCGCCGCAAGGCTGCCTGCCGGGATGTTCTCACTCGGCATGCTGATGCACGTCGAACGCGTACAGGGCAACTACACCTCCGCCGGCACGGTGCTGGCGGCGTTTTCGATCGGCATGGCAACGGCGGGGCCTGTCATCACCCGGCAGCTCAACCGGTTCGGCACCCTACCGATACTGCTGACCTGTTTGCTGGTGACCACGGCCTCCCTGACCCCCCTGGTGATCTTCCAGCTCCCCCTGTGGGCGATGACGCTGTTGGCTGCGGTGGCCGGGGCCACCATCCCGCCCGTCCTGCCCACCGTCCGCACCCTTTACCCGAAACTGGTGCCGCAGCACCTCGTCACCCCACTGTTCAGCCTCGACGCCGCGCTGCAGGAGATCATCTGGGTTTTCGGTCCCGTGGTGATCACCACGCTGGTGGTGTACCTGGGGACGGTGGCCGCTCTCCTAATCGTCACAGGGATCCAGCTGGCCGGGGGAATGCTGTTCATACTCGAACCAGCGGTGCGGGGCCTGCGGATCCCTAGGGCGACTGGGCGTTTCGGGAAGGTGCTGGCGAACCCCTCGGTGCTGCTCATGACCCTGACTTCCCTGCTGCTGATCGGTTCCCTGGCGGCCTTGGAGGCCGCAGTGGTGGCCTGGTTCGGGGAAGGCTCGCTGCTCGGCGGAATCATCCTGGCCATCTCGGCCCTCGGTTCCATGATCGGTGGATTCGCGATCGGACAGCGAACCATCAGGCCTTGGTCTCTCCCTGCCCGCTTGCTGGTTATGACCCTCGGACTGGTTGCCGCCGTGCTGGTGTCGGGCTTCGGGGGGTTGGCGTTGGCTTTGTTCGTCTCGGGGCTGGGCACCGCTCCTTCAATAGCAGCCATCTCATCAGTGATAGCCGGTAGCGTGCCCTTCGCGGACACCGCCGAGGCCTACGGCTGGATCACCACGGGCCAGCTGATCGGCGCCGCGGTGGGCTCCGCTCTGGCGGGTATCGCCATCGATTCCCTCGGCGGAGGGCGGGGTGGAATGTTCGCCAGTCTCGTCATCGGCGCCCTGGCAGTACTGGCGACCGCCACTTTCCGCAACACCCAGGCTGATGTGAGAAACGCACGTTCCTGAACCATTCAGAGGGTGTGAGGCGTGGGCTGGTACCAAACCTGTGCCTCGACTTCGAGGCCTCATTCGCAGACTGCTTTCTGTGACCGTGGTACCGACGGCCAGGAACCCCACGCACCAGTTTTTTCAGATCGGCGTGACCTCTCCGGTGGCCAGGTTGAGTGCCTCGCCACCCACACCGGAAACGGCCTCGTGGATGGCAGCGGCCAGTGTGGCTCCGATCCCAGGTACGGCAGCAATCTCCTCCGGGGTGGCTCCGCGCAGCTTTTTCAGCGACCCGAATTGGGAGAGCAATGCTTTTCGGCGCATCTCTCCCAGGCCGGGTACCGCATCCAGGGCTGAGGACAGCATCGACTTGCTACGCCTGCTGCGGTGGTGCGTGATGGCGAACCGGTGGGCCTCGTCACGAACCCGCTGCAGCAGGTACAGTCCCTCGGATGCACGAGGCAGGATCACCGGGTATTCCTCACCCGGCAGCCACACCTCCTCCAGACGTTTGGCCAGCCCGCACAGGGCGATCTCCCCGCTCAGGCCGAGCTCCTCCAGTACCCGCGCAGCTGCTGCCACCTGTGGGGAACCACCGTCAACGACGATCAGAGCAGGCGCGTAAGAGAATTTGCGGGGGGCACCTGTGGTGGGATCCACCAGCAGCGGCCCGGATTCGCCCTCGTCGCGACCGCGTTCGTCCAACAGCCTGCCGAGGCGCCGGCTCAGCACCTCCTCCATGGCCGCCACGTCGTTGGATCCCTCGAAGCTTTTGATGACGAATCTCCGGTAGTCAGATTTGCGGGCCAGGCCATCCTCGAAGACCACCATGGAGCCGACGACCTCGCTGCCTTGGGTGTGTGAGATGTCAAAGCACTCGATGCGCAGGGGCGGTTCCGCCAGACCCAGGGCATCGGCGATCTCTTCCAGCGCTCTGTTACGGGTAGTCAGGTCCGATGCCCGCCTGGTTGCCTGCTGCTGCAGGGACAGCTCGGCGTTGCGCAGCACGGTCTCCAGGAGGGTGCGTTTGTCGCCTCGGACCGGGACCCGCACCTCCACCCGCGCGCCGCGCATCCCTTCCAGCAGGGCGACCAGCTCCGGTTCGGCGGGCACGGAGCTGAGGATCAGCGGGGGCGGCGGGTTCTCGCCGGTGTAGAGCTGGAGCAGGAAGGGTTCCAGCAGCTCGGCCAAGTCGCGGTCATCGGAGCGGTCGGCAATCCAGCCCCGCTCCCCCGTGATCCGGCCACCACGGATGTGGAAGATCTGCACCGCCACCTGCTGCCCGTCATCAGCAAAGCCCACCACATCGGCCCTGGTGGTCTCCGGCAGCACCACCGTGTTGCGTTCCCGGGCCTTCGTCAGTCCCGCCAGCTGGTCGCGCAGCACTGCGGCCCGTTCGAAGTTCATCTCGGCGGAGGCCTCGAACATCTCGCGTTCCAGTTCCTGGACGATGCGATCCGAATCTCCTGCCATGAAGCGGCAGAAACCATCTACGATCTCCCGGTGCTCCTCCGAGCCCACTCTCCCAACGCACGGGGCCGAGCATTTCCCGATGTCACCCAGCAGGCAGGGGCGTCCCGACGCCTTGGCACGTTTGAACACTCCGTCGGTGCAGGACCGCATGGGGAATACCCTCAGCAGTGCATCCACTGTTTCCCGGATGGCCCAGGCCTGTCCGAAGGGACCGAAGTAACGGGTGCCGCGTCGTTTCGCCCCGCGACCGACGAACACCCTGGGATAGGTTTCGTTCCAGGTAATCGCAAGCCAGGGGTAGGACTTGTCATCGCGGTACTTGACGTTGAACCGCGGGTCGAACTGTTGAATCCAGGTGTATTCGAGCTGGAGTGCCTCAAGCTCGTTCGCCACCACGGTCCACTCCACCCTGGCAGCGGTCCTGACCATCGTCTGGGTGCGAAAGTGCAGCGACGACGGATCGGCGAAGTAGGAGTTCAGGCGGGAACGCAGGTTCTTCGCCTTGCCGACATAGATGATGTTCCCGAAGGCGTCGAAGAACCGGTAGACGCCGGGATCCGTGGGGATGCTGCCCGGCCTGGGCCGGTAGCTGGCCGGGTCAGCCATCGCCTCAGCGGGTCAGTCTGCGGTGCTTGGAGGCGTGCGGTCGGGCCGCATCGGCGCCGAGCCGTTCGATCTTGTTTGCCTCGTAGTCAGCAAAGTTGCCCTCGAACCAGAACCAGCGCGGCGTTCCGTCCTCGTCCTCACCCTCCCAGGCAAGCATGTGGGTGGCCACCCGGTCCAGGAACCACCGATCGTGGGAGATCACGACGGCGCAGCCCGGGAACTCCAGCAGCGCATCCTCGAGACTGGAGAGGGTCTCCACGTCGAGGTCGTTGGTGGGTTCGTCAAGCAGCAGCACGTTGCCGCCCTGTTTGAGGGTCAGCGCCAGGTTGAGGCGGTTGCGCTCACCGCCGGAGAGCACCCCGGCCTTTTTCTGCTGGTCGGGACCCTTGAAACCGAAGGAGGCCACGTAGGCCCGCGACGGCATTTCGAAGTTCGCCACCTTGATGTGGTCGAGGCCGTCGGAGACCACCTGCCACACGTTCTCCTCCGCGTCGATTCCAGCGCGGTTCTGGTCCACGTAGCTAAACGAAACCGTCTCACCGACCTTCACGGTTCCGGCATCGGCCTCCTCCTGGCCGGTGATGGTCTTGAACAAGGTGGTTTTGCCGACACCGTTGGGGCCGATGATGCCGACAATGCCAGCACGTGGCAGCGAGAACGACAGGTCCTTGATCAGCACCCGGTCCCCGAACCCCTTGGTGAGCTCTTTGACCTCCAGCACGACTGATCCCAGCCGCGGACCGGGCGGGATGTTGATCTCGGCGGTGTCGATCTTGCGGAACCGCTCGGCTTCGGCCGCGAGCTCTTCGTAGCGCTGTAGGCGAGCCTTGTTCTTGGCCTGCCGAGCCTTCGGGGAAGAGCGGACCCAATCGAGTTCCTTCTCCAAGATCTTCGCGCGCTTGGCGTCCTTCTTGCCCTCGATCTGGAGGCGCTGTCGTTTGGTCTCCAGGTAGGTGGAGTAGTTGCCCTCGTAGGGGTGCAGCTTCCCGCGGTCGACTTCGCAGATCCATTCGGCGACGTTGTCCAGGAAGTAGCGGTCGTGGGTGACGGCCAATACTGCCCCGGGGTAGGTCTTGAGGTGTCCTTCGAGCCAGTTCACGGATTCGGCGTCGAGGTGGTTGGTCGGCTCGTCGAGGAGCAGCAGGTCGGGTTGCTGGAGCAGTAGTTTGCACAGGGCGACGCGACGCCGTTCTCCTCCGGACAGGATATCGACGACGGTGTCCGGCGGGGGGCACTGGAGGGCGTCCATGGCCTGTTCCAGGCGGGCGTCGATGTCCCAGGCGTTGTGGCGTCGAGTTCGGTCTGGAGGTTGCCCATCTCGGCCATCAGGGAGTCGAAGTCCGCGTCGGGTTCGGCCATCTCCATACCGATCTCGTCGAAGCGTTTCATCTTCGCCTTGATGTCGGCCACGGCCTCTTCGACGTTCTCCTGAACCGTTTTGCCCTCCGTCAGTGGCGGCTCCTGCAGAAGAATGCCGACGGTGGCTCCCTTGGCGAGGTTAGCCTCTCCGTTGTTCGGCTGCTCCAGCCCCGCCATCACCTTCAGCAGCGTCGACTTGCCCGCGCCGTTCGGACCCACGACACCGATCTTCGCGCCGGGGAAGAACGCCAGCGTGACGTCATCGAGGATCAGTTTCTCGCCCGCAGTTTTGCGGACCTTCTGCATCGTGTAGATGAACTCCGCCATCGACATCCCTTCAATCTTGACCGCTGGCCAGTATGCCAGCTGATTTCTGTTGCGAAAGTGCCGGACTGGGCGCAGCGACATTTCTGCACTGGTGTTCTTCGCGGAAGGACACGCCGAGCGCAGTGGTGGGACGTCGGATCGCCCAGTCCGGTGCGCAACGGTCAGGCATGACTTTCACAACGGGCACTAACCCCGAAGACCCCGTATCAATCGGCGAGCCTCGGCCAGGCGTCCTAGTTCCGCCGTCAGTGGAGCCACGACGTGTTCCCGCCCCACCTTTCCGACCGCGGCACGCAGTCTTCGCGCAACCTGCCGTATCCCGGAGCGTTCCCCTGCAGCAACGAGCCCCCTCGACAGGAACGAGAACAACAGCCCGCCCCCAACCCCTCCGATGATGAGCAGCGCCGGGATGTTCATCCCACCCCCATCGCCCGGGGCTACCAGGCCTGGGCGATCGACCCAGGCCAACAGCAGATTCGCCAGCAACCAGCCGAGGCCCAGCATCGCGACAGCCAGCAGAAACCACTGGATTCCCCGGACCGCGCGCCACCAGCCCGGATTCCTGGAGAACCCCAGATCCGTCGCCGCAATCGCCTCCGCCAGCAGATCTGGCAGGAGATCGTGATCACGCCGGCACGCCTCCTCTAGAGCTCGTTTCCAGTCCTCCTCCAGGCCGTTTCCTACCGCATCCGAGAAGTGACGCAGTGTTGTCCTGAGCTGGGCCATGGCTACTGGTCCACGGTCAGGTGTGAAACCGTTGCCTGTCGTACGGAACCGTTTCAGCGGGTCAGAACGCAGCCTGTGCATCCACCGGGTCATCGGCCATCCCGTCGCCAGCGCGCCGCGGTACCGGATGGTTTCCGCCGCTACATCGATCATCCGCGGCACTCCTGCGACCTCGGCCAGCCCGACTTCCAACACTTCGACATCCTCATCGCTGGGTTCCTCCAGCCCGGCACGGCAGGTTTCGTCAAACTGTTCTGCTAGCTGATCCAGTTCCACGGACAGCCTGGTCCTGGCGGCGCGTTTCCCAGCGACGACATTGGCCAGGTGTTCCCACAACGCATCGACCCCAGTCCCGGTCATGGTGCTGGTGGCGAACAACGGCACGTCCTTCAGCCCGTCGGAGTCGAGCAGTTGTCCCAGGTGAGCCAGACAGTCGTCCAGATCGGCAGCGCGTATCCGATCCACCTGGTTCAGCACAACCACCATCACCTCGCCGTGCCGGGAAAGCGGCTTCAGATAGCCGTGATGCACCGCCGCATCCGCGTATTTCTGAGGATCCAGCACCCAGATGAGCTGATCAACGACAGGCACCATCCGGTCCACCTCGGCTCGGTGGGCGGACACCATGGAATCGTGATCTGGTAGGTCCAGCAGCACCATCCCCCCGAAACCGTTCTGCCCGACCGGCACCTCCCGACGGTGCTTTATCTGAAGCCAGTCCAGGAGCTCGGCATTGGTGTTCCCGAAGCTCACAGCAAGGGTTTCAGCGGTGGTGGGGCGCAACACCCCCACTTCCGCGACGTCCGTTCCCACCAGCGCGTTCATCAGCGATGATTTTCCGGAGCCGGTCGATCCGGCTAGCGCCACGACGGTCTGTTCCCCCCAGCGGAGACGCTGGCCGGCTCGTTCCAAGATCTTGACGGCGTGCCCCGTCAAATCGTCCGGCACGCGCCCTCGCGTAACGTCGATCAGCTTGGTCAGGCAGTTCAGCCTGGAGCGCATCAGTAACCCTCCGGCCTGGTGAGAGCCTCGAACGCATCCGCGCTGGCCAGTTTCAATTCGTCAGCGGCGCGAATCAGGCGATCAGGAAGACTGGCCTCCACGCCTAGCTGATCGAGGCGAGCGTCGAATCGAGCGAATTGGGAGCCGAGCAGCGCCGAGATCCGTTTGTCCAGTTCAGCCCGAGCGCGTGCAGCGAGGCGCCTGACGGCCTCATCCCCGAAGATTCCCTCCAGGAAACGCTGTGCGAGTACGGAGGAGCCTCCCGCGATCCCCACCTCTGCTGTGGTCAACCCGCCCGTGGTGGCGAACACCGTGATCACCAGGGCAACAGCGATGGCATTGGTGCCGAGCGCCAGGAACCGGGCTGTGCGTCTCTTGGAGCGGCCTTCCTGCTCGAGGATGGTGAGGATATCCCCCTGCCAGGTCTTGACGAGCCGCTCCGCCTCGGCCGTGAAGGAAGGATCAGGCCTACTCAACGAGTCCCGGTCCCCGGCCACAAGCGCTTGCCCCCACGGGGTCAGCGACCAATGGTTCGCTGCGCGCTGGCAGGCAGCTGTTCCGTGTTCGACGATCAACGCGACGAGCCCCTCCGAGATGGCGGCCTCGACCGGCTCGACCCGTTTCCGCCCGGTGACCCACTCGGTGAGGCGGTCACGGGCAGCAGCAATCCGCTCCTCGATGCCGCGCATCAGGTCTCCCGTACCGACCATGTCGTGCCACCGACCGAGCACCTCCCCACGGAGCATGGAACCATCCGCGGTCGCACGGTTGATCTCCTCCATCGCCAACCGGAATTCCATCTCTGCCGAATCCCGCAACTGGCTGACGGCGGCAAGCTGGCTGCGGCTTCCGTCTGCCAGGTAGCGCAGTTCCGCGTCCAGCCCCCTGACTGCACCGGCCAGGGTTTGAACCGCGACGGCACGACGTTCCTGGCGATCTCCAGCGACTCCGTTGAGCCATTGATCCAGCTCCGCGACCAGCTCCGCAGGAAGGATTCCCTCGTTCAGGTTGTCCTGCTCGGCAACACTGAACAACCCGCGGAGCTGGATCCCCCGTGCGGTCAGGAGTCGCCCCAGATGCGAGCGCAGTTCCGGTACAGAAATCCGCGGACAACGGTTGAGGACCAGGGCGATGGCCGCATTACGCGCCGCAGCCGCCCCCAGGAGTTCCCAGGCAACGGCATCCGCATACCGGGTGGCAGTCGTCACGAACAGCCACAGATCGGCTGCCGCCAGGAGCTGCCGGGAGAGCAACCGGTTGTCGTCATCGATCGAGTCGATGTCGGGAGCGTCTAGCAACGCCATGCCTGCAGGAAGCGAGTCGGTGGTGACTATGCGCAGGGCCCGCGACCCCTCGGTCTCGCGATCGGTCCGGACGAGTTCGGGTAGCACAGCCCCAGAACGGAACCAGTCCAGGTCCTCCCGGCTACAGATCAGGGTGGGGGCGGTGGTTGTGGGGCGGCGCACCCCGGCTCGGGTCACGACCTCCCCCAGCAGGGAGTTCACGATCGTGGATTTTCCCGCACCCGTCGACCCTCCGACCACAACCAGCAGCGGAGCATCCAGACGACGCGCCCTAGGCAGGAGATAGTCCTCCACCTGCCGGTTCACGGCCCGGGCCCTCGTCGCCAGGGCCTCGGCGCCGTCCAAGGGAACGGGAAAACGAATGTTGGGCAGGACCAGGAAAAGCCCTGTCAGGGCATCAGCCAGAGAATTCTTCATGAAGTGGGGGTTGTGGGGAAGGGTAACTAGGCGGTGACGCCGCTGTGGGAGCGACGCCTGGGAATGATGGTAAGCCCCCGGGTATCAGTGAGCGCATCGGGGCGTAGTTCCTCAATCTGATGCACCAGTTCGTGGGTGCGGTGATCGGAGCCGGGGCCGACGGTGCCACGGGTGGTCTGTTCCCGTGTATGCGCCAATTCGGTGATCAGGCGCATGAATCTCGCGGTCCGCCACCACATCTTCGGACCCCGACAAATTCCTGCCAGGTGCAGCTTGATGCGCCGGAACGGACTCGAGTAGACGATCACGTCTTGATCCTCGAGCCAACCCCCCTGCCTGAGATCGATGAACCGGTGCCGCAGCACGCGGGTCTCCCCCACCACGCTCGCCACCAGGAAGAGAACGATCACGGCCACGAAGCCGAGAGCCATGTACCACTGATTCCTGAGGTTGTCGACCGGGTTCGTGCTCGAGACACCGTTGAAGAGCATGTGCGCCCCGGCAGCAAGCAGGAAGCCCGCCAGTGGCGCCGTTACCCGCACCCATTTGCTGCGCGCGCCGAGAGCGACGGAGATTCCGAAAGCGGTCATCATCGTGAAAACCGGGTGTCCAAAGGATGTGTAGACGCCCCGGAGCATGACCAACTTGAGCACCGCCTGTTCTGGATCACCGACCTCGATGTGGTTGTTCGCGAATACGACCACTCGCGCGTAGTAGATGATGTTCTCCACGAAGGCGAAGCCGATCGCGGACAGCCCGGCCAAGGAGACGACGCTGATCCGCGAGATGAAGCGATTCCGGTAAAAGATGACCAGCAGGAACAGGACGGTTGCCTTCGTGGCCTCCTCAACGAACGGGGCGATGAAGATCGCGGGTCGCGTACCCGAGTCCGCTGCGGCGCTGGTGGTCTGCATCATCTGCCCCGCCCACGAGTTGATGTAGATGCTCGCCCACGTCGCGGTGCACGCCCCCCACCCGAAGGACAGGAACCAGATGAGTGGTTTCTGGGGCCGGAACCTGTCGAGCCAGATGAACAGGACCGTGTACACCAAGGCCGTCCACATCGCCCAGTACGCCGCCATCCGCAGGGATTCGTTGTTCAACCCAAGGGCCACGGTTCCGTCGGGATAGGTGCGGTCAGGGCTCAACATTTGGTACTGGTCCACCAGGTTGTAGGTGAAGAACGGGACCAGAACGAGGGTGATCCAGAACAAAGGGCTGCGCAGAATGCGCTGCCACCAAGGACGATGGGAGGCGGTGGGAAGGCCCGAGAGCCAACGTTGCCGATCTACAACCTGAGTCATGATGACCTACAGGGTACTTGGCGCCCCAGGCAGGACTCGAACCTGCGCACTACAGATTAGAAGGCTGTTGCTCTATCCACTGAGCTACTGGGGCCTGGAGGTCCGTCGCACAGGAATCGCTACTTCAGCCATCCCAGCGTTCAGAATCTCTTGACCGCAGATTCTACGCACCTCGATCGGTTCTTGCTGTGCACGGTGCAGGGTTTGGGCAATACTCTGGATCGGTGAGCGATGAACTGGTGTGGATTGACTGCGAGATGACCGGGCTGGACCTGGAACGCGACGCGCTGATCGAGGTTGCGGCACTCGTCACGGACAAGGACCTGAACGTGCTGGGCGAGGGCGTCGACGTGTTGATCAAGCCTCGTGAAGAGCAGCTGGCTGGGATGAGCGATTTTGTCCGCGAGATGCACACCAAGTCGGGGCTCCTAGATGCCCTGGCCAACGGAACCACAATGACGGAGGCCACTCAGGTGGTCCTCGACTACGTCCGGGAGTTCGTGCCCACCGCCCGCAAAGCACCCTTGGCGGGCAACACCATCGGGACGGATCGCGCATTCCTGGCCCGGGACATGCCCGAGCTGGAGGCCCATGTCCACTACCGCAACGTGGACGTCTCCTCCTTGAAGGAGCTGGCGCGGCGCTGGTTCCCGCGGGTGCTCTACCAGGCTCCTGCCAAGCAGGGAAACCACCGGGCACTGGCTGACATCCAGGAGTCCATCGAGGAGTTGCGCTACTACCGTGAGGCCATGTTCGTCGCTGCCCCCGGCCCCACCACAAACCAGGCCAAGCAGATCGCGGCCCGCCACCGCGGTAGCTTGACGGGTCTGGCCGCCCCGGAGGTCGAGTCCGATCAGTAGCGGCTCAGCCGCTCCCCGACCTCCAGGACGAGATCGTCCTCGCCCCGCCTGCCGATCACCTGAACCGCCAGGGGAAGCCCCTCCGAGCTGATACCGACGGGCACGCTGAGGGCCGGGTGGCCGGCGAGATTCCAGTACGAGGTGTAGGCGATGACCTTCGCCGAAATCTGCTGGCCCGCGAGGTAGCCCATCCGGTGCACACGCCGGATCGGCGACGGCAGCGTGGGGGTCACCGGGGTGAGCAGCACATCGATCCGCCGGAAGATCCGCTCCATGGCCCGTTCCACCCGGGTGGTGCTGCGCTCCGCCCAGCGCAACGCCCCCGGTGGCAGCATGCGAGCCATTGCCGCTATCCGCTGCGAACGTTTCTCAATGCGTTCGGGATGTTCCAGCCTGCGCACCTCGTCGAGCACCCCGAGGTGGAACTGCACCATGAACGTGAGTGGGGTCTCTGCCCAGCGGATCGATCCTCGGGTGACCTCGTGGCCTTCCTCCGCCAGTCTGTCGGCCGCCCGCGCAACGGCCCGGGCCACCTGAGGATCGGGTTTGACGCCTGGCAGACAGGAGCCGAGGCTCCATCCCACCCGAAGTACCCCATCCGACCTCGGGCCGGGATCCTCGGGTGCCGTGACGGCCATCGCCAGCCGGAGGTCCTCGACGCTACGGGCCAGGGGGCCGTAGGTGCCGAGCCTGTGCCACAGGTGTGGGTGGGGGGCCGTGCTGACCCTTCCCCGGCTGGGTTTGATGCCGAACACGCCGTTCCAGGCGGCGGGGATGCGGATGGAACCGCCGGCGTCACCGCCGAGGGCCAGCGGAACCATGCCGGAGGCCACCGCCACAGCCGATCCCCCGGACGAGCCGCCGGGGCTGCGGGTCGGGTCGCAGGAGTTGTGGGTGACACCCCACTCCCCCTCCGTGAAGGGTACCTGCCCGAACTCGGGCATGTTGGTCTTGCCGATGATGATCGCGCCCGCTGCTCGCAGCCGAGCCACCACCTCCGAGTCGACGACCGCGGGAGTCGTGTTTCCGCGACCCCCGAGGGTGGTGACGAGCCCCGCCACCTCGATTTCCTCCTTCACGGCAACCGGAACCCCGAATAGTGGCAGCACTTTCCGTTCACGCGCCGGCGTGGCGTCGAGTTCCCTAGCACATGTCAACGCCCCGGGGTTCAGCTGGGAGAACGCGTTCAGTTCCGGGTCGCGTTTTCTGATGCGTTCCAGTACTCGCTCGGTGTGGTCCTCGACCGTTGAATCCCCACCACCGAGTCGATGGCCCAGGACAGCTGCTTCGACGTCGAGAAGATCCATGCCGTTCATCCTTGCACGCCCAGACAACAGGCGCTGAGGGGACTGCTGCCCTCCGTGGCACACACAACGACCGCCGTATTGAGGGGACCAGACGCGACGAAGGAAGCGTGCCATGAGGTACTGGCCCTGACTACCTTCACGACCACCTATCTGACTGAGGAGGAGCCCCGGCCCGGCAGCTGATCGCCCCACGACCCACCAACGCCTACGTGATTCTGATCCGCTCGCTGGAGCGTCAATCCACACACGAGGAAATAGCGAGGACGAAATCCTCACCCCTTGCCCTCACCGCACAGTTCCGATTTGGAGAAGATCCAGGACCTCTCACACGGCGATATTTAAGAAACCCATGACTCCAAACGATCCCCCCGACAAGAAAGAAGGATCATTCCTCACCGCTGGAGGCGATATCAGCGACCACTCCAGTTCGCGGCCAACGCCACAAAGTAAAAGGCGCACCAGACCAACACAACCGCTCAGCCTCTGCACCCTTCCCCGTGCCCCACGCCCCTCTCGGGGCAGGATAAAACTGTATCCTATCCCTCACACCATCCGCATACCGAACATCCATGAGGCTTATTCACAGCCTTCCTCAAGTGCGCCCTGACTAGGGGTTTTACTGGCCGCCACGCTGTCTGTGAATAAGCCTCCATGAAAGCACCAATAAAACGACCGCCCTTACCGCGGGTTATGATTTCTGGATTGAAATGGGTGCACACAACTCCGTCGCGTCTTTCAGGCTCTGAGCTCAGATCTCTCACGATATTCACACTGCTCTGAATCCCGGC